>NZ_JASNGE010000050.1:0-20816 GCF_030164735.1 Bacillus sp. RB3
AGACTTTGCATCTAATCTAGTAGCAGAAGCTACCCTGTGGGAATGCGACTTCTTGTCGCACCATAATTCTCGTTATTGGAAGTCGTTTTAAAATTCTACATGTTTACTATTTTCTTGTTCTTACGAATAAACCACAACACCACAGTTAAAAATAATAAAAAAATCAGTAAAAAGAGCGGTATTTTTTGAATAAAGAAAAATCCTTTCCAAAAATCTAACCTAGTACTATCAGGAGAATCTGTTGCCATCCCACCTATAAAATAAGATAACGGAATGGTAAGTATATTTATCCCTAAACCAATCATTACGAATGATAGATTTTTACTCCAGATTTTTGGTAATGCAGCCATAATAAATAAAACTAATGCAGTACCAATTATAAGAAACAGTACTCCAAAATAAAATGAAAAATATAAAATAATCCCCATAATATCCCTCCAAGGCTTTAATTGTACCATCAATAAGGGTAATTTTAGTTGAATATGATATTCATAGCAAGTTAACATAACGTCTCATTATCGGTAGCGAAGAAAAAAGTGCCCCCTTAATCTCAGAAGGGATTCGCCTTTTTCTATGACTCTATGCATCTTTTTATACATTCCTATTCTAGAGCGCCTTTTGGCTTCCCTATGGTTCCCGGTGTCCCCCTATTTTTTGCATAAAACTTTGTATACTCTTAGCGTGTTTTTTTCAAAAATGCTGGCCGTACCCCTCTTCAGGTGAAGCGCCTTAGATCATCTTTCCCTTATTTTCAAAAGGACCTGCTCATTTAATCCATAAAAACATAAAGTAATTTGAATCCATTAAGATACATGAGTGACTTCTTATTTTTCTCCTACTATTTAAAGGAGGAATTATTATGGGCTTTGGTGGTAGTTGCGGTGGCGGCTGTGGCTTTGCAGGAGGATTTGCTTTATTAGTTGTATTATTTATTTTATTAATTATTGTTGGAGCTTCTTGCTTCTGCTAAAAACTATGGGAAAAGACACTCTTATTTGGGTGTCTTTTCTTTTGTACATTAAAAAACTCACCATCCAACAGAAATGGCGAGATCCTTATATATTATTTAATATCTTGTTTTCTTTAATACTTTTCTTCTTAGTTAAAAATTTATTTGCGTCGTCAACAAATAACCAAAAATTATTATAGAAATTACCAGTCCCACAGCAGCACCAAATAATCCTTGTCCTTCATTACTATTCCAAAATTCCTTTAGATCTGCTTTTGCTTGTTTCCTATTTTCGCCTGTTGAAAATAGATAACGAATGGAATATGTAACAAGTAAAAAGAATGACAAGATTACCTCGATTATATCTATCATGACTTATGTACCTCCCTAATATATGTGAACCAATAATTTCCTTATACATTATATCAGCTAGGGTACACGGAAGTATAACAAATTATTTTTATAATTTAATTTATTAATCGGTAGGGCATTAATACAGGATAGTTCAAGTCGGAGGAATGCGCCTTTGGGTGTTTTTTTATTTCATTTCGACATAATATGACAAAATAGTTGTGATTATATTTGTTATGATAGTTCAGGTAAATCTTACATTTTAAACGCTGGGGGATACATACTATGAACAAAAAACTATTAACAACACTTACTTGTTTCGCTTTATTTATGGGATTAGCAGCATGTTCATCTAACGAGACAGCAAGTACTTCCAAAGAATCTAAAGCTGAGCAAGAAGCACAAAAGGAAGCGGAGAAAGCAAAGAAAGCTGAAGAAAAAGGGACTGTGAAAAAGGAGAAAGCAGAACAAGAGACGGCTGAAAAGCAACGCAAACAGCAAGAAGAGGCTACAAAAAAGGAACAACCAACAACTACTTCTGGTAACACTATTAAAGGCTTAAAAGACGAACTATCCATTGGTATGCCATTTAAAGATTATCTTGCTAAAAAGAAATCATTAAATGTAGAGAATCCCTTCAGTATTTCACTTGGAAAAGGTAATGTAGGTAGTGTTCTTCAAGCTCAAGATGGAGTATTAGTTGTATGTATTGATGGAGAAAAGATATTCGATTTAAAAACATTTAAAAATGTTGATGAAGCTAAAGAATACGAAAAGAGCTTAAAAGTAAAACAATAGATTCGATTCATATTTCTCAATCACCAATATCACTTAATATTGTAAAATATTATTTGGATGAAAGTCCAAATGCATATTATTAAAATTAAAGTGGTTCAAGTCGGAGGAAGGCACCTTAGGGTGTCTTTTCTTTATGCATAAAAAAGCCGTATCTTCCTATGAAGTGCACCCCAATTGTTAGACTGTGTCTAACAATTGGGGTGCACTTCAAGATAATCGGCTTTTTCTTTGTAAATCAAAACAGTAAAATTATCTGAAACCTATAAATATATATTATTACATAAAATATGATTCTTAGTATTCAATAATCAATTAATCCTCATCATACAAATTATCTACAGATTCTTGTAAAGAATCTAATAGATAGTCGCTGAAGTTTTTATAAGTAATGGCATACAGTTCCTTTGAAAAACGACTCCAAAAGACAACAGGGCACTCGCCATCTTTCATTTGATTGGTATCTAAACATGTCACAGTACCATCGATATCATTTAAAACAATGTATTGTTCAGGAAGGTTATATGTTTCTCTATATAACTTGGTATAGTAAACAACGGAAGAATATGCAGCTGTTGTCTCACAACCATGGATATCTATACCATCCAGTCCGCCGCTACCATACTGTTTTAAAAACCAATGATAACTGTTTGGGAACGTAGTGTTTAACATTTGTGCTGCTTCTCGAATTGTATCTTCATTTACCCCTCCCATAAAATCACCATCTTTTTCATATGTGGAAATGATTGAAATAATCTTGTCATTCATCTATTTATTTCCCTTCTAAATGTTCTTTTTCTCTCATTTTCCAATAGTTATTTCTAAAATTATTATACTGTTTATATAGCTCTTTGTCGTTTCTAAAATTTTCTCCTGTTTCTACTAAACCATTCAATGCTTTAGTGAATTCATCATGTTTATTAGCTGGTATTTCAACCATTGCTCCAGGTTCTTTTTGCGTTAAATGATGTAACTCAATTTTGTGGTTATCTTTTGTAAAATGTACCCCGCCTTCTAAAGCTAATTGAAGATTCGACTTTCCGCTTTTATTAACGGATGGTGAGGCGACGTAATCCCAATCTATACTTTTCATACGGTAAACCCTTCTACTAATATCTTTAGTTTGCCCAGCCACTTTAACAGTACCTGTCACTTCATGTGCTGCATATTTACATTGATTTTTCATTGCGTTCTTCTTGAATTTTTTTCATAAATCTAATAAATATTAGTTAAAAAGCTTAATATTTACTCCCTTACTTTTTTAAGGAGAAAGTTTTCTTTATTTTAACAGAGTAAACCTAATATATACTTTTTAATAACTACATATAGAAAAACCATAGAATCTAATTACTTCTATGGTTTTAAATTTATATTTATTTTTGAGTACCACATAAAAAATCTTAACGCTTTCAAGTAGTATTTCATATCCTATAATGTTTCTAATAATAACAATGTTCAGTTTCCTTTCTGGATTTTCATTATTAACTTGTTAATTATAAAAAGTTAATCTCTGATAGTGGATAAAAGGCACGAATTATACTAAAATAATTTCTCCCCTGCTCAGCAAGATATACACTTCCCCATCTACAGAAGTATTCATTTGATTCATTTCTTATGCCACTACAATAATTAATTAGTATTGGTTCAATACTATACGGTTTTACAATGTACTGATTAAAAATCTCATCAACTATATCATCGATTTCAGAAAACGTACTTCTACCATAATTATAAGATTGATCAAACAAAGGAGTACTACTAATAGTAAACCCTCTTTCCAAATAATGCTCATTATATATACGATTTAATACAAAAGATGTTATACAAATTATATTAGCCTTAATAGCTTCTTTAGGCCATGTTGGATAAAGTTCTGAAGCAGCTACGTTTTTTATATATTCCTTAAATTCCACTTTATATCTTGGAGCTAATTCATTAGGATTTCCATCATGAACGATAATGTATTGAGGGATGTTTAAGCTATTTGCATGTTGAGGAAAGTGAGAAAAACGGGGATAGTTTGATCGAAGTTGTCTCTCTAAATAATATTCAGTTAATGCATGTTGAGGAATATTAATTGTTTCAATTAATTGGCGTTCTCCTGTTCGATTAACAGGAACCATTTCCACTCTTTGTTTCGCTGTAGTTTCCGGAAAGATTTGTACACCTCTAATTATTTTAACTCCATAGTTAGGTGCTTCGATTGTAAGAACATATTCTGTATAAGGTTTAGGTCCTGAAGGATTCTGAGAATACTCTTTAGGAGGCGCTGATAGAGAAATGGGACTTGTGAAACCAATGTCATTTGTTTGGAGTGTAGCAATAACTTGACTACTATCCTCTTGCTTACGAATGAATACCTTTGCACCCTTAATAGGTTTATCTGTATTCATTTCATAAACAGATACAATTAATTTACCAGTTGATGCCCGATTAGAATGCCGTGTATCATAATAAATTTGATTTTCATTAAAAAATCGATGTGGTTGATAATAAATTTGCTGTCCTAAATCCAATGGATAAGAATAATTTTCATTCAAATCTATTCGTCCTCCCTCTATGTCTGTTCATTTAATTACTCCTTGTCACTTTTACATACATCACTAATTAAGAAAAGGGATAATATCTATTATTATTGTAGAATGATTGTGTTTGCTGATAATTGGACACATTTGTCATAGAAGAGGGATAAATAGATACTGGATTTTGATTTTGAGAAGGCGCTTGTGTTTTAAGATTTAAACCTGTATTCGTTTGCTGTGGAATTGAATTACTTGTTAAAGACCTTCGGGAAGTTCCCATAGTATATTCTATCTCTTCAAGGACCATCCATAGTTCCTTACGCACTACTCCCGTAACAGTAAAACTTTTTATCTTCTGAAACTCTTTCACTGATACTTCAGTTCCAAGTCCAAAAAAACCATCTAATTGTCCTTCGTAAAAACCATAATCCTTCAATAAATTTTGTAATCTCCTTACAAGCTCTCCTTGGCTACCATTCTGTAAAATTGGATACATGCCAGGGAGATTGGTAACATACACATAAATATCATTCATTTTATTCCAAGTTATTTCATCTACAGCCCCATTTTCAGAAAGTTGAAACTGTCTTTGAAAAGCCCTAACTGCATTTGTAGTACTTGAATTGAACGTACCGTTTACTCTTACTTCTGGAATATCTGTATATCTTTTTCTTATATGGAATAAATACTTTTGAATGGTTTCAACAGCAAGATTTTGATCTCCTTCCTTTAAAATTTTCCCCGGGAAAGATTTGACGACTTGTATAAATTCCGCCAAACGGATTTCAATATCTTTATAGTAATATTTCAAAATATCCAAATAGCTCATTCCTTTTTCTGCTAGACAGAACGTTCCCCATTGATATAGCATTCCTGGTCTTTTAGCATATAGGCATGTTTGCTTTTTCCCATCACGATATTGTGTAAAAAACGGTGTATTTTCTCCATGCTTTGCAAGATATTGCTTAAATACCTCCTCCACTGCATCATCAGTAGATTCAAAGGTATTTCTTCCATGAGTATACTTTTGATCAAACTGTGTAGTACTTGTGATGTCGAATCCTTTTCCTTTAAAAGGGTTTACATAAAGACGATTTAATGTAAAAGTCATAATGCAAAGGGCATTAGCTAACAATGCTTCTTTTTTCCAATTCGGATAAACCTCAGAAGCAACCACATTTTTTATATAATCTTTAAATCTCATTCTGTAATTTCTTGCAGGTGTATTTGGATGACCATCGTGAACGGTAATAAATTCAGGTATTACAATATCTCTATCGGTATCTTCCCTTATCTCTTGTTGCGTCTCGAGTTCTTTTTGTAGTTCCTGTTGGGATTCCTGCTGGGGATATTGTCCGATTAAAGTATGTTCCGGAATATCAATTATTTCAACAAGATCCCGTCCTTCTGCGCCACTAATAGGTATAAGTTCCATTTTCTGAATAGCAGTAACATCTTCAAAAATTTGTGTACCGCGCAGTACTACAGGTGCATAGCCTGCAGCTTCAATGGAAATTGCATATTCTGAATAAGGTTTAGATCCTAAAGGATCGGTAGCATTCTCTTTAGGGGGTGTAGGCAAGGCAACTGTATTTGTTTCACCGAATTCATTCGTATATAAAGTAATAACCTCACTTTGTCGTGAAGCTAAAATACGCCCTTCATTTGTCATTTTATAAATTGATACTTTAACACCCTTAATCGGTCTTTCTGTGCCTTTTTCATATATTTTTGCAAATATCTTTCCACTTGGTTGCCGATAAAAAGCTTCCTGACCTTCATCACTCACTCCTGCTATAAAATGTGGTGGTTTAGAATTCCCTGAAGAATATGGTGGATAATTATACAAATTCATCTCTCCTCTCATCAAATCCTATTTATATTAAAACTCTCGTATATAAACAAAATAAAAAGGCCCTTTATCCATGATATTATGCTCAACTCTATTTTTTTGAAATCATATAATTGCCTATTTTCTTTAAAGATTCTATAGATTCTTTAAAAAATAAGTATGGACTACTCTATTAATACTTGACCACTTCCTGCTAATCTACCCGAAAAACTCCTTCAATCCAAAAGGTTAATCTAGTTACACTTTTGTTACATACTATAAAAGCTAAATAACCTTATTTACAAAGATAATTTTATATAACTCAATTTTATACTTGCTCAAATCCTCTCTAAAATCACGGAACACACGTTTGTACAACTCTATTTTTTCACTATCTTCTGCTAATCTATCCAAAATAACTCTTCAATCCAAAAGATTAATCTAGTTACACTTTTGTTACATACTATAAAAGTTAAATAACCTTATTTACAAAGATAATTTTAAGTAATTCAAATTTATACTTGCTTATAACAAAGAAAGTTATGAATTAAAGATTTCAGTTGATTTATAAAGCACTTGTTTTAAATTACTTCTTTAAAATCTATATTTAAGGAATAGAAAAAATACTTACAAATATTTAAATAAAGTAACTTTACTTTTAGCAAGTTGAGTGAATAAAACTGAATATATTAACCGCTATTTCTTTTACGATTAGTACCGGTCATATTAAAGTTCAATTCAGCTATAATAAATAACAGTATTCTAAAATCAAGGGGTGAAATATGGAGAATTTACCCACTTTAAAATTAGGCTCTACAGGATATTATGTAACAGTCCTCCAATTAAATTTAAACGGTTTGGGAGTAAACTTCGACAAGCTTGCTATTACCGGTTTTTTTGACGAAAAAACAAATAAATGCACAAAAATTTTTCAAGAAAAAAATAAATTAAATCCAAATGGAATAGTAGAAGTTAACACATGGAGATCATTGTTTGAGAACGTAATATTAATACAAAAGAAGCTGCAATCTATGGGGACTTATTTTGGAGAACTTGATGGGCTATTCAATGTATCGACTACCCAAGCCATACAAGAATACCAAAAAAATCTAAATTTATACCCTTCTGGAGATATTACACCTAGAACACGCCACAAATTGTTTAATCCCAATTCTCAATCTGAATTTTATACTAGCTCTAATCACTTACACTCCTTACACCCATATGTTGAGATGTTGGCTAAAGAGTTTCTTCAAGTAACAAAAGCTAATGGCTTAGATGTTCGAATATATTCCGCATTTAGGAGCTGGAGTGAACAAGACCGTTTATTTTCTTTAGGAAGATGGCAACCAGGTAAAAAGGTTACAAATGCTCGGGGCGGGGAATCATATCACAATTGGGGATTGGCATTTGATGCTGCACCTTACGAAAATAACTCTATACCTTGGGGTAACATCAAAAAATTCAAGCAAATAGGGTATATAGGAGAAAAACTTGGTTTAAATTGGGGTGGGCGTTTTACTACCCTAGTTGATTATCCGCATTTCGAGTATTCTTTTGGATTAAGTACTTGGGATCTCCTTAACGGTATTACTCCTCCTCTTGAAGTGATTTAGCTTTTCATAAAACCTAAATCACTTCAAGAGTTTTTTATTCCTAAAGAAAGAATCATCTACCTGGATGCTTGAATTGTCCAGTCTACAAAGTGAGCGAATTAATTACATAATTAATATCAAAAAATCCAAATATATCATCCCTAGCTAATCCAAATGAAAAATTCCAGACAAAAATAATATGAAATAATGAATAAACACTAATTCTGCTTAAGAAAAACACCAGGATTAAAATGGTAATATCTTTAAGGAGATCCTGCTTTATGCGTAACGATCAAGTAAGCAATATTTTCTTTGCTCTAAAAAAATAAAACGTACCTATAATGTTTCCTTTGAAACTAAACAGACTATTTACCTTCTACTATAACCATGACTTTTTTATAAATTCTGTATTCTCACTAACAAACTCTGCTTTAACAGCTGGAATTTGTAGGAATAGAACTGCATTATTTACATTATAACAACTAGTAAATATTATAATTCCATATATTAATATGAGTTTTATAAATTCAAAAACACTTTATACACACATATATATAATATATTATCCCTATCTATCTTTTTAAATCAATATATATGTTAAATGCATGTTTCTTTAATAGAGTATAAAAATATTTAATAAGTACATAATAAGGTTGCTATGTTTGCTTTTATTTTTTTAGTAGCAATATAATATAGCAAATTAACAATATTAAAAATAATGAAAGTAAGGTGTAAAAAAATGAACAAGAATCTGGTTAGGGTTTCAGGTAGTGAACGTAATGTCCCATCTAACGCAAAGAAGGTGGCTTCAGCTGACCCAAATGAAAAGATGTTAGTAACCATTGTTGTTAAACGTCCTTCTAATACTGAAAAGTTGAAATCTATGATTGAAAAAGCAACTACTAGTCCGCTTTCAGAACGTGGTCACCTTAGCCATGAAGAGTTTGAGTCCAAGCATGGCGCTAATCCTAATGATTTGAAAAAGATAGAAGCATTTGCAAATGAACAAGGGCTAGAGGTAAAAGACATAAATGTTGCTGCTGGAACAGTTAGGTTAGCGGGAACTGTAGATAGATTCAGTACAGCATTTGGTGTGGAGCTTGCTCAATATGAGCACCCTGACTTTACATATCGCGGACGTACAGGGCATGTACATGTTCCAGAAGAAATTTCTGATATTGTTGAAGCCGTTTTAGGATTAGATAACAGACCACAAGTGTCTCCACATATTTGTATGTTGGAAGAAGATAAGGTTGTAAGTGCAGCTGCAAGAAAAACATTTACACCACCCGAAGTAGCAAAGCTTTATAATTTTCCATCTTTAAATTGTAAGGACCAATGCATCGCTATTGTAGAATTTGGCGGGGGATACAATCCTAATGATATGGTACAATACTTTAATCGCTTAGGAGTTTCTCAACCAAAACTAGTTGATGTACTTGTAGATGGAGCTCATAATCAAACAGGGGATGCTGCAGATGGTGAAGTACAGTTAGACATTGAGGTAGCCGCTGCAGTTGCTCCTGGGGTGAAAATTGCTATGTATTTTGCACCAAATACGGACGCTGGATTTCTTCATGGTATCAACAAAGCTATCCATGATCAAATTAACAAACCTTCTGTAATTTCTATAAGTTGGGGTGCATCTGAAGATAGCTGGACGAATCAAGCTAGAATAGCTTTAGATCGAGCTTTCCAAGATGCTGCAACACTTGGCATAACAGTATGTTGTGCCGCGGGGGATAATGGTTCATCAGATTTTAACCAAGATGGTTCTGCACCAGACCAATTACTTCACACTGATTTCCCTGCATCTAGTCCTTTTGCTTTAGCATGTGGTGGTACACGTTTAGAAGGGAACGATCACACAATAACTAATGAGGTTGTTTGGAACAATAGTCCTGCAAGGCAAATTGCTACTGGTGGCGGAGTGAGTGATGTATTCCCTCTTCCAAGCTGGCAGATAAATGCACATGTTCCGTCTTCAGCTAATCCAGGGGGAAAAAGTGGGCGTGGTGTTCCAGACGTGGCAGGTAATGCTGATCCAGAAACAGGGTATCAAATTGAAGTAAATGGGCAACAAACTGTTACTGGTGGAACTAGCGCTGTAGCTCCTCTTTGGGCTGGTTTAATTGCAAATATCAATCAACAATTGGGTCACTCAATCGGATTTATCAATCCAGTTTTATATAAGTTATCGACTCAAACTGGTATATTTCATGATATTACAGTCGGAAATAATAATGTAAATAATGGAAACGGTGCTTATAAAGCATCTTCCGGGTGGGATGCTTGTACAGGATTAGGTAGTCCGGATGGAACTAATTTAATGAACGCTCTTGAAAATCTCAATGGTTAAAGTTAGATGACCTCACAAGTTAATAGACCTTGAAAGTGTAACTGTATTAAAAATAACACTAAACTTTTTGTGAATTTCATCAAAAAGTTTAGTGTTATTTTCATTTCTCTTTGTTGTGTAAGGATTTCATTTCACGGATTTTATGCATTATACATTCTACGGTTTTAACCATAATTTTCATCTATATAAGTAATTCATACATGGGCTTAAATTTTTGTATCAATTTCATCTAATCTTTTTGGATTTACCTTTTCCTCATCTATTGTCATCTGTATTTTTTGCTTAGAATTTGCTGTTACCACCCAAGCATTCGGTAAATAACAATCATCATGAGATAATGTGGAAGGCGAATTTATAACCTTTCCCCCTAAATATAGCGTAGCAGAAGAACCTCCATCCATTGCCAACGCATTTATAGCTCCTTTTTCATATAGGATATCTTGACACTCTTTTAACGTAGCCCCTATGCTATGTTTGCCTACCATCTATCTCTAGAAACATTATTGTGCCGTCTTCTTTTTGGGCCATAATACTTCGTGGAGCCGAACCCCAACCACCGTCTCCTTCTGTAATCATTTTTTCTCCATTCACAATAAACTTATTCCTTATGGATGGGAGAAAAAGCATTTTTATCAAACTTTATTCAAAAGATACATCTAAATCCTAGATAGAAAAAATACCGTTTTTTCTATCTAGGATTTTATTTTGGTAGCTTGATAGTGATGTAGCGGTACCCCGTAAACGTCCAATAGCTCTAAAATATACAAAAATTAAGAAATATGAAAAACACACTCTTATGAGTGCCCTTATTAGCAACTAAGTCTGCTGCAGCTATTACCATATCTCATATAAATTTCACCTGTAAGAGGAAATTTTGAATTCATATTTAATTATTAAAATAAGCCGCACCAAAGTTTTCATTAAATCTTTTACACCAAACAGAAACCGACCCATATTCATTTACATCTATCCCTTCAGGAATTTCGTAGTTTTGGTCTCCTTTATTTCCCTTTAATTTTCCCAATTCAATATACTGATAGTTCTTCACGTCTTCATTATTTTTCAAACGATTTGTAGGAACTAATACAACTCGTACATCTGGCCCATTAGATGTTGCAAAATTAGAAAGTCGTAAAACACGTTTTCCATCCGCTAATTGGTGAATTTTTGCCGTTCCGGCTGTTTCATGAACACCGTTTTGAAACTGACCTTCCCTTATTACTCGATCACTTTGCTGCTTTACTTCAGTTGATTGTATCTCTGCTTGTGGCAATGATTCATTTACGTGCTTATCAATAAATAATTTCTCTGGTCGGAACAATGACCATAAAATCCCCAATACAATTATCAAACCACCTATAAGCCATACATATCTTCTTTTCATAAAGTAAAAAACCTCCTGTAACATACTGTGTAGTAGTATGTTAACAAGAAGGTCTTTCATTTTTCTAACGTAAATGTTACAAAAGTCTTTCAGCCATCTTATTTTTTTACTGATGTGATGGGAAGAGTGAACCAAAATTCACTTCCCTGCTTACCGTCTGCGCGATTCCTTACACCAATTTCCCCTTTGTGCATTTCAATTAATGATTTTGCAATGGCTAATCCAAGTCCGGAACCTCCAGATTGTGAACTTCTTGATCGGTCTGTTCTAAAAAAACGTTCAAATACACGTAATTGATCATTTGGAGAAATTCCTATTCCTTCATCCCGCAAAGTGAATTGGACCTTTTGAGTTAGTTTATTTTCCACTACAGTCAACTCAATTGTTCCAGAGATAGGAGAATATCGAATTGCATTATGTAATAAATTTCCTATGACCCTTTCTATTTTACAAGGCATAATTAAAAGTCTAGGTAATGTATCTGGAACAACCAATTGCACATCGATTTGTTTGTCTTCCAATAAGACAGAATGCGACTCTAATACATCTAATAGAACTTTATCTAAATGTGTGAAACTTGGGTGAAAATCTACTTGCTCAAATTCTAATTTCGAAAGATCAAATAAGTCGTTAATTAATCCACTTAATCTTTCTATTTCTTTTAAAATCGTCGCTAAGTATTGCTTTTTCATTTCAGGATCTTCAATCAGGTTATCTTGTAATGCTTCTATCATCATTTGCATGCTAGCCATAGGTGTTCGTAAGTCGTGTGAGATATTGGTAATTAGCTCCTTACGAGAGTTTTCCTGTTTCTCTAACTTAGTAAAGCCTTCTTCTAGTTTTTTTGCCATCTGCTGAAAGGCTGTTGCTAATTCTTTAAACTCACGTGGTTCTTGCCCAATTATATACATTGTTTCAAAGTGTCTATCACTAAATTGTTTCGTCAATTTTATTAAATTTTGTATAGATCTCATGATAGGGCGTGTCATTAACCAAAAAATAAACGTTGAAATAATAAATGCCACAAATGCAATTACTGTTAATAACCGCGTTTGTTCCGGTTCAAGTAACATTTTCGTCTCACTATACCATATAGCAATTACCATAATACCGGTACTTAATAAATTCATGAGTAACAATTGAATACGTAATCTCACGTTTCATTTCCTCCATTCGGCTCAAAGCGATATCCTATACCCCAAACCGTATGAATCCAGCGATTCTTTATCGTATGCTTCTCGATCTTTTCACGTAAACGGCTCACTAGCACGGTAACCGTGTTTGATGCTCCTTCATGTCCAAAATCCCAAATTAGTTCAAGAAGCTGTGAGCGAGAAAATACTTGTTTTGGATGCTTTGCCATAAGATAAAGTACCTCAAACTCTTTTACCGTTAACTCCACTTCCTTATTACAAACAAGTACACATCTTGTCTTTGGATATATTTTTAAGTCTGGAAATTCTATCACTTCCGATAGAGATTCTTTTATTTGTATTGGTACTTGGCTTCCTCTTCTTAGTATAATTTGGACCCTTAATACTAATTCACGAGGGGAAAATGGCTTTGTTAAATAATCATCCGCCCCCATTGTTAAGCCTAAAATTCGATCCCTTTCTTCTCCCTTAGCAGTTAACATAATAATAGGAACGTTTGATTGTTGACGAATTTCCTCGCATAATTCCCATCCATCTTTTTTTGGCATCATCAAATCTAATATAATTAAATCTGGTTGATATGTAAGAAATAAATCCCAACCTTCTTTACCATTTACAGCAGTATATACTTCATATTCTTCTCTTTCTAAATACCGTTTGCATACTTCTCGAATATTTTCTTCATCTTCTACAATTAAAATTCTTTTCTTCATATACTATCCTCACTTTTTTTCATCAATAACAAAAAAATTTATTTTTTCTATTCTCGAATAAATATATATAAACTGATTGTATCAACAAATCAAAATTCCTCATTTCAACATCCAAACAAATAAAAATTCAGAATACTATTTATGTAATACAGATAGTAATCTTAACATTTGATTACTTATATGCCTAGATAAGTATTTAAAATAGTAGTGTCTAAATCATATAAATTAAAAGGAATGAGTCCGATTCAACATCAAACTCATTCCCTATTAGTAGTCTAAATTTTTGTATCTAACTTTTCTTATTCAGTTCATTACCGTTAATTATCAATCTTAGCAACAGAACTGTTACCTATTACTGAGCTCTCGATAAATTCCATGCTATAGTATCCGTCCCGTTTTCTCCATTACCATATTTCATATAATCAATTAAATATCCTACCTTTAACTTGTTACCATTAGATAGTATGTTCCATTGCTTATGGTGTCCAGTGAAATTCTTTGGGTATGCATGATTAAATTTAAAAGTACTTGCGTTCTGTTTTTGATCTAAATGAATATAACTATCTTGAAGTTTTAAATATGCATAATCTGAATAAATAGGATTTTGGAATTTAATTAATACCTCTTCATCCTTTTTAATTGGTTTTCCGGGTTTAGGTTGACCTACTCTTTCAATAATTACATTCACTTTTTCATCACTAGATTGCTCAGCCCACAGATACTCCCATTTATTCCCGGCGTGATGACTTCCCCAATAAGCGGTATTTCCATATGAAGCTATAGTATAAGGAATTCCTTCAGTAACAAATTCACCTGAATTATCTACTACATAATCTTCAAACTCTTTATTAGCTTTAACTTCAGTATCAATCTTTTGTGTAGGCGTTAGATTGTGTGCGTCATTGATTTCAAATGTAACTTTTCTGTGCGCAGCAATTTCAGATTTAATAGGGTGTATATTTTCTCTAGATTCATATGTAAATCCATTCTCACGTTTAACTAGTTTTACTGTTTGTGACGGAGCATTCCATTTCTTGCCATAAGTAGTAGGAATCTCTTTACTCACCCCAAATAAACCAGGTAAAATTGTTGCCCTAATCTTTTGCGTCACAGAATCATAACTACCTTCTACTAATGTTGGTTGCTGTAGTTTTGCAAAAGCACCGTGTACAGAGTCTTTATGTAAATAACCGCGATCTCCCTGTCCCGCTTTTAAATCGTTTAATGCATCAGTTCCATTATTAGCTGAAACCACTGATACGTTATTAGTACTTTTAGCCTTGTTTACAATATGATTTACTTTTTTCGTATCTATATTTACATGTTGAAAAACTTCGTTATAGGATAAAACTGGCTTATCAGAAAGGGATTTGTCTTTAGGAGTATATACTCTAAACTTTGGTATATTTCCTATATCTGTTTCTAATTGTTCAGTAGCTGCATGCACTCTAGACTCATATCTCCCTGAATCCCCCAAATGCATAATTTCTTCACCTTTTTCAATAGATAAATCCATTGTACTTGTAGGTAAAACTTCAATCGAAAGAAGTTCCCCTTGTTCAACAGCTTTCAATTCATCCAAAGATAAGACAATATTTGCATCTGCTTGTCCTTCTAAACTGTCAATAACTACTTCTGTTTTATTGCGTCCACCTTTTTCTGTACTTAAATAGTTTGCTTTATAACGATCTTGAGTTGCCTTTACAGTATTAATAATTTTGTTTCCTAAACGAATATTAAAATGTGGCGAAACATTTTCAGCGGATGCTGTTCCTACATTCTTATATTCCAAATGTACCCGTAATTTTGCTGCGTTCGCTGTATCTACAGTTGTTGCAGTAGACCAATCAAAATTATTTGTATAACTCTCTGTTTCCGTAGTTGTTTTTGAATATCCGTATCCCACATTTGCTGAAACACTTCCGGAAGGAACAGGACCGGCTGCTGAGCCTTCTACACCACCTGAACCACTTAGACCTACATTAAATGAATGTTGTGTAGATACGCTTTTTTCCCATCCTCTGCTAACGGATCCGCCATTATTATCCGTAATGGTTGCAATAGGAATTACTTCAATACGTTTGACACCAATTTGCAAATTCGGTATGTTGGCAATTATCGGATTGAAATTAGTATCAGAATCGTTGTTATAATTCTCAACTTCATACATATCGGTAAAAGGATCACCATCCGTATTTGCATTCATAGGATTCGATATAAATTTTGGTTTTCCTTTATCCTTCTCAGGATCCCATGCTTTCGCTTCATTTTTTCCAGTTTGTGAATTGAATTCAATTTTATATCCATTAATCTCTAAGTCGTTAGAAATACCATCTTTGTCCCAATCATTGTTTGCCATTTCAATGTTTTGTGTAATGAGCGAACCTATCTCCCCATCGGATCCGAGCGTGAAATTCTTATCTTCTTTTTTTGCATTTGCATTCTCTTTGAATATTTCAACTGTACCTCCTGGATTCGGTTGTTTTACATCTGCTAAAGCTGGAGATGCTAGAGTCAGTGCCATCGATACACTACCTAATACACTAATTGCTGGCTTTAATTGTTTCATTGTTATTTTTCCTCCTTGGTTTCTAGGTCAATTAGAACACATACTAGTAAGATTAATTTCATCATATATAACAAATCTTTCTTTTCTCTCTCATAACTGTTAAAAAAGTCTCTCGTAAATATTACAAAACACTTACAGAGTTTTTAAAAGCCATAAAATCTATATATGAATCATCAAAAAGCAGTAAAATGTAGAATCGATTCCAATATATACAAAAAAGCAGCTAGCCAAAGCTAACTGCTCACTAACTTATAAAATTTCAATAAGAGAATGTATTAATTTTGAAGTGAGCAAGTTGGGACAGCGGCTTCAACTATAGTTCCCTTATTCACTTCACTCTCAATAAATACCTTTCCCTGGTGTGTTTCAATAATTTTATAAGGGGGAGCACCACATCGCTATCAAGCTAACTAGACAGAATACCCCCTAAAAAGAAAAAGGCATTATTCTTTCTGAGAAATCATAGGAAAGGATAACGCCTTTTTATCAATATGGGGTATAGCCGAGATACGTGTAAAGATAGGTCATAGACTTACATTTATTTCTAATTACATTTGAAATCAGCTATTATATTTTCATAAAATTACAGCTTAGATGATATTTAGCTAATTGTCTAAAGAAAATGTATGCATGGCTTTGCTGTGTGTTTTATCAATGTAGTTTTTGAATTTTAGAAACAAGAAAAGGAATCCTTAATAGCTTAAGGATTCTGCAACAGGAAAGAACAAATATATAATAATAAAAAGAATTACTTATATTATAATTTTAAAAAAAGACAAATATGTTGAGAAAACTCGAAATGGATTGAATATTTATATGTACTTATTTATAATTGATTAAGAGTTGGAGTAGTAATCTGTCATCTGTTCCTTTTTTAAAGAAGATTGATCTCAATCTTCTATTTTTTGTGTTTTTTCCTCTTCTCTCGAAAAAAGGAAAAAGAATTACTTAAGAATTGTGGAAATTACTTGCTTGTAGGCTAGTTGTTACTTTCCATGAACCATCATTAGGACGGTAATTTTATCTGTTGCAAGGATCTGCCCACGTACTGGAACACCATTCCCTAAAAATACAGTTACTTCCCCTTTTTTCTCTTTCAATTGTTCATACATATCTTCTTGTAAGTTATACATGAAATACGCCCCCTATTTGTATCTACTTTTCTTTTAATACTTGCTGCCGCTCATTGTTATCTATTTGTATTTCCCATTCACCTTCTATTTTTCTAAACCATTTTCCTATTTTGCTTACATAATATTTTTTCACTTCACCATTTGGAATCCATATTTCTTGTTCCTGTATTTGACTCATCACTTCATGAAGAATCTCATCATGCTCGTTTTTTCTAGGTTTTCGATGATGCGTTTTTACAAACTGTATGTATTCCCTACGTAACCAATTAGAAATATGCTCTTTTTGTTTTTGCCGGAGATGTGACCACTTTTTATTAGTCTGAAGGAGTTTTCCGTTTACCATTGTATCGTTTTTCATCAACACTCATCCCCTTTTACCTTCTCAATGCATATATACAATTATCGTATCACATTTAAATTAATATACGGCTCTAGATACATATTTCGAAAGAAATCTATCCTAAATAAAAATAATATCTCCATTTCACATAAAGTAGTATCCAAAATAGACGAGACCGAATCCATTAAGCGAATTAATTAGAGAGTCCCACCAATAAAACGCGAGTTTCGTACGCTAAGGATTTATTTCTTTAAAGAACTTGGTTTTTTCATACGTTAAGAAGGTTCCTTAAACGGTCATTTTTAGAATTTTATAATCGAGTATATTTTATTGAAAAATTAGAGTTGACCATAAAACCAATATCCGATATATTGGTTTTATGAAAAAAGATATTATTAAACCCATTAAACGTATGTCATTTAGAGATGAAGTATATCTAACTTTGAAAAAAGCAATCGTTACATTAGAGTTGCAACCAGAGCAACGCTTAAATGACAAAGAATTAGCAGAAGAATTTGGAATTAGCCGTACTCCAGTTAGAGAGGCGTTGAAGCGTCTTGAGGATGAAGGACTTGTTGAATCTATTCCTGGTTCAGTTACTCGTGTTGCACCATTAAATATTGAGGAGGCGAAACACGCATTTACTGTGGTAGCAGTTTTACACTCGTTAGCTGCTCGTTTAGCAGTACCATTATTAAAAGAGTCGGATATTCAAGAATTAGAGTTCAGTAATAAGGCTTTACTATTATCTATTGAAAAAAAAGATATTATAAAAGCAATTGAAGCTGACGAGTTATTCCACAATGTTTTTTTAGATGTGGCAGGAAATCCTGAAATCATTCGTGCGTTAGAACCAAGTATATCTAAGATTCAACGTCTCGAAATTTCTCAGTTCACTTCTATAAATGGTCTAAAGTCAGTAGAACAACATCAGCAAATTATAGAGGCTTGCAAAAATAAAGATAACGAAAAAACAGCGCATCTTGTAGAACAAAACTGGTTAAGTCTTGAGAAATTAATGACTTATGAGGCAGATTGAGGTGAGAAATTTGCGCCCTATTTTTTTAGGTATATGTGCTGCTTTCTTTTTTGCTTTCACATTTATATTAAATCGAGCAATGGAGTTATCAGGTGGTAGCTGGATATGGAGTGCTTCATTAAGGTTTATTTTTATGCTTCCATTCCTTTTACTTCTTGTTATGAGTCGAAAAAAATTAAAAGTATTATTACAAGTTATGAGAGAGGATTTAAGTGCATGGTTTTTATGGAGTTTTGTAGGTTTTGGTCTATTTTATGCTCCATTATGTTTTGCCGCTGCACATGCACCAGGATGGATTATTGCGGGGACATGGCAAGTTACTATTATATCAGGATCTTTGTTAGCTCCTCTTTTTATCCAAACCTATCAAACACCAGATGGAATTATTAAGACAAGAGGAAAAATTCCAATGAAGGGTATGAGTATGTCATTGATTATTCTTCTTGGTATTTTCCTTATGCAAATGGAACAAGCAAAATCGCTTGCTGTAAAAGATATTATGTTAGGTATTATCCCTGTAATTGTAGCTTCTTTTGCTTATCCACTCGGGAATCGTAAGATGATGGAGATTTGTGGAGATCGTCTAGATGCTTATCAACGTGTCCTTGGAATGACATTAGCTAGCTTACCGTTTTGGTTTTTACTATCCTTGTACGGTCTTTTTACAGCAGGAATACCTAGTAAGGAGCAAACTATGCAATCTATTTTAGTTGCTATTTGCTCTGGTGTAATTGCAACTATCTTATTTTTTAAAGCGACTGATATGGTTAAAGGAGATATGCAGCAACTTGCAACTGTTGAAGCAACACAATCTATGGAGGTGCTTTTTGCTGTTATTGGAGAACTAATCTTATTACATTCTTCATTCCCCTCTATTTTATCTTGGTGTGGCATGTTTGTAATAATGCTAGGAATGATAGCACACAGCTATGTTTCCCATAAAAGTGAAACAGTGCATAACCAAAATATTAGTGCTTAATTGATATTTTAAAATGTACAGTATCAACCCTTTTCTAGCTAGTAAAAGTAATTTTATTATTATAAGTTTTATGTCAGAAATTAATTAAGTAAAAGAATATGAACAAAAGCCGATACCCTTAATATATAGGGAAATCGGCTTTTTCTTTATAAAAATTTTTCTTAGCTTCCTTTACATTAAAGGATTAGTTTGTATATTTGAGGAGATGTGCGAGACAGATGTATATTTAGGATAATCTAATATCTCCCATTCGAATATGATAGAATAGAAGTATATCCCAAATGGAGGAACAGCAAATGAACTCAAACACAAAACAGTTTATTTATGATATCCAGCAAAGAAAAAACAATTATATAGAAAATGCTTTAATAGCAATACAACACCCTAAAAAAGAGCAATCTGAACAGGTCATTCAAAATATAGTAGAGAAGATGGATATGATGATCAGTTTAGTTACTACTTACATGACTATTGAATCAGAATCTATAAAAGAATTAAAAGAGCTTCAGGAAGAAATTATTCATGCCCAAGCATATATTCAAAAACGAAAATTTGAAGAAACACAGAGATAAAACCCTGTGTTTTTATTTGGTGGTCTATTACGCTAATCTGTTATAAATCAAATTACATGTAATTTGATTATTGTTTTGGCATAATCCATACAATTTGTTGAATCCGTACAATATATGGCATTGTATCTTCAATGAGCAAGTGATCTGGTTTCACATCCTTTAACTTTCCTCTTACATTACCTCTTACAGTTTCAATAACCACATGTTTACCAATTACTGATTGTAATGTCTGATATACGTAGGGATTAGGCACACTTACCATATTTTGTTCACTAAAGTCATTTCCCTCCAAATAACTCATTCTATAAGACTCCCTTCTAACTTTCATTCTTTCTCCTAATATATGATATAAATCTTATATATATGCTAGAAGGATAATTCATTATAGGAACGGAAATAACATTTTAATAAGGTACGGTTTCTATTCCTAGATTGCTAAAAAACTATTTATTTGAACTACCCCCACTTTCACTTCGTTTAGAAGTGAGGGATTCCTAAGTAAAGAGTTCTATCGAACTCTAATTGATTAGG
>NZ_JASNGE010000051.1:0-20375 GCF_030164735.1 Bacillus sp. RB3
GAAGAAAATTTAGCCATAAAAAATGCACCTCCTATTGTTAATTATGTGTCTAACAATTGGGGTGCACTTCAAATTTGAAGGGGCTTTTTGCTGGTTATTTTGGTTTATCTAAAAATTTATTTCATCGTGCATGACCTATTTTAATCAATTGTCATGTATATATGTGTCCTCTAATAACAAGGTTAAATCCATTCAGTTCGTCATCGTAGCTTCGTTATCTTGCTGTTACATTCCAAAATGCGTACAACAGCGTGCCTTCAAGGTTATACTGATGCTGGAGGTGATTCAAAGTGACATACAATCGGAAAATGAATTCGAAGCAAGCTAATTAATAACTAGATTCTTACAAATAAATCTCATCTGTATATCAATTGATTTATAAACGAATGCAGAATTATTTTTCGGAAAATGAGCTTTTTAATAGCCAAGAGAGCTCTAAAGATCAAGTCTTCATTTTGAAACTAAAATCGCTTTTATATTAGGCTTCGAATTTTTATGTGCTACAGACATTAGTTGAAAGATAGGCTTTTCCTGTTCTTATTTATATCGTTAACTTGATAATTTATAAATATGAATTTAGTGGGGGGATATTATGAAAGGTAGCAAACATTTTAATTTTCACAAGCTTTGGTTAGGACAGTCTATAAGTTTGTTGGGTACTCAGTTTACAATAGTAGCTTTGCCACTTTTTGCATTAGAGGTGTTACAAACAAGCGAAGCAAATGCTGCTATGCTTCGTGGGATTATATTCGTTCCTTATCTAATTTTCGGGTTAGTAGCCGGTGCTTTAATAGACATTTTTCATAGGAAAAATGTCTTGCTAATTTGTAGTTTATGTCAAGGAGTATTGTTTTTATCAGTATTCATACTGACTGTAACAAATATTATAACGTTCCCTTTATTGGTGTTTATCATGTTTTTAAATGGAATATTCACCACGTTTTACAACATTGCCATTCCTTCTTTTTTACCGGAAATAGTAACAGATAAAGACCACTTAAAAAAAGGAAATGCACAACTAGCACTTTCGGAGTCTCTTTCTATAGTAATTGGTCCTATGCTAGCTGGAATCGTCATTACTCTAGTTGGATTAACAGGCTCATTCACTGTTGACGCAGTAACGTATTTTGTTTGCTTTATGTTTGTATTAATTATTTCAAAGTTTAAACCGCATACAGAAGGTTCTTTAAAAGACGTAAATGTAAAATCTATATACCAAAACATATATGAAGGTTTGGTATATTTCAAAAAACACCCTGTATTGGAGCCGATTGTAACTTGTGGTGCTGTTTACGGTTTTTTTAAATACATATTAAATAGCATTTTAGTAATATTCCTTTATAAGGTAATGAATCTATCTGAAATTGAAATAGGATTTGTTATAGGTTCAGCAGCGGTGGGATTTTTAATAGGTAATACGATACTTATGAAAAAAAGTCAACAAATTAATAATGCAAAAATGCTTATTTATAGCGCTGCTGTATCAGTTACCGGTTTGGCTTTTATACCGATAATGGGGTATATGGGAACAGTTTACGGAATAGTAGCTGCAAGTATCATACATGGTATGGGAGAAGGTGTATTTGGCCCTTACGCTGCAACTATACGACAACTTGCCTCACCAAATCACATGCTAGGCCGAGTAAATGCTGTACAGCGTACGCTGAATTGGGGAGCTTGGGCATTAGGAAGTTTTGCTAGTGCATTTTTAATTTCTATATTTGGGCTTCAAACTACGTTATTTATAGGGGGCTTCGGAACAACATTGTGTTTAGTGGCGTTGTTAAGACGAGGCGTATTAAAAGGAAATGAAATTGAATATACGAGTTCATTTTAGAGGGGATGATTATGATGCGTTAGCTACTGAGACTATAGATGAATTTAGATGTGTACCTTCAAAATGTCAAGCTATGTCTTTAAGTCTGATCCCAAAACCAGGTTGCATAAAAGAAATCAAGTATAAAGAGTTAACTAACATATCGGAGGTTGTATTAATTGATCTATTAGTAAAAGAGGGTGACACCATACCAACTATTGTAGATAGCACTCAACGCAAAGGGTCTATAGTATTTACGGCTAATGATATAAAACATATGTACGAAGTTGCAGAGAGAATATGTAATAATATAACGTTTGTTTATCAGGATTTATCAGAATGGAAACCTTCTTTTAGAAAAAAATATAAAAATAAATGTGGAAAATGAATGGATCCAAATACCACTTCTTAACAAAAGAAAAAATAATAAAGAAACCGAAACCCTTAAGCGGTGGGATTCGGTTTCTTACTACAATATTTAACTGCAATTAGGAAATGATTGTAAACTTTAAAAGGTAATCAGTAAGCTTTACAGTTTCTTTTTCACTCTTACTTTCTTCCTCAAATACCTTATTCTTTTTCTCTAACTTTTCAATTCTTCTTTTAATAGAAGCAATGACGGCGTTTTGATTGTTCTCGTTCCGTTTGGTTACACAGTGTGGTTTTACTAATCAGGCTTCTTTTTGTCACACTCTTGAAGTTAATTATATTTTTCTACGTACGAAATAAAAAGCTAAGGACCCCATAATAACAGGTGCAACAAAGTCAAAGAAATGCGAAAAATTAAAAGGAAAAAGAACAAGAAATGGTATAATTGTATAGAGAGCTGCTTGTCCTATAAATACAGGGACTCCAAATTGAAATTCTCTACATCGCTTGATTTTCCTGTATAACACTTCCCCGATTAGACAAGCTATAAGAGCTGGTATACTACCATAAGTGAAGATCGTTTTAATGAATCCTAATACAACGTTCGGGTGAATAAAGCTAGGATGAGAAATATATGAAATCAAGAACCATCCAAAAATAAAAGCAAACAGACTTGCAGCATAACTAATTACAAATTTTATCAACGTAATCATCCCCACAGTTTTCTAATATTAACTCCATTGTATGACATGAAATCCTATTATTGGTACCGAGAAAAAAGCGGATCCCTACTCTAAAATGCATCCACTCATCCTTCTATACTTGTTTTATTTTCATTGCTCTAGCAAACTTCCAAAAAGCTGCAAGTAGTATGAGCAGCGGTATTCCCTGAATAAAGAGAAATCCTCCCAAAAAATAAAGTGCACGACTAACTAGAGAAGGCGCTGTTGTCGACTCGCCCGCAAAATAAGCCCCATAATTAGCTGCTACACCTGCATAATCAGCTATCCCACCTATAAGAAAAGCCGCTGGACTTATGATTAGATTTATTCCTAAACAGATCATTATTGAAGATAGGTTTTTAGCCTTAATTTTTGGTGAAACAGACAAGAAAAATAACAATATTGCAGTGCCGTCTATAAGAAGTAGTGTTATTACAAAAAAATTCCCATAATATCCCTCCATGATTTTAATTGTACCATCAGCAAGGACAACTTTGTGTAAATTTGGATGAATAGGGTCTTCATGTGAGGTTAACATAACGTCTCATTAACAGTAGTCAATGATGCATATAATTTTCGTTTTTGCTTTCTTATCTGAGCTGGATAGCGGTGGGGGGAGTCATAAATTGTGGAACACACTCTTAAGTTATTTGATATGAAAAAATGAAATTCTCCTTCTGTAATTTATTCAAATGACTCAATCTCCGCATCTTTTGAATGCCCTTCAATAAAACATAAGCAAAATAATTACCAATCCTATGCAAGAAAGTTAGCCTAGTTAATCGCATATGTTTTATGGAAGGGATGTGATGGAACTATGGAACGGCCGAATTGGGGAATTGGAGGATTAGTATTCGTTGGCTGTATGTTTCTTGGTGGAGGAGTGGGATCTATGTTAGGTAATGCCCAAACTGGATGGCTAATAGGAATGGGCGCTGGATTTCTTGGTATGGCTTTAACGAGACTGTTCAGAAAATAATGTAACTGAGATTCTTCTTCTGGTAAATAAGGAAATATGTAAGTAAGTCATGGCATAAGAGTTCTATAAATTATAGTTAGAATCTTCTCTTTTGTATTTGTCTTTTCTAAATTTCTCCATACATAGATATAATTCTCAAGTCGGAGGATGGCACCTTAGGGTGTCTTTTTTATGCTCTTTAAAAATGTCTTACCATTATAATAGCTGAGTTTTGCTTTCAGTCTCCGATGTCCATTAAGCATAAAATAAAAATTCTGCACCATTTAAACTCTGATAACAATTCATACGATCAAGAATAATTGAGTTAATAGCTTTCGGTAGATCGCCATCATTTTTTTATAATAGATTAGATTCATTGCCGTTTCAGACCTATGTATGAATTCATAATCTAATAGTAAAAGGAGGAATGATTAAAGGTATGGCGGTTAATGAGGAATCAATTTGTCAACAGTTTGCAAGAATCATTGGCGGTCAAGAAGGATTCGCTGGTGGGAAATGCGTGGCAACAATAAACCGAGATGAAATACGAGCAACAATCTTGGGAAAACGTTTTAGAGTAACAACTTCCTTTTCATTCGAATCACGAGACAATAAAACTGGACGGGCATTATGCCTAGGCCGAGTAGCACTCTTACAAAAAGAAGTCACTGAATTTGTGGCGACAATTATTAAACAAGGAATAATCGTTTCGTCTATACACAATGAGTGGTTATGTGATGATCCAAATTTAATTTACGTTAATATCGAAGACGTTGATGATCCACTAAATTTTGCAAGAAAAGTGAGAAGAGCGTTATGCACGTAATCAATTTCTTTAGTTAAACGAGTGATTATATTAAATTGAAAAGTTCAGCGTGTTGGATGGTTTTATAAAACGAAAGAAGGCGTTTCATATTTGGAATGCCTTTTCTTTATGTGTTCGTTACTAATGTGGGTGGTTAACTGATTATATGCTGTTTATCTTGCAACAGCAAGAACTGGGCGAGGTATCTTTAAAGGTGCTTGACTGTCTATAGATACCGTATTTTATCAAATGTTGTTAGCATATCATAAAACGATAAGGGAAAAATCGCCTTCATACCAACCAATCAAAATCTTGAGGTACTATTCTTTATGTTGTAAGGTTCCACTATTATTTTCATCAATTACTCAACGTATTGCTTCGATGTTTTCTGGAGTCATTTTAATAAATCCTTGCTTTTCATGAGATAATACTTTTTGATGAGTCATTTTGTGCATGGCATTGATTATATGACGATTAGAATTGAGGTCAAGTATTACCTCTTCACCTTTAATTCTATCAGTCTGCTTTTCCTTAACTCCTGATTATATTAGCTTCAATAACATATGATCATTCTTAAGAATGTCATTGAAATGTACGAATAGATGTTAGTGCAGCAAAATAAATTGTGTTATGATATGAGGAAATATAAAGCTATGTAACGGAGGGAATAACATGCCGCATGTTGTGTTTCGTGGAATTACTACTGAACAATTAAAAAGCATAAGCAAGCCATTAGTAGAAGAACTCGCAGATATCTGTGAGTGTGGTACGGATAATTTCACCTTGGAATTACCAAGTTCTACGTTTGTATTCAATGGAGAAGAAATAGAAGCGTTTCCTCTTATTGAAGTGAAATGGTTCGAGCGTGGACAGGAAATTCGTGATCGATTTGCCAAGGCCATTACTACATATGTAATGGATTTTGGACTTCCAGAAGTAGAGGTTGTATTTACAGTTTTCACAGAATCAGCGTATTATATTAACGGGAAGCATTGTGCAAGTTAGAGCTATTAGAAAGATTTTTATTCCTATAATAAAATATGTTTCGTTAAAAACAAGGGCCGGAATTCCGGCTCCTTTTCTATCCCGCAAAATAAAGTCTTACTTTATCTCTCCGTCTCAAAAAACTCAATCCACTCTCCATCAGGGCCAGCGAAGAATATGTAACGTGTTCCATCTGGTAATGTTTCAATTTCTTCTCCTAGTAAAAAGGTTACTTTTTGTTTCTTTAGTCTTTCGATCTCATCCTCTAATGAATCCACTTTAAAGCAAATGTGATGTACTTTTCCTTCTGCCGGAAGAGAAGAGTTGTAGCCTTCAATGAGTTCTAGTATCGTTTCTTTTGATTCTTCTACACCTAAAAAAGCGAGTTTTAAGTCTGGATTCGGATGACCCATACGTTTCATGAGCTGTAAGCCGACTACTTCTTCATAAAATGAAATAGATGTTTCTAAGTTTGCAACCATAAGTCCAACGTGTTCAATTCTTCTAACTGGCATGTAGATTCCTTTTTTCTGAAAATTATATACAATATATTATTGAAAATTAAGAAAATAAGCAAGATAAAAACCTTACAAATTTTAGCGTGTTATATGGTATATTGAGAAAGTATGTTTGGGGAGAAGGAAGGAGATTATACGATGAATACAACTACTCAAACTCCTTCATTATCGGAAACGATGAAAGAGTGGCATTATGCATTAGCGTATGAAATTAAACATTGGAAAACGATAGGTGGTAGTAAAATTTCTATCATGAACGGTCGTTTTTTATATACAGATTATGAAAGTACAGTATACGTATTTCAGCTTATTTCGGAAGTAAGCTTACCTGAAGGTTCACCCATTCGAATTGAGTTCGATGGTGAGGAAGCGACAGGGGAAGTATTATCTATACATGGATTAGAAATAGAGCTGAAATTAAATGATTATATACAAGGTGAAATAAGAGAAGCGGTTTTATATAGTGAACCGTGGCAATTGTTAGAGCAACTACAAGAGCGATTGAAAGAAGCACGTAAAGATAAGCTGAAACGTAATCGTATAAAGCGTCTTGTTGATGGGACGAGCAGTCCGAAACATATTGAGAAGATGAAAAATCCAAAAAATGAACTGGCATATCGTTCGTTTTATAATCCGACAACGTACGTATGGGGACCGCCGGGAACAGGGAAGTCTTACAATTTATCACGTATTATTTCGGCTCATTATCAAAAAGGAAAATCGGTACTTGTGTTGGCTCATAGTAATGCGGCAGTAGACGTATTAATGAGTGAAGTAACGAAGCAAATTGAGAAGAAAAAGAAATGGACGCCTGGTGAAATTGTTCGTTACGGTTATAGTCAACATGAACATATACGAAATCATGAAACGTTACTTGCGTCGAAGTTAGTTGAAACGACGAACGGATCTTGGGGTGAGGAAAGACTCTATTTAGAAGAGACACGACAAGATCTTCGTGAAAAAATCTTATCGTATAAAGCAACATCTGCTGATAAGAAGCGTATACAAGAGATTGAAAGTGATCTTCGAAAGCAAAAGGCTAAAATTAAAGAAGTAGAAAAAGAATATATTGAAAATGCAAAAGTAATCGGCGCAACTTTATCAAAATGTGCCATTGATTCACTTATTTATGAGCGTACATTTGATTTAGTTGTTGTAGATGAAGTAAGTATGGCATATGTTCCGCAAATTGCATTAGCTGCTTCACTTGGAAAACGTATCGTCGTTTGCGGTGACTTTTTACAGTTACCTCCAATTGCGATGGCAAATCATGAACTCGTTCGTAAATGGCTTGGGGAAGATATGTTTTACCATGCTGGGATTGTTGAGTCTGTTAATAAATCAGAAGCACAACCAAACCTATTTATGTTGCAGGAACAAAGACGTATGCATGCGGATATATCGAAGTTTACGAATTCGTTTATTTATAAAAATAGAGTACACGATCATCCGTCTGTTTCAGAGCGTAAAGAACTTGCGCAATTGCAGCCATTCGCAAATGAAGCGAGTGTTTTATTTGATACGAGCCAAATGGGAGCTTTTTCGTTAAAAGATGCTGCTTCTGGTTCACGTTTTAACATTATGTCTGGTTTAGTAGCAATGCAAATGATGTTAATCGGATTGTTAGACGGTGTGCAATCAATTGGTATTGTGACACCTTACAGGGCGCAGTCACGCTTTTTATCAACGTGTATTAGAGAAATGTTGCAGAGAACGAAATATCAAAACATACCAGTTTTAGCGGCGACAGTTCATAAGTTCCAAGGTTCTGAAAGAGATATGATGATCTTTGATACGGTTGACAGTTATCCGCAAGAACGACCTGGCATATTATTCTTTGATCACAAAAACCATCGCCTCGTCAATGTAGCAGTGACAAGGGCGAGAGGGAAGTTCATTCAATTATCTGATTGCCATTATATGCGTAAAAACCTTTCGAGAAAACAAGCGTTATCACAATTAACAGCTCATATAGAACGTCACGGAGATGTGTATGATCGTACGACATCAAGACAATTGTGGGAACGGAAAATTTCGAAACGTTTACGCTGGTTTATGGAAATGAATCTTGAGGAAACGAAAGGGGTATTAAAAGATATTTTAGCCTCAAAACGAAAAATTATTATTTCACTTCCAAGTACAAAACAAGTGGATAAGCGAGTATGGCAAGCGTTAATGCGTACAAATGCGCAAATAACAGTTTATAGTGATGGACCAGTTCCACTGAAAAATGTAAAGTTACAAAGACAAAATAAAGCATTCCCGTTTATCGTAATTGATGATGAAATCTTCTGGGCAGGCGCACCGCTTACATCTCAAATGATGTTTGAAGGTAGTACGGAATTTCCGTACGTATGTGCAAGACTGCAAGCACCTGAGACAATTGGTGTATTAAAAGGATTTTTAGATATTCGGTAAATTCGGATAGGAATTCCTTGACTTTTACTTGGAATGAACTTAGAATAAAAAATAATTTAATATAATTTTATGAAAATTCTTATCACGAGAGGTGGAGGGACTGGCCCTATGATACCTCGGCAGCGGATTCGTTATGAATACTGTGCCAATTCCAGCAAGGTAACTTGAAAGATAAGAAAGAAGCTCATTTTGACTGTATATACAGAAGCCTCTTTCTATCTTTTAGAAAGAGGCTTTTTTATGTGAAAATAAAAGGAGGAAGAACAATGGGAGCGACAGGAGTAGCGTCACAAAGAAAAACAATTGAAGAGAGTATCGAAAGAAATAAGGAAAAGTACATAGAAACAAGTCATGATATTCATGCGAATCCGGAAATTGGTAACCAAGAGTTTTATGCATCTAGAACGTTAAGTTTATTGCTAGGCAGTGCAGGATTTCAGTTGCAGCACAATATAGCTGGACATGAAACGGGATTTATCGCGCGAAAAAGCTCTGGAAAACAAGGACCTGCAATCGCATTTTTAGCGGAGTACGACGCTTTACCAGGACTAGGTCATGCGTGTGGTCACAATTTAATTGGCACAATTAGCGTTGCAGCAGCAATCGCATTATCAGAAACGCTTGAAGAAATTGGCGGGGAAGTTGTCGTGTTTGGTACGCCAGCAGAAGAAGGCGGGCCAAATGGTAGCGCGAAATCAAGTTATGTAAAGGCAGGTTTATTTAAAGACATTGATGCGGCGCTTATGATTCATCCGAGCGGAAAGACAGCGACAACGAGTCCTTCACTAGCAGTCGATCCACTTGATTTTCATTTTTACGGAAAAACAGCTCACGCTGCAGCTTCGCCAGAAGAAGGGATTAACGCATTAGATGCGGTTATTCAGCTCTATAACGGTATTAACGCACTTCGCCAACAACTTCCGCCAGACGTGAGAATTCATGGCGTCATTACAGAGGGCGGAAAAGCACCTAATATTATTCCTGACTATGCCGCAGCAAGATTCTTCATCCGTGCAGCAACGAGAAAAAGATGCGCGGAAGTAACAGAAAAAGTAAGAAACATTGCACAGGGAGCAGCATTAGCAACAGGTGCAAAAGTAAAAATCCATCAATTTCAAAATGAAATCGATGAATTACTCGTAACAAAAACATATAACGATATCGTAGCGGAAGAACTAGAACTATTAGGTGAAGATGTAAATCGTAAAGAAAGAGTAGGGATTGGTTCAACCGACGCAGGAAACGTAAGTCAAGTCGTACCGACAATTCATCCGTACATTAAAATCGGACCAGATGATTTAATTGCACATACGAATGAATTTAGAGAAGCAGCACGTTCAGAACTTGGAGATAAAGCATTAATTACATCGGCAAAAGCATTAGCAAATACGGCGTATCGATTAATTACGGAAGAAGGGTTGTTAGAGAAGGTGAAGGAGGAGTTTAGAGAGGCGCAGAGGAATCAGGGGTAAGGGGATTAAGGTGCTTTTTTCGAATAGAGATCTAATTCATAAGTAGAGATATAAAAAAGAACATTGAAATATCAATGTTCTTTTTTTGTTTACTAATCATTGATTTCATTGGCTTTTCTCATAAAGGAAAAACTTTTACTGTTAGCCGGGGATAATACGTATCCCTTTATTAGAACGACAATTTCTCCTCAAACTCACTCTTTAAAACAATTAAAGGAGACGATAATCCAAATTGCATTAAAGAGTCTAAAAATGTAGCGAGAGAATCCATCGAATCGCTCATGACCTTCATCATATAATTAAATTCCCCGCTAATTCGGTATAAATCTGTTACTTCAGGAGCGGCATTACAAAATTGAATAAAATCAGAGCATTGGCTCGTTTTAAACATGATGAATGCTTGAATGTTTTTATTAATTTTTGCAGGCTCAAATTTCGTTCGATAAGCCGCTATAACTCCTTGATCTTCAAGCTTGTTAATACGTTCTTTTACAGCAGGTTGCGTCATGGATATAATTCGTCCTATTTCTGAAACAGAAATTCTCGCATTTTCATATAACAGGTTCATAATTTTATGATCGATTTCATCCAATTTTACAGCGGTTTGCATTGTGTAGCCTCCTTGTTATGTTTTCTAAAGTGAATTGCAAATTATAACTATAATATCATAAGTGAACGAACTAAATTACCTATAAATCTATATTTAAAATGATTAGTATTTGCATGAAAATATAAGTATAGGGTTTATCAAAAGGGAATTTAGGAAGGATGGAAAAAATGAAGAATCTTGATGGGAAAGTAGCATTAGTAACAGGGGCAAGTCGCGGCATTGGTCGTGCGATTGCGATGAGATTGGCAAACGACGGTGCATTAGTTGCGATTCACTACGGCCGAAATAAAATAGCTGCAGATGAAACAATTAGTGAGATTGAATCTAATGGAGGAAAGGCATTCTTAATTGAAGCTGATCTCAATTTAATGGATGGTGTCAAAAAAATAGTAGAACAATTGAAGAATGAATTACAAATAAGAGTTGGTACATCAGAGATTGATATTTTAGTAAACAATGCAGGGATAGGTACACAAGGGACGATTGAAAATACGACAGAAGAAGTTTTTGATGAAATTATGGCCGTAAATATTAAGGCGCCATTCTTTTTAATTCAGCAAACATTACCGTTACTACGAGTAGAAGGGCGCGTTATTAACATTTCATCAGCGGAAGTAAGACTTGGTTTTACAGGGTCCATTGCATACGGTTTAAGTAAAGGTGCACTAAATACGATGACACTTCCTCTAGCTAAACATCTTGGAGAACGAGGTATAACAGTGAATACAATTATGCCTGGATATACGAAGACAGATATCAATGCGAAATTGCTAGATGATTCAGAAATACGGAATTTTGCTACGGATTCATCTGTGTTCGGACGAATAGGGCAAGTTGAAGATATTGCAGATGTAGTAGCATTCCTTGCTTCTTCTGATAGCCGCTGGGTAACAGGGCAGATTATAGATGTCTCTGGAGGGTTTTGTTTATAGGGGCACTACTCCATAACCAGCAAGCTAATTAAGTAAATTACTAGTTATGAAACGATCCTCGTTTCATAACTAGTAATCTATAGAAAGGTAGAGATGATAAAGAAATCTATTAAAACGTGATTTTTTCGCTAGGCAATTTGAATAAGGGGGCTATTTTTAATTATTCATAATCTAAAATAATCCAATTTTATTTTACAGTAACATTAAAACAAAATTATTGACCGCTTGGTACAAAAAGGAGTATTCTATTCATGTTATCTTTAAAATGAGAGGAGGATACGATTGAATAAACGCGGCAGACCTCGAGAGTTTGATTATTCCTCAATTGTAGATGTTGCAATGAAAACATTTTGGTTAAGAGGATATGAAGGATGTTCTACACAAGATTTATGCAGTGATACAGGACTTGGAAAAGGAAGTTTATACAATACTTTCGGTAGTAAACATGAACTGTATAAACAAGTATTAGAACGCTACCATGAAATTGGGATTAGGGAACAAAAGAAATTGTTACATACTCCAATTCCAGTTAAAGAACGATTAAGTAATTTTTTTGAATGGGCATTGAAAGAAGACTTTGAGAATATGGATCAAAAAGGATGCTTATTGATTAATGCCAGTATAGAACGTGCTAAAAACGATTTAATGGTACAAGAAATTTTCTCGAAGCATGTTGAACTTCTTAAACAAGCTATTGAAACAGTGATGGAGGAAGGATTGCAAACAGGTGAAATTTCAAAGAAGCAATCAGCTGAAGAATTAGCTAGTCTGCTTTTAAGCAGTTATTACGGATTCCGTGTTCTTAATGTATCGATGCAAAATCGGATGTTGTCTGAACAAGTTATCAAAGGAACAGTAGAGTCTATTTGTGGCGCTTAGTGCGCCCTTTTTTCGCACTATTTTTGTACCGATCATTACAGTAATGGATAAGGAGTGTTTTTATGCCATCGATTATTTATTTATTTATTTATTTATTAGCTTTAGCAATCTTTTGTATGACTACATCAGAATTTATGGTTGCAGGTATGATGAATGAACTTGCTCTTGCATTCCAGGTTTCTGTATCATCCATTGGGTATTTAATTTCAGCTTATGCAGGAGCAATGGTAATAGGAGGCCCCATTTTAACTGCAATCCTCTTACGAATGCGCAGCAAACAAGCATTATTGTTTTTAATGTTCATATTTTTAATTGGTCAATCGCTCGGAGCTATTGCTTGGAACTATGATATTATGATGATTTCACGTATTATAACTGGTATTGCTTCAGCTTCAGCTTTTGGAGTTGCGATTTCCTTTTCTGCGACATTGGTTCACTCTGATTCAAGGGGAAAAGCTGCATCAATTGTACTTGCAGGTTTAATGTTCGCAACTGTATTAGGTTTACCTATAACAACCGTTATTTCGCAATATTTTGGCTGGCGTATTAGTTTTGGGGCTGTTTCTGTTCTTGTGCTAGTATCAGCAATTATGATTCAACGGTTATTACCATCTTCTTCAAATAAAGAGCAATTAAATTGGAAAGATGAACTTCTGCGATTTAAGAATATTCATCTTTGGGCAGCGTACGTAACAAGTATGTTCATTATTGGTGGTACGTTTGCAGCATTTAGTTATTTCACTCCTATCTTTACAAATGTTACAGGGTTTTCAAGTGCAAGTATTCCATATTTACTTGCTCTCTATGGTAGTGCGACGGTAATTGGGAATATAATAATTGGCAAGTTCGCTGATAAATTTACAATGAAAATACTTATGGGTGGATTAATTATATTAATCATAGCGTTGTTTTTATTTGCTTTAAGTGCAGAGAATAAATACATTGCAGTTATTTCTACGATTTTTATTGGTTTAACTGGTGTAGCATTGAATCCAGCTATGGTTGCGAGGGTGATGAAGACAGCTAGTAATGGAATAATGATAAATACCGTTCATAGTTCTTTTATTACGCTAGGTATTGTTATTGGTTCGTCACTAGGTGGTCTTGGGATCAGTAAAGGATACGGTTTTGTATCTCCTCTATGGATTGGAGCTTGTTTAGCTATCCTTGGGGTAATTTCGTTATTCCCATATTTACATAAAGGAAATGTAGATTAAGAGGTTTAAAATTTCTTTATATGGGGTACCGCCAAATCATCATCAAGCTAATACTTTCATATCTCCCTAAATTAAAATTTTCTTTCTCTACAGATAGCTATTCTGAGAAGTCTCTCATTTTTTCGTTTAGGGGACATTTCTTTTTCTTAAGTTGATGGGTATGTATGGTGATCTCTATTAGACGATAGTGAATTAACAATTTTGGGGGTCAGTTCAATTTTATTCAAAATAAGATTTTTTGCAGTAAAATCAATGTTAGTGGAACTTTTTTAATCAAACTTTTTTCTAAATTAACATAAATACTTGTAATATTTAAATTAGTACTATATAGTTCTAGTTATGACAAAGGTAAAATTAATGAATCAAAAACGTGTGATTGAAGTAGCCGCAACATTATTTTTAGAAAAAGGGTTTGCTTATACAAGTATGGATGAATTAGTACGTGTAAGCAAAGTTTCAAAGTCTAATGTGTATTATCACTTTTCTAATAAGGAAGTATTATTAGAAGCGGTCGTTGATTATTGGATTGAAATGTATCAATCTGCAATTGATGACGTACTTTCTCAGAATCAATTTTTAGTTGAAGATCGTATCCAACTGTTTTTAAAGCAATTATCACAAGGAGTTCAGTCGAGAGAGTATAAGGGGAGCTGTCCATTTATTACTCTTTATATTCAAAGTCCTACACAGGCCACGCAAATAAAAGAAAAAATAGGTCTTTTTTTTACAGGATTACAAAAGAAAGTTTCTCTATTACTTAAACAAGGGGTAGAGAATGGAGAATTTAGAAATACGATTCATATTGATGAGGTTGCATCACTTTTTATTACAAATCTTGAAGGAGCGTTATTTATTTCAGAAACATTGAAGGATGCAACTGTAATCACGAAAACAGCAGATCATTTTTTAAAATTGCTTCGATAAAAGAAGCATTTTTTTTACATCAAATTAGTACTGAGTAGTACTAAAAGGGGGATTTTATATGAGAACAGTATTTTTAACTGGTGGAACAGGCTTTATTGGAAAGCAATTAGTGAAAGAATTAGCCAAAGAGGATGTTAAAATTCTTCTTTTAGTGAGGTCGAAAAGTAAAGCAATACGCCTTTTTCAAGAAAGAGGTATCTTAAAAAAGGAAGTTATGCACTTTATTGAAGGTGATTTGACGAAAATAGATTTAGGTCTAAGTGCTGAAGATAAGGAGAGGGTATTGAAAACGGATGTGATTATTCACGCAGGAGGCCCCATGGATATTCAAGCGACAAGTAAAGAGGTAGCTTCCGTATTTTTAAATGGCGCCAAACATATTAGTGAATTAGCTAAAAGTATTCATCAATTGAAGGGCTTGCAACAATTTATTCATGTTGTAGGTTATATGAGTCCCTTTGATGATAAAAATAGCAAGATTGCAATTGATGTGTTTCAAGAAGGGAATAATTATTTGAAAATAAAAAATCCATATGAGAGAACAAAATTTTTAGCAGATCTTTATATCCGTCAGCAGGCATCAGCAGTAGGTTATCCGCTTTCTGTAATTAATCCGCCAACTGTAGTCGGTAGTAGTAAAACAGGGAGTACAGAGCAGATAGCAGGATTAGGTTTGCTTGTGAAGAGTATGCGAAGAGGGCTCATGCCAGTGATTCCTGGAGGTAAGGGATATAGGTTACCACTTATTTCAAACGATGAGCTTGCGAAGTTTATTGTGCAGGTTTTCAGATTGGAGCAACCGACTATTCAAACATATACACTTGTTGAAGACAAACAGCACGATCAGAACATTGCTGAATTATTAAGTATTATGTCGGAAAGTATGAATATGAGGGCACCAAAAATCTCGGTTCCAATGCCGCTTATGAAAACAATTATGAATAGTGGAGTAAGTAAAATAACAAAAATTCCTTCTGATGGACTGAATTTTATTACAAAACGAAAATTTTCAAATGTTTCAGCGAAAAAAATTATGGGAGGAGATTGGTTTAGGAAGACGAGTGTAATGAAATTTTTCCCTACCGTAGTAGCTGATCTGGATTATCGAATGATGTATCAAAATGGCCAGCATAATCATGTATTTAAACGAACATTATGCGATAACAATACCCTTTACCAATTACAAGGAGAGGGTAAACCGTTTATTTTATTACATGGTTTATTGAGTGATGGAGAGGATTTATTTCCTTTAGCACAAGAGCTTCATGAAAAAACTGGTCAACCTGTATGGATCTTGGATCTTCCAGGTTTGGGGCGTTCTCCTTTTAAACGAGATAAAAATCTTCTAAATATCTATTTGAATGTAGTGAAAAAGTTATTGGAGAAAGCTACGAATGGTGCACATCTAATTGGTCATTCATTCGGTGCATTTATTCTTCTGGAAGCATTGGTACAAGAGTACATAGGTAAGAAGTATGCAATCACTTTACTTCAGCCACCTGTAGTTAAAAAAAATGCTAAATCGCTAAATGTTCCTCAATTTATGAACAAATGGACATTAAAACTGGCAACTACTAATTTCATAGAGCGATATTTATTAAGTAATGGTTTGTTTGAAAGTATGGAGAGCATCCCTGAACATTATATTGAAAAAATAAGGAACAGTTTTACTTCTCCTAGAATTTTAAATACTACGGTTCAGCTTAACAGTTTACTACTGAAAAACGATCAAGGTGATTTCAATGAAGTAACAAAATATAATCTTCACATTATTTGGGGGGATTATGACAGAGCCTATTCTGCTCCATCGCATCTTGGTAAAGTTGATTTTGTTCCATATGGCCATCATTTTCCTCTTAGCCATCCGAGTGAAACGGCAACATTAGTAATAGAAAATAGTAATATTAGCAGATGAGAGTGTGGGATAAATAAAAAGTGTATAGTAAGATCGTTGTGTCTTTGAAATAAAATCGTACTGTTTGGAGTCCCGCCTCATCACCATCAAGTTAAAATTTTATAATGCTCCAAAACGAAAAATTTGAGTCTTTTATAACAATGAAGTTCATTTTATCGTTTTGGGGCAACCTGATCTGGTGATACGCCTTATAGATATTTTTACGTCTTTAATTTTTGTATTGACCTTAAAGTTACTTTAAGGTTTATGCTAAAGACAATTATATAAAAAAGCTTTTTTATGTCTATATATAATTAATCATAAGGTGAGGAAAGTCATATGGGTATATACAATAGGAAAAATTTAGCTTTAGTTTTAGCATTATTTAATGTATTTATCGTATTTTTAGGAATTGGTCTTGTAGTTCCTGTAATGCCATCTTATATGAGGGCATTACATTTAGGCACTGACACTATGGGATATTTAATTGCTATGTTTGCATTTTTCAACTATTAACATCTCCTATTGCCGGAAGATGGGTAGATATATTTGGTCGAAAAAAATGATCATAGCAGGGTTAATTCTATTTTCCTTTTCTGAATTTTTATTTGGAGTTGGAAATCAAATATGGGTATTATTTCTTTCTAGAGCACTAGGAGGTGTTAGTGCTGCATGTATGATGCCGGCAGTCACTGCTTTTATAGCTGATACAACATCATTAGAAAACAGAGCAAAAGCATTAGGGTATTTATCAGCAGCTATTAGTACAGGATTCATAATTGGACCTGGTATTGGTGGCTTTATATCTGATTTTGGCATACGTGCACCGTTCTTTTTTGCAGCAGTAATTTCTGGTATCGCTGCGTGTTTTTCAGTATTTATTTTGAAAGATCCTGTATCTAAAGAACAACGAATTAAAATGCAAGATAACAAAATACAAGTTAGTTTTTTTAAAGAAATTAAACAATCTTTTCACCCTTTATATTTTATCCCACTATTACTTGTTTTTGTTTTAGGATGTGGTTTATCAGCTTATGAACATATGTTTAGCTTTGTTGTTGATAAAAAGTTTGGTTTTACACCTAAAGATATATCAATAATTATTTAAGTAAGCGCCATATTAGGAGTAATAGCACAAATCATGTTCTTTGAAAAATTAGTAAAAAAATTTGGTGAGAAAGGGATCATTAAATATAGCTTATTCATAGCCGCTATAATTATAGTTGTATCTACATTTTTTGGTAATTATTGGATGGTCGCGATTTTAACGTTTATCATCTTTTTGGCATTTGATTTACTTCGACCAGCAATTACAACATTACTTTCTAAAATAGCTGGAGAAAATCAAGGATTTATCGGAGGGATGAATTCTACTTATACAAGTCTCGGGAATATAATAGGGCCAGCAACGGGAGGCATTTTACTTAATGTAAATGTTAATCTACCATATATCTTTGCAGGATTAATTCTTACTATTGGATTTGGCATAACTGTATACTGATCCAAATATATAACAAAAAACAACAGAGATACATTTCCAATGCAATCCTGATCTTATTGACAGGTTTTTATTTAAACCGAAACCAGAAAGCTTACGTTTTTGTTTAATACATCCCTTAAGTTGATGTGGCGGTACCCCATTAATGAAAAGGAGTGTACGAATTGGGATATTTCAACCCTGAATTAATGAAAAGTAATCTAGACCTGGAAGAAGCAATACAAATTGTAAAAAACTATATAAAGAGATTAGCAGAAACATATGAAGATAAAGAGTATGCAGCGGAAGTTATTGAACGTATTTACAATGAGGATACTACTTGTGAGGATATCGACTTTATTTTAGAGTGTAAAAAGCTAACATAGGTATACTATTTCAAAAAAGACACTATAGAAAGTGTCTTTTTTTACGTTGACATCCTATCCTATGAAAGAAAATGTAGTGATTAATCATAGTTTGTTGGATTCTTCTTATATATGGTGCATAACTTGAAATTGTATAATACCTTTCCATAAATCCTCCCTATAGCTTCCAATTATATTTTGATAACCTGGAAGATTACTAGCAAGTAAATTGCCAAAACCTTCGACATCGTTGCGCCAATCGCGTTGTAATTCGCACGCTACACTAAACCAGTTCATAAGTTACACACCACTATGTGCCATACGCGTATTGGCGGCATCTGCAACTTGTTTACTGAAAGTTCCTGAAGCATCCGTAACAGTAAATACTTCATACCCAGCTTTTATAGCGGAAAGTGCTGGGAAAGCAACATAAACATCCGTAACTACGCCCGCGATGAGAAATGGTTTATGTCTATATTATTTTCTCTTCCAATTATTATATATTTTTAGCATACTATTACTATAAGGAGGGAGTGCAGAAATGGAAGAAAAGAAAGTGACGTGGTTAGAACTCTTTTATGATTTGTTATTTGTGGCGGCAGTGACGGCTGCGACTCATGTTTTACTTCATGTTGAAGATGGTCAAATCCATGCAGAGTATTTAGTAAAGTTTGTCTTAATTTTTATTCCGATCTGGTGGGCTTGGGTAGGGCAAACCATCTTTGTTAACCGGTTTGGAAAAGATTTATTTCATCAACGAATTTTTTTGATCTTGCAAATGTTTTTTGTCCTAATAATGACATCAAGCTTATCAGCTGATTTTGATCCTTATTATCTTTCTTTTTTAATTGGCTATATTGGCTTAAGGGTCGTGACTGCAATTCAATATCTTGTGGTCCAGCGTATAGAAGAGGGGGCTCGAAAAAAAGCAGCCCTCTTTTTAGGAAGATATTTTTGGATTGGAATCGCTATTTCATTATTATCCGTCTTTTTTGATTCTTGGATTCGATATGCTGTGTTATATTTTGGGATTCTTATCGATATTATTGTGCCACTGCTTGGAAGAAAGTGTTTAGAAAAGGTTCCTACAAATACAGCCCACTTGTTAGAGAGATTTGGTCTATTTTCTATTATTCTCTTTGGGGAAGCTCTTATAAGCACTCTTGTGGTCATTCAACCTAAACAAGGAAATTGGGATTCAATAAGCTTTGCGATTATTTCATTTATCCTCATTATTTCGATGTGGTGGCAATATTTCGATAACATGGAGAAGAAACTCGACAAGTCTAGACAAACTTCTGGTCAAATTATTATTTACGGTCATCTATTTATTTTAATGTCTTTGAGTATGGTTGCAGCATCCATTAGATTATTATTTTTACATGAGGTCTATTATTCTTTTATCTTATATTTTGTTTTTGGTTCTGTATTGCTCTATTTCCTGTCAACTACAATTGTTTTTCATCAATACAGGTTTGAACAACACCGCTTGAACATTTATCATTTATGCTTGTTTTTAGGGATTTTAGCAGTCTTTTTTATTATTAATTTAATTATAGTAGTGCCGAATATTGCGATAATAGGACAATTAACCTTATTTTTTATCATCTATGCTAAATTAACAAGTACATAAATAAAAGCATCAAATAAACCAGTATCTAACTATAATACTGGTTTATATGTATATATTGGTAAATTTTACATTTGATATTAAATCTGATTATCCATAAATTGATTGTAGAGGTCTCGCCACATCGCTATCAAGTTAAGAAATACGTTCTTCCCATAAATGAAAAAAACGAACTGAACTTCTATGGACAACTATGAAAGAATGAAATTTTCATTTTGGAATAATTCAAAATCTTAGCTTGATGGGTATGGGGTACCGCCAACGAGACGCGAATTTTGCACGCTAAGCAAAAAAAATAAGCTGTCCACATGGCCAGCTTATTTAGTCGGGTAAGCGGAGGGCATCGCTGCCCCCAACTCCCCTCAGAACCGTACGTGACAGTTTC
>NZ_JASNGE010000052.1:0-19953 GCF_030164735.1 Bacillus sp. RB3
CTCCCACCTACCGTTGGGCTACGCCCTTCACACGCTTGAGGAAGGAGAATTCTTTCCGGAAATTCGTTAAAAAAAACCATAATTTTTCCTCAAGTTATATATATCGAATAGTAGCAAACAAACCTGACGTTCTACCGAATATTATAATTTACAAATGTAAGTATAACACACCTAAAACACTATAGGATGCCAAACAAAGCCTTAACCATTTGTTCCTCTATAGTTTAAAAAGAAAAAAGACATTGAAACAAACCGTTCAATGTCTTTTTTCTTTTTAAATGTTTGTATACTCAAAGTATAATTTTTCTGGTTTTCCATACATGTTAATTTCATTTTGATATAGGACAGCTAATGGCTGAGACATCTCAATGCTTTCCACATAGGATAATGAAGCAGTTGCTTCTATTTTTTCTTTAATCTCATTAGGAATGGCTGAGTAAGATAAGTTATTCATTTTACTTCCTAGTTTAGTATCTGTAGCAGCTTCATAATAAATCTCGGTAATTAAAAATTCATCATCTTCCGGATCATACATGTATCCTCGATTAACTGTAATCATATTATATAACTCCTCTCAAGTTTCATATTCTGATTCCTCGTGCTTTTAGCATTGCAACAAGTACTTTACATATTTAGATTCCCTTGTTCTTCTCTTTCGAATGCCATTATGAATGGATTCTTATTATCTTACCTAATAGTAAAATTTTGTGATTTGCAATAATATAAAGGTTTGATTTTATAGATAGTAAGTTCATAACATTTAACGCGGTAATTAATTTTTTCTTTTGAAAGTTTTAAATGATTTCCCCTATTGATAATGTTGGCTTATCTAAAGTAATTGCATGTTCATATTTCATCATAAATATCCTCTTTTCTAAATAAAAAGCACGAAATATGTGCGTTTATCCATATTTTTTTATGCTATGCTCTGTAAAAATTCATATAATCTCCCCTCTAAATTAAACAAAAAGCACAAAATATGCGTTTTCTCATTTAGCATACTTTTAGTCCTAAAAGTTTATGTATAAGTGATTCCTAACTCGAAGACAACACAAAAAGGACTTCTTCAAGTCGATTAAAATGTGCATAGCAAAATAAGCTATATATACACTAATCGGCTCAAAGAAGCCCTTTCATAATTGAAACAAGAATACAACTTGTTTCTAAAACTCAACCACAACACATAGGGTGTGGGAATAAACGGAATCAATTAAACAATAAATATAGATTTATATTAAACTATTTTTATATTATATTCAATTATTTTCAATAGAACAGGGATAAGAAGGAAGTTTATATGCAGATCCCACATGTATTGTATAATAATGCCCCTGAATCCCCTACTATAAATCCCCTCTTATATTCAGGCCCTGGTATTACTTCATGTACTGTATTTCAAAATATAGTTTTTCGGGCTTTTGATTTTGAACTAAATAACAAAGTATTTCCTTAATATTTTTTTCTTCTACTTCAACATTTTCCATATAGGTCATACTTTCGTTTTCCTGGACCTTTTCAAAAATAGCAATAGGTACTTTAACTGGCTCAAATATCCCCATTTTACTGCCTAACTTTTTTTCTGATGTACCATCATAGAAAATTTCATTTACTATTACCTCATTATTATCAGGATCGTACATGTACCCTCTTTGTATACGTAGCAATATAGTACTCCTTTCTTGTATATTCCTCCAATGAAATAAAAATATTTGTATATAATGTTATTTTATTAACAGGTGTCAAAGAATATTATTTCGCAAAATCCTTGCTTTGTATAGAGGTAGATACAGGATTATTAATTTTGTTAAGTTTTTTTGAATATTCCAAGCTAAGTATAAAATAAACAAGCCACCCTTGAAGCGAAAGCTTGTAAGGTGGCTTAGTTTTCTATAAATAGCTTTGTATCTAATTGTTTGATCTCCCCTTCTGCAAGAGGTTGATAAAAAGCGTGTTGTAATCCTTGAAAATGTAAAGATTCCCCTATGCATAACAATACTTTACCAGGAATTAAATCAAGTAATAGTTCATTATTAATTTGCTTTGCTTGTTTTCTAGTAGAAACATAAATAACTAAGATTGTAGGGTTATTCCCTAAGTCCTGCATAATAACATCTTTTCCTGACTCTACAAAAGTCTGCCATCTAGCAATTATTCGTTTTAATCGATCCTTTTGATCAGATAATAAGGTGGAGTATACAACAAAGTTAAATTTACGTTCTTTTCCTCCATTTACTATAAAACTTAAAGAAGGGGTAAAAACCCCTTTACTAATAGATGGATGCATAATATGACCTAAAAATGAAGGAGCGTAGCGTAAATGACAAAGTAGGTCTATGTCATGCCAATAACGCAGGTGAACATATTTACCATGATTGTCAAGACGCTCTGGGGCAAAGAAGAACATATTTCCTTGCCAGTATTTTAGTAGTTTAAATCCATTATTGGATAAGGTATATGTTTCTTCAAAGATTTCCATATCAAAAATTTCTACTTGCCATTTTTCGATAAATTGATAGTAAAGTAATCCTCGAAGTGCATTGTTAATTTTCTTCCGCGAAAATTTATTCTTGAATAGATATAATAAATGATTAAACCGAACGGATGTATGAACACCAATAAAATTGAGTATAGCATATTGTTCCTCTGTTAAAAGCTGCTTAAACTTAACTAATTCGTCATAAGAGTGGAATACATAGGTTTTATCCAAATCATGTATCCGATATATTTGAAGTCCTTGTATATCCTCACTTGATAAATGAGGAATAGAAGGAATATAAGTAGACATTTGTTTCTCTATTGTACGCATAATCATCCATTAAAATTGGTAAATTGACGAATTAGATTTTTTACTTTGGCCTTGAGGATAATTTAGGATACGTACAGTTCCTCTTCTATTTTTAGCATCAATATTAAGCAGCTCACATGTAACAATTGTTTGGTTTACTGCGTCATCCACAGTTGGATTTGCCAGATTACGACCCTTTAGCCCTTTAAACTGAATACCTGGTGCAACTTCTACGAAAATCCCAGCAATAGCATCTACACCTACAATTTTACCTACAAAGCGGTCACGTCGTTTGTTTAATTCTAATAGTTTTTCCATTGGATCCGTTTCTAGTTTCTTTTTATTTCCTCTAAACTCATAGCGCCCATCCTTTTCCACTACTTTATCGATGATAAGCTCTACAACATCACCAATAATAATATCCGCCGAACGAACGAATGAATGAGACCATTGCGAGTATCTTACTCCTACTGTTACACCATGAACTTCAACCAGAATAGTTTGTGCAGATGGAATATGTCCAGAAACTGTTCCTGTGTATACTTTATTCCCCTCTTGCTCTACTATTTCTTCATATAATTTTCTTTGCAGTGCAAGTTCTCCTGCAGTGATAGATACAACAGCAAAGTTCCCTTCCTCAGTTCTTTGGAAATGCTCAATAATAACGGGTTTTGTTTTACCTATCAGCCATTGAGGATTTTTAGGAATATTTATACCTGCCTCTGTAAGTGGACAATATGCTGTCGTATGAGTACCAATTTGCATTGTGAGCACTTGTATCCGCTCAGATGTCCCGTTTTTAGTTGGGAATAATTTTTCAGATACTATGGTAATTAAGCCTTTCCCTACAGTACGTTCACGTTTCATACGAGCTAATTCTTCTAATTCATGTTCACGTATTCTTTCAAATTGATTGAAAGTTGATTCTATAAAGATGTCCTCTAGCGTGTTATCCGGTTCAAATGCCATCCCTAGTTCTTTTGTAATATGAGTATTTACCTTATCTTCAACCATTATATTTTCCTCCTAGAACGTAAAAAAGGACACACCTGTACCGTTGGAATGGTACGTAAGGTGTGTCCTTCACGTAAGTCATGTTTTATTTGTATAATTATTAATTAAAATATAACGTTTTTATGTAATTTGTGCAAGTATTATTTTTTGAAAAGGGAAAAGTTAAAATACTATATCTAACCTTTCCTCCTAATTTAAGTTAGATTTTCCCTAAAAATATAATCTTGAATAAAAAGTTATTTTAGGTTTCTATAGGTATTAATCAAAAAAATCATCTAATTCCTTACTCATTACATTAGATGTATTTTTCTTTTGTTGCTGGTTTTTATTAAGTAGTGAATTTGTATTGTTATACGTATTCTTTTGTTTGGCTTTTAAGTTTTTTTTGCGTTCTTTATAGTCGATATGTTTATCTTCATGCTGCTCTTCATTATTTCTAGTGTTCTCTACCATATTCTTTTCTAAGTTTTGATGAACAGTAATGCTAATAGATTCGTAAACTTTTGCAACCTCTTCATCAAGTTTATTTTCTTTAGTGGGATTAACTGTTTTTGTAGCTGGTTTCAAATTAGTTTTCATATCTGTTTTTGTTTCCTCTAATACTGTGGTTATAAGTCCCTCTGTTAGAAGCTTTTTTTGCAATGGATCAGTTTCTACAGGAATTCCTAAATGAATTGGGTAATCTATATCCCTTTTTGGTTCCAACATAGTATTAGATACCTCTTTCTTCCGTTCTGCTAGCTCCATATTTTTTTTAGGACCTACTATTTCCCTATGTGTCTCTTTTGTTATATTCGGCAGCTCGCCATTCCGTTGTAGGGCATCTTGTAATCTTGAAGCACGTGTATAATCAATTTTAAATGCGTTCTGTAGTGCATGTATAGAAGAATTCCCTGATTCCTTAACAAAGGCTACTACATCATCATATAGGATGTCTTTAAAGAAGCCTGTTTCCTCTTGCTTTGCTTCTGATTTTTCGTTTGGAATGCTATTTTCTCGTGAAGTCGTATTATCTAAATCTGTATTAGATGAAGGAGTAGTATTGATTTGAGAATCCTTTGATAATATCAACGTATTATTATTGTTTGAAATTAAAACTTTACGAGGGCTATTCCCGGTGTAAGTGCTCACAATGTGATTGTGTTCTAACTTCTCAATAAATTTTACAGCCTTTATATGGCTGATTCTGAATTTTCTTTGCAAAAGAGATGGTGAGATTTGTTGTGATTCAATAACGAATGCCTTAATTTCTTCATACAACTTATTTTCAGTTTCTTCAATAACATTTCCCTGTTGACTGACATCCTTAAAATAATCAGGAAAAGTTACATTTTCTACTGTGTTTGTTTCTATGGAATTATTTTGTTCTATTTTATCACCATGCATAGGTGGAAATGATTCTATCTGTTTTATATTATTTGCATCTACATGTTTCATAGGATTTGATTTTGCGATAGATTCTTCAATGAGTCGAAGACGTTCAGTTTCCCAATATTGTCCAGACTTGATCTCTACTTGAATGATTGCTTGAGCAAACTCCTCTTTGGGTACAAAGTTACTAGTAATTTGTTGTACAGGTTGCACATGATTGTCTTGTACAATACGCGCAGCACAAATGAAGGCACCTTGTGCCATGATATCTCCTGGTGACATAACGACTTCTTTTAATTTTTGATATGTCGAACCTAAGCGACTAACGGGATTCTCTTGCATAGGAGAAATCCCTTGTTCAGATTCGGATTCTTTAAATTCCTCTGTTTCACCAAACATGTCAGAGAAAATTTTCGCATCATATGGTGTTACATCGCCAAATATCATCTTGTTACGGAACGAACCTAGTAAAGTAAACATATACTGCTCTGTGAAATCCAAAGCTAATTGAGATAGTGTTTGACTTGCAATTGTCAGAATGACTTTATATTTACGAGATTGTGCAGGGAACTCTTTGAACGGGCGCACAACATAATCAGGGAATTCATCCACAATAATATGATGGTATGGTGAAATATTTGGTTCTCTTCGGAATACAGCATTTTGCATACTTAGTAATACGAATTTTCCTAGTACATTAGAAAGATCTGCAAGTTCTCCTTTGGCTGTATTTACTAGTAAAATACCACCTTGCTCTAGGTGAACATCAAAATCAAAATCCGATTTTCCAAATAAAACACGTCGTATTAAAACATTTGAGGCTAAATCTTTTAAGATGTTACGCAAACCTTTTACATATTCTTCTTCCCGGTCATAATGCATTGGTTTTCCACGATATTTTCCAGATTTATAAATGGCCGGTTCCCCTTGGAAACCCGTTTTTTCACGAATGGTATTATCGAACCATTCATCGATACCTTTTATAATCTTATATTCGTTTTTTTGATCACGTGAAGCAACACGACTTTGAACAAAATCATATAATTTTTCTACCTGTACTTTTAATAGTTTGTGCATACGGTGTACACGTTCTACATCGTCGTACATATCTATTAAGTCATCAAAGGTCACATCTTTTTGTGGGTTATGTAGTTTTAATAAATAAATATGTTGCTTAAGGTGGTTCCGTTGTGCTTGTTCAAAGAATGCATTATTAGATTCCGACAGACCCTGGATAACCATTGCAAAAACCTCGGCTACTTTATCAACTGGTCCACGTAAAATATTAATGTTTTTGGTATCAGGGTTTGTGGGATCAATATAATAAATTGAACTTTCAGGAATCTTGTGTGCTTGTACTAACTTAAATACCTTTTGACATAAATCATTACTCGGTTCAATAACAGTTATCCCATTTAAAAATGTTCCTTTTACTTCTTCTGTATCATAATTATTCTTTTTATACGTATTTTCAAACTTATTTATAAAACGTACCATCCAGTGTAAATCTTGATTAATCATTGGAATAATTAAACTAGATGTCTTACCAGAACCAATAGGACCAATAATAATTCCATTTAGGGTTCTATCTTTCCCCTTGATTCGAATCATTTCTTTGTGCTTAATATGAGGACCTATATCAACATCAGGATATATTTGTTCCTCTTGGCTATTAAACCACTTTTGCAACTTATGATTTTTATATTCGTATTTTTGTACCCACATTAAGATTTCTTCTCTGTAACGGATAATATGGCCACTGTACCAAAGAGTAAACAAAATCATAAATACGGTCGGTAAGAATACAAATATCATGGTGAGTGTATGGAAATTTCCTGTTAATACATCCCCTATTGCTTGATATTCACCAAAATTAACATGTTTTGCTTTATTCATAAGATAAGGAATAACTTTCGCATGGATAGGAGTAGTTGCAAACCATAAAAACTGAATATCTACTGCAATATGAGAAGCAATTAAAATTAATAACTTGCCATTTTGAAATTGTAAAGCTGGTATACGGCTGTAGAACCTAAAACTAAATTCTCCTAGTAGCAAAGAGAAGAACATTAAAAATAGTGGTACATATGTAATTTCTATAGGATAAGACGGTGGTTCAAATGCATAGTAGAGTAACTGTATGTAGTTTGCTACACCAAATCCAAATGAAAGGATAAATCCGCTAATTAAGGCAATTGTAGTGTATAATGGTAATCTTTGCTTAGATGTCTCCATAAAGGTTCACCTAATTTTTAAAGACATAGTTGAGCTTTATGGTGTAATGTAAAACGATTGTGAAGTTCTGGCTTGAATTGTTCCTTTGATTTTTTTAGAAAGAACTTCGCTGCATCTTCAGTTTGTTTTAAATATAAGTCAATACTATCTCCTTCACACAATTGGTTATATTCTTCTTGAGAAAGTACTGCAATATTTATCTCTAGTTTGTTATTCGCCGCAGTTTCAATTATTACATCGTACCAATAATAATTAGGTTTCCCTGGAATTTTGATATCTTGTAGGGAAACGCAAAATTTAGCTCCCCCTTCTGTAATATGTTTAAGGACTAGTTCTGGAGTTTTAAATGCTTCTCTTGCTGAGAGCACTCCCCCAGTAGTTGTTGCAAATTGTAAGTTCATTGTCATTTTCCACTTCCACCTTTCTCCATACAAAAAAAGGCAAGCGACACCCACTGTAAAAACAGCGTGTGTCGCTTGCCTTAATTTCATATGTTCTGATTTGATTGTAGTTTTGAGTGTTTAGTTCAAACGTTATTCTATCACCTTAAATAATAAAAATCAATAAAGTTATATAAAAATATATAAAAAATAAACGATTAATATAATTCTACAAGTTTACGTCTTTTCGGATTAACGTTATTTGCAGCATGTACCATGATCTGTTCATCGGTTGCTATATTTGTATTTTGAATGGATAGAAGTAGTACATTATCATAAGTGTCCATCAGTAGAATATCTCTAGGATTTTCACGTTTAGGATAGATAACTACAAGCGGAACGCCTTCATCTCCATCCCTTCTTGAAAACACGACATCATCTAATCTTGCAATCATTCGGTAATCATTTTCATTTCCAAAAATAAAAAAGAAATCTTGAATAGAAGCTTTATCTCTCTTGTATGTGCGTCGAAGGCCACCATCTATTGATTCTTTAAACGTTTGAATTTTTTCGACAAAAGTGTAACGCCAATTGACATCTCCTACTGTACGTTGAGATAAAGGAAAAAGAATATCTTGTTCCAAGTTTTGATTATCATTTGTTCCTAGAATGATATCTGAAATAACATCCCCAGCATCTTTCAATGAGCAAATGTGTACATTTAGATTTGGTATATTCATTAATAATTCATGATGCTTCCGCATAGAAAATAATAGATTTTTCATACGTATGTATGGCGGTTCTGCATCTTCAGCAAGGAACATTGATTTGTCGTACATAACAAAGACAACCGTTACATCCTCATTTGTTTTTTTTGCATATTCTATGTACTTCTCTACTTTTTCAACTAAGATAGAATTTGTCTCTTTGCACATGTCCATCTCAATATGGATATTTTTATCTTGGTATGAAATATGTTCATCAGGAATCAAGGCCAATTGGTTGTCCTCAATTTTTATATTTTTTTTCTGGTAAAAAGAACGAATATCCAATTCATATAATACTTCATTGGTTTGTGTCTTCTTTGTAGTCGCTAAAAGAGTACGGATCATGACTTCACGTGAACACATAGTGTGAAGAGAAGTTGTTCTTGAGTACCGTCTTTTTGAACTTTTTTTGGGAATTCTTCCTATTTCCAATAAGAATTCAATTGTCTTTTCTTTTAAGGAAAATAAAGCGCGTTTCGTAATACTGTCAGCCCTTTTATCTATTCTTTTAGTTAACATAGCTCCATATTGTGAGTACCGGTCAAGCTTTGTAAATATGCTAGCTTCAGAACATTCTCTTCCCTCAAATGCACTATATAACTGCGTGATTTGCCTTGTTGTAAGTGCTCTTTTGTAATATAAAACTGTAAAGACAAATATGTCAGCTTCTTTTAAGTGAAAATGTTTTTGGGTACCTGATCTTCTATATTTATACACTTTTTCGGACAATGCATACACCTCTTATATTGAATTAAACTAAATTAAATACTTATTATTTTTAATATACTATTACATTGATGTGGTGGTTGTAAAACCTGAAAAAATAAATAAGACATTTTAATTTTTAGAGGTACTTCATTTTGTACGTTGAAGTTGAGATGAAAACTACTCTTATAAATCTCTTATAAATTATTGATTTATAAGGCTCTATTAAATCGTTTGTTTTGTTAGGACGAGCTACTACTAGATACCTAACAATAGTTATAATGAAATTCTATTTATAAAATAATGTTATGACGTCCTAACATTTATTAGATAGCCAAACTACTATTTTAATTGATTAAAATTATTCAAGATTTATAAAAAGGTTTATTGATAATAAAGAATAATTTTTTCTATCCTTAATTCGAAATTCAACTTTTTATTAGTGATGAAACGCTCTTTTCAACTTCTACTATTTGCTCAATGTAAAATTCCAACTTTTTCTTTTATGTTTTTTTCTTGTATAGAATCATAAATTCACTTAGACAAATAATATTAATTGTTTATACCAAATCATAAATAAGTTAACAATATGTCTATAGATACTTAACATATTGGTTTTAGTCAATTGAATTACCTTCACTTTTTCTTCGTTAAACAAGGAGTTATCTTAACTGAAATAATAAAATTGAACAGTTGTTAATTTTATGTGAGGTTGTAATTGCTATCATCATTCCTCCTGCATTACAAAAAATTTTATTATAATGTAAGTATCACTTTGATGTTAATAAGATGAGATTTCACTTTTAATAATCTAGTTTGAACAAATGTTTCTTTTTTATAGTAGAGATGTGATTGTTAGCCTACTACTTTTAGAATGTCAAAGTTGATTTATCCTAGTACTCCCTTTTTAATATGTTGAATATCAAGGATATTGATGCTGTTCATATGAAATTAACAACCTCTTCTACTGGCTTTTGAGGAATGAATGAAATTGACAAGGAATTGAATTCAAATGAGGAAAAGAGGATGATTTTTCTTATAACATATATAATAATGTGAACTAACAAGTACTAAGTGAAGAACAGTACATTAACATAACATTAACAATGAGCGGTCTTATAAGTGATAAATCCCGTTAAAACAGCTAGGTAACAAAGAAAACCTTAGTGTGAATTGCTATAAGAATGTCTTGAAATCTCCCTAGTAATATAAATACACTCGAACAATATTTATTGTTGGAATATTGAAAAAGTTTAGTTGAATTATATAAGCTTTACAAATACGGTTTACATACAAGTTTTATATAAGAGTCTTATATAAAACTTGTATGTAAACTAGATAATTTGTTTTTCGATTTAACTACGATATAAAAGCATTATATTATACACTTTATATGTAAAGCTTATATATAAGGTGTATAATATTTGCTGGAATTTTTATGCTAAAAAAATTGGTGGTTTTTAATCTGTTTTTTAGAATTTCGATTTGGTTTTTTTAATAATCTTTTTTGAAATGTCAATCACATGAAATTTAAGATTGATATAACATGTATACGCATTATATATAAGGCGTATACATAAACCCTTATAAAATATATATTAATTCTATTTTTAATTTTATAAGTCTTATATACAAGTCCTGTATATAAGTTTTATTTATAATGACTTGATATACGACGTGTAATGATGTACTATGTTTCTAGGAATAATTAACCAGTGTTCTAAGGGGGGGGACGACTTGAACGAAGTTTTAAGTGAAAAATATCAAACAATCAAGTTTGCAGATGAAGTAGTAAACATGTTTGCTGATATACTTGAACAAGATGAGATACTCTATAGTGTATTTCTATACATAGGAAACATAGTAAATAAACAATTTCAAGAGACGAAGTACATGAGGGGCATATCTATTAATGAAATAGTGGAAAATGTAGTTATTGATAGGAGAGTAAAGAAAAAAAAGGGTAAATCCTATTCTTTAGAGGTTGAACGTACGAATATATCTAGACGTTCAGCTGAAATAAGTGTGAGTACACTATCATCAATGTCTTTAATCTATGAAAAAACCATGCACCCATATAAATTTTTGATCTCAACTTATAGAGGGCAACAAGTACTGATTGAGTTAGGGAAAAGAAAAAAGATAAATAAGGAGAGATAAAATAATGGCAAAAAACTTCTTGAAGAATGAAGTGGCAGTTAAAATGACGATGGTCGGTTTTGGTCAAGCTGGTACTAGAATGGTAGATAAATTTGCGGAATATACACATACAGATGGTACAGCAGTATATAATTGCTTAGCACTAAATAGTAATGATGGAGATCTAGCTGAATTAAAAAATGTACCCAAAAGTAATCAAGTTTCACTGAAATTAGGTGGTTTAGGTAAGAATCCTGAGCGTGCAGTAAAAGTCCTTGATTCAAATGAGGAAGCAAAAGAAAAGCTAAAAGAATTTATTACTGAACGAGTAAGACCTTCGGATGAACTTGTTTTATTTTTTGCAGGTTTAGGTGGAGGAACTGGAACTTCTACAATCATTAAGGCTATTGAAGAATTTTCGGCTTTTCATAACAAGCCAGTAATCAGACAAGAATTACAAAAAGTTGCGCAGCTATATCCAATGTCTGAAATCAAGGCGAATCAAGCGAAGTTTGCGAGAATAGCCTTTGAAAATGCTATTGAGCGCAAAGACTTTATTAAAATGGGGATTGTTGTAACTCTTCCCGTCCGAGCAGATGGGCCTGATGTATTACGACAAGTAAATAAATTTTCACAGGAAATTTGGAAATTAGCAAATGATAAATCAAAAGGTGTAGCATTTGTTGTGTTTGCTGATAACCAGCATTTTTATGATGAATTTAAGGAATTGAATGAAAATGAGAAAAAAGGTATCGCTAATTCACGAGATTATGCAAATCAACGTATTAGTGAAATTATTCATGAGTTAAATACCGCTGCTAATGGATCTGGTACATCTGTAATACTGGATTCTCAAGATTTTAAACGTATTTTACTTGAGAAAACGGGCTGTTTAGTAATTAATAAGGTTTCACGTAATATGAATCAAATAGAAAATAGCCATGCAATTATAGAAATGTTCCAAGAATCATTAAGAGGAAGCTCTTTCCATCCCCCGATTGATTTGATGAAGAAGAACGATGATGGTTCTGTTGAAGCATCAAAAGTACATCATTTTGGTATGCTTGCTATCCTAGATGAGCAAAAGAATATTAATGATTCCTTTATGGATGACGCTAAGGTAGAAGTATCAAATAATTTACCTATAAATGGTACAGTTTTTAATGGATATTTGGTAAGTAAGAATGATTTCTTAGGAACTGTATATACCTTCTATAAAACCGATGCATTACCATCGAGATTATCTAAAGGTTTAGTTGAAGAATTTAATGAATTTAAAGAAAGACAAAGCCAAATTCAGTATAAAAAGTCTCAAATTAGTACGATTGAAAGTATAGATGAGGATGAGGATTTAGGTTTTGCATTTGGAGATTTTATTGATATGGGTAGTGACGAAGAAAATAATAATGCTGGAGCAAATGAAGATGAAGATCTAGCAGATTTTCTAGATCCAGATAAGATGTTTGGTACTACAAAATAATAAAAAAGTCTGGACTAAGTTCCAGACTTTTTTATTATTCCAATGAATCCATAAGAGATTTTATATACTCAATAATATTATCTTGTATGTACTGCTCTATGAAGAGTTGTTTTTTACTCAAGTCTTCCTCTTTTTTAAACCAGCCTGCTTTTCTAGTGCGCTCTTCCTCAGGTTTGTTATTCCATAAGCTCTCTGCTTGTTTTCTTAATTCCTGACGTGCCCTATGCTCAATAATAAAATTATCAAGCCTATCTTGGCGTTGGCGTAATTTTAGCGTTTCTACATCTTCTGGTTGTGGTAACTGCTTTAATATACTTTCTACCCTCTCTTCATAATGAGATTCAATATGTTTTATTTTTTCTTCTAACTGTTTAGTTACCATTTTTTCAATAATTTCAGCAGTAGCTTGAAGGTTTAATTCAGTGGATACCTCATTTGTTTGATGTTCTGGTGAAACTGGTCTTAAATCAAATTGGTGTGGTAAAAGGTCAATAATTGCATCTAGAGACCATTTCTCATCCCTTTTCTGCTTTATAAATAGAGCAATTTCAAGATCTAAAGCATTATAGAGTTTTTCATTTGTATTTTGAGTTCTTAAAGTTTCATGAAGTCCCTTTTCTTCTAGGATATTGAACCAATTATAAACTGTATTATGATGACGTCCTACTAGTTTTGAGAATTCTGTTATCCGCCATGCTTTTTCGAAAACATTATCATCTAATATATCATCATCGTTAATTTGATGGTCTTGTTTTTCATTTTTTTGCTCAATCATTGTAACTACCTCCTCAAAAATCAACTCATAAATAACTAATTATAATTAACATGTGAGCTGAGATTAACATGTTAGCTAGTATTTCGATAATATTTGTAAAAATCCCTACCAATCCAGTGAATTACATGAAATATAGAATTAACATGTAAACATATACTTGTTAACAAAACATTAACGTTTAGTATAGAATTCGGTGAATCAGTAACTTTATTACCAATTTGAAATATATAATTGGTAATGTTTTGTTAATGGGAATATATATATTATTGTAGTAGCGCTACTGATAGTTGCTATGAGATTAACAAATTAGGCTACTTAATATTAATGATAAGGAAATAAAGCTATTTTGTAAATAAGTTATAAGGATATAATCCGGTTATATAACGGAAAATACACAAAGTAACGCTCAAAATCTAATTATCACGTATAAAAGCTAGTAAAAAGTAAATAATATTAATGTAGAGTTAGTATTGTTCAATAAACAAAACGGTATTTAAGGATATAGGAGTACAATCATACTGCTTCGAAGAGGTTCGTCCTACTCCCTATTTACTTGCTACATACAAGTTAGGATCTACTTATGTATATTAATTTAGTATAGAATGTACAATTTAAGTTGTATATTGCATGTCATGATAGAAATTTATGTAGTCAGTATCAACAAAATGATCTTTATCAGTATTAAAGAACAGATTGAGCCTGTGAGTTGACATTAACATGAAACATGACATTGACATGAAATCAATACTACAACCACCTACTAATAACATACGAACACCTATTGTTAATGTTTTGTTAACTATAATAGGTATAGATCAACCCTTTGTATACATGCTGATCTAAAAAGATTACCTTTTAACATGAAATGTGAACCATAAACGAAGGATTTTATAGATAATTTTGAGGAAGTTTTTAAGATACTAAGGTTCGACTTAGAATACTAGAATAATCCAAGTGATGTATTTTGTAGATATCCGATTTCTAGTATATGTTTACATATATTAATAAGATCATAAACAAGACAATGAGATTGATATGTTAACGAAAATTAGATAAGCATACTTCGAATATCCATAAAGATAACATTGACATAAAATGAGGTATTGCTATGAGATTAATACGACATTAACAAAAACACCCAAACAAAGGATAAATCATCCTAATTGTTAATGTCATGTTGATCAGAAATAGAAAACTGCTATTTACATTTAGAGATACTAGTTATTCTAATGGGTGTTTATGACTTAAATACCCATTAGAAAGTTAATAAAAGTAATTAGTAATAAAATATAGCATGCGCTGGTTTGTTAGTTACTACATTCCAGTAACTAATGATAATAAATGTAGATCTACTAATTGGTTTTACGTTAATTTATATCTGAGTATCATCGGATTGATATAACACATAAAATATCAATATGAAATTAACATCTGTACATTTTTATTTCCTTTCATATCAATGTCAATTGATATGTTAATTTCATTCGAGGGTATTAGTGTTGGTTCATTGTTTATATGACATTAACAAATTTGGGTTGTTTACTTCAAATTGTGTTAAAAATTAAATGGAGATAGACTTTCTTTGAAACCTTCTTGATCAAGGAGGTTTATAAAAAGAACGGTGTAGCATATTGGGAGTTTTGGTTATAAATAGCAGTTGTAATACTTAGGTATACGACTTATTTATTTGGGCATACTATAAGTATGAGTTCTTTTCTATGATAAAAAAAGTGTAGCTAATATCTTTACAATCTATAATTATAGATTGTAGTTTTTATAGTATTTGAGTAGAAGAAATGATTTTGTGTATCATTCCAATATAAGTATATACTAACTAAAAGTCATTTTAATTGTTACAAGAAAAATATGTTATGGATGTATATTCATTATTAGCGTGCTTTTTGTCTAATAACTAAAATAGAAACTTAAAAGCAATTTTATAATTTTTGTTTGCGAAATATGTAATTAATAAATTGGCTTAGGTATGAACTGGATGGTTAGTTTAACTTGTATTCATCTCTCAATATAAAATTTCATGTCAATGTCAGTTGATATGTTAATATCAACCGAACGAGTTTGTGTCGCTTTATTGTTTACATAACATTAATATGCTTTAGTCGTTTGCTGTTAGTTATGCTATGAGTAATATAAAGATTATTTTATATTTAAAGTTCTCTAAGGTAAGGAATATATTAAATGAATGTTTTTTACTTTTGAAATTTAGTTGTAAATAAAAAAATCGAAATTTTGTTATGAAAATCCTATACTTAGATATACTAATAGTATTACCTGAATTAGGTTATTAAATGACATATGCAAAAAAGAAAAGGTTAATCAATTAGAAGCATTATTTTTGTGAGTTTATTTAATAATTGCGAAGTAGTATTGACATTTAGATATTATATAGATAATCTTATACATAAGTTTTATTGTTTAAAATTAATATACAAATTGAGATATATTTAATTCTTGCTAAACGGACACACCGAGGGCATATACCTGCCATTGGTGTGTCTTTTTTTATTTAATAACTAGAAAATGATAAGGAGAGTATTAAAGAATGAATGAAATTATTAGTGAAAGTAAAAGAAGATTTGATAAATATTGTAAAGATAATCAAGTTTTTGAGGAGAGAATTAATTCTCTTATTAACTACTATTTTTTACTGCTTGCTGATCGTGTAAACATTTTACAAGATAGAGAATTTAATAACGAGGTCGAAGAGAAGCGATTTAAAAGCAATCTCAAAAGATTTGAAACATTATTCCCAGCTGCTGCTAAGAATGCATTTCTAAAAGGATATCAGCTTGGTTTAGAGTTTTTCAAACATCCAGAGACAGTGATTCCGGATTCTCTATTTATAAATCCTAATTTTGTACAAGATATTCCTTTTGCAATTGTAAATGCAGCGGAATTTAGCATTTATGAATTAGTTCGAACGGATGAAACACAAGAATTTAGTGTATTTGCTGTTCGAACGTATGAAGGCATTAAACCCATAATGGAACAAGTGTTTTGTGAAATTGCATTGTTTGGTGCGGAAATTGCACTTGAGCATGAACGTGAGGAAAGAGGACTGAAAGTAGTAGAAGGAAAAACAACTACTTTTACAAATGTTCCAGTAGATCGTTTATTTACAATTACTCCATCTGTAGCTGCTAATGTTGTGCATGCAGACGGCCGCTGTGAAATTTGGAGTCTAAACTGGAATACGAAATTAACTTTAGATAACCCTTTTATTGAATTAGCACAAGTAACCATTGTTTACAAAGACAAGACAGAAATACAAAAAAATCTTCGGGATGGATTTATATATGAACAAAGTTTATTTAGTGAGGTACCGTTAGAAGAAATCGAAGATCGTTTAGAGGTTAGAGTTAAATATAACCTTATTGATAATATGCCATGTAATTTGGATGGATTTGAAATAGAAGCGCTTCTCACCGAACTATTAACAAAAATACAAAATGCAACAAATGTGCCTTTTGAAAACATGCTATTACTTTAAAGCGATTTTCTATCAAAGAGGAGTTTTTTATAATGAAAAAGATTGTATTAGCTATTAGCGATACTGTGTATACGGAATATTTACGTGAGGATTTTGTTGGTGCAGGATTTGAAGTAGCTGATAGTGATGTCATGCACATCAAGTATTTAGATGAAATTCTAGATACGGAGCAACCTGATATTTTATGTATTAATGACAAACGATTAAATATTGATGCGGGATACGAAGATAAGCGAGAATTAATTATTTTACAGAAGTTAAGAGACATTCGCTTTCAGCGGGATATTCGCATTGTAGTATTTACAGAGCGTGAAAATGACGATGAATTTTTAGCGAAACTGATTTATTTAGGTATCTATGACATTTTTAACTCTCGTAAAATTGATATTGATAATAAAGTCATACCGCAGCTGCTGAAGGAATCAGATATTAAAAATGTAGCAGAAATTGTAGGAGCAAGTCAGGTACCGCAACATACGAAATTGCCCGAAGTTCTTGTTGATGAGGAAGAAGAGGAAGTATCAAGTGAATTAGAGGAAGGTAGCAACAGTAAACTTCCCTCTAAATCTAAATTATTTAAAAACAAACCAAAGAGTAAGTCTATCCAGCAGGAAACGCCAAAAGCACCAATTATAAAAAAACAGTATAAATTGGCTTTTGAGCCGGTATATGAGAAGCAAATTGGTATTGCCATTCCAAGAAGAACAATAGTTGTGGCCAGTATGAACAGAAGAAGTGGTGCTACATTTGTTTCACATCTTTTAGCTGCTTACTTAAATGAACTACAGATTGATGTGAATTATATAGAGAATCTATATGATGATGGTTATACGTATCCGTTATTAAAGGGATATACAGAAGCACCAGAAAACTATCGTAGTGAATTTATGTTGCAGCGATATAAAGAGATGCTTCAGAAGGAATCTGATATATTATCAATTCCAAAATGGAAGCAAGGAAGAATAAATTATATCGTAAAAAATCCTATAGTGGACCAAGAGCTGAAAAACGAAACAGAGCAGGACTTTGACCATTTTATTAAGGTTTTATTGGCTAACCAAGAAGCACCTATATCTATTATTGATGCAGGGAGCGATTGGGATAAAGATTTATACCATGAGATATGTGAAATGGCAGATTATATCTTCTTTGTAGTGGAACCAGATCTGCATCAATTGCTAAAGATAGCGCATCCTCTTACAACAAAAGAGAGAAAGCTTGTTTCTTACTTAGCTTTAGAGAAAACAAGAATCATTGGGAATAAGTTTTCTCCTGCGCTTTTAAAGCATGAAGTAGTAGAAGAATGCTTTGGAGATAAGGTATTAACTGCTTTACCACCATATGAAATAGAAGATGTGTTTGAGTCACAATTGAATAGTAGTACGTTACTATCAAGTCGTAACTATTATAAAGAGTTAGAAGAAATAATGAAGGTAATAGCAGAGTTATTGCTACCAAATCAATTGTTGAATTCCAAAAAAAGTTCCATTTTAAGTGGATTTCGATTTCGAAAGTCTGAAAGTTAAGGAGGCTGAAGAGGAATGCAAAAGTTTATTGTTGCAGCAAGTATGTTGCTGTTATTTGTAGGTTGTCTATTCTTTGTAGCTGATATGGTGATTGGAGATACAACACATACTGATAATAAATCGTCTTTAGAAAGGGGAGGCGAGATAGCTGTGGCTAAGTCTGTAAAAGTAGGTACTCTGCGTGCAGAAGAAGAAATAGCTATTGATCCAGAAAAAGCGAAACAAGAGTTTGAAAAGGCGTATAACGGTAATGCGGATTTTAAAGATCCCGCTTCAAAACGTAACTTCACTGTACATGATGTACAGGAAAAACCAGCAATGATTGCTGTCGAAGGTGATGCAGAAGCTGCTAGTTATTTTAAGCAATTTGATGAAAAAAAAGAAACGATAAAGAGTAAAGCGAGAAGTATTATTATTTATGATGCGAATGGAAAAGAAAAACAATTAGGTGGAAACGTAAAATAAAGAAAAAGAGTAGGTGCATTAAAAATGCAAAATACAGTAACTACGGTTCTATTCCTTACCTTTTCTTTATTATTAATTAGCCTTTTACCCGAAGGCGTTTTGTATGGAATACAGTTAGTGAAAGCACATAACTTTGCTGCTGATATGGTAGAAAACGCAGAAAATAAGGGTGGATTTCAATATGATTACAATGGAAAAAGGGTGGATTTAGTCCCTGGGATAGAGAAAAGAATGAAAGAAGAAAAGATGGATGGATGGAAGTATGAGTATACAAAGGGACGCATCGATCATAATCAATCCCTTTCTTTTAAGGTGAAAGCAGAACACCATTTCTTCATATTTAAGCTGATTGGTGTAGATGGCATAAAAGCTCCGATATGGGCGAGTAAAGAGGGATTGGGACAAGTATATTTTAAGTAATGAAAATTCTAAGATTTTTACTATAAAAGACTATGCTGAAAAGTATAGTTTTTTTGTCAGGAAAATATACCTATATAGAACAGAAGTTATAAAAAATGTTAATTAATTAATTTATATGTTAAATTATCTGGATTTTATGTTTAAATTAGGTACAATAAAAGAATCTATGAAAAACTAATATATTTGGAGGAACAAACAATGGCTAACAAATTTTTAAAAACAGCAACAGCACTAACAATTATGGGTACATCATTACTAGGAGCAGGAGCATTTACTGCTAAGGCTGATAACACAGACTCATTAAAATTCAATGATGTTCCAGCAAATCACTGGTCTACAAAAGCAATTTATGATTTAACAAATCGTAAAGTAGTGCAAGGGTA
>NZ_JASNGE010000053.1:0-17791 GCF_030164735.1 Bacillus sp. RB3
ACTCCTCAACTTGCAACAGGTTGCTTTTTTTCTTACCTCTTTCTCCTTACTTACATTCTTTTTGCGCTTTGTTTGCCTTATATTTCTCAACTTGCAACACGTTTGCTCTTTCTCTTACCTATTTCTAATCAACTTGCAACACGTTTGCGGTATCCTTTCCCTATCTCTTTCAACTTGCAACAGTATAATTTATTTCTCAACTAAGTAATTCTAAAAAAAATCATGTCATTTTAAAGTTTTCAAGCTATTTTTCTCATATTTTTTATAAGTTACATACATAATATGCAACATGTTTGCGGTATCCTTTCCCTAACTTTTCTATCATCTTCACCCTAAACCTTTATATACCAAGGGTTTAGGTGCTTTTCCATTTACTTTTATACATATCATCCAACTTGCAACACGTTTGCGGTATGCATGCCCTTATTTTTCTCACAAGATGCAACACTGTTTGCGGTATCCTTTCCCTACTTTCATTCTATAAATGTCAACAAGTCCTTTTATATCAAGGGTAATTATTACAATTCATTTTTAATCATTACGTTCACTAACTTGCAACATGTTTGCGGTATCCTTTCCCTAACTCCCCTACCATTTTCACTATAATCCTTTATATACCAAGGGTTTAGGTGCTTTTTTACTTACTTTTATACATATCACACAACTTGCAACACGTTTGCGGTATCCTTAACACAAAAAAAAATCATGAAATTCTCTTATCCCTTGATACAACTAGCTTCATAAGCTGTTGCAAGTTGCTAATTTTCTTCTTAAAGGAGCACCTTTCATCATTTTTCGATTTGCTATAATCAAAATTGGTATATTTTATAGTATTTTGACATATATTTCTGAATTTGTAGAACGGAGGTGAAAAAGATGGGAAAATCATTTGTGATACGTAATCAACGTAGCTTAAATGGGAAAACAACAAACGCAGTTTTAGTAACACTCAAATCTTGGCAAAAGTTTGTGGAAACATTTGAGGAGAAATACTACAGCTATAAAGATACATATTTAGAAGATATTTTGCAGCACATGACATACGAAGAGCGTATTGCGGATGTAGAAGGTTTTGTTGAAAAAGCCAAACCATCTTTTTCACGTCGGGCAATGTCTACACTTGCAGAAAAAGCAGGACGAAAACATAAATTATACGGTATTACGAATGCTGATCTTGAAGTGTTCTTGTACTTACATAAAAAATGCTATACAAACGGCGTCATTCCAAATGTAACCATACATATGATGTGGGAAGATTACAAGCAATATAAAGAAGAATTTGCTTATATCCAACACTCTCAATTCTATATCGCATTAAAGAAATTAAACTTACATAACATTATCTCCATCGAAAATGGAGTAGATGGCCGTTATACAATCAAACTCACTCATTTTATGAATGAGGAAACAGAAAAAGCAAATCCGTACGTATATATTAGTCCTGTTGTATTTACAAAGGATTTCTTTAAGCTATCTGTAGCAGCTAAGAAACTATTCTTAGACATCGCAATGCAACAACATACGGAAACAACATTAAAGCGTTCTTTAGACAAGCAGGACGAAAGAGGAAACAAAACTCACTTCGGTGGGATGTATCGTTTCTTACATAAAAAATATCCGCATCAGATCCGTGCGGTTATCGAGGAATTAACAACTGCATTACCATGTACGGGGAATCCCCTATTCAAAATTTGCAAAATGCAAAAAGGTGTAAAGCATACAAAACGATATACAACATTATATCTGTCTATCCATTCAGACTTCTTATGTTCGAAAGAAGCTGGAGAAGAACAACATAGGGATCCATTTACACCAAAAGCTACCTATGCTCGAAAAGCGAAATTTATCGAAGCAGTCCTACAAGAGATGAATATCGGTGAACTTTCTGCAGACATGAATAAATTCATTCATGTATTAAAGCATACTTGTCATCGTCAAATTCGCAGTGTAATTCACGGACTACGTGACATGGTTGATCGAAAAGAAGGATATCCAACGAAAATTGTATATACATTGAAGAAACTATTGCATCAAACATCTCAATATCAAATTCTCGATACAGCAGCGAAAGAAGGTATCTACCCTCTTATTGCGCAGCATATACCAAAAGAGAGAAATAGCGAACGTGAGCAAGCTATCTTTAATTTCGGCCTACATTATTCTATGTACTCTCTTCGTAACATTAAAAAGATGTTTAAAAATGTGCATGCATTATTGAAGCAGAAGTTTGCGGTACCAGTAACAGAAGAATCTTATCACCGTAATTATATAAAATACCAGGAAGAAACGTTATTTAGAAAATATGCATATGATCAGGGAGTGAATCTCCATGCATATATCGCTTTAGAAATTGAAATGCGTGAAAAACTAAAAGTTCGTGGTCATAAAGAACGCACAATTCCAAGTGATGTACGTGAATGGTTTATTGAAGCAATTGATAAACTACCGCAAGAACAACTGCGTGTGATTGAGCTACCAAAACAGTTTAATTTACTAGAGTTTATGCGTACCTTTGAACGTTTAGTACGTGCTGGTGTAACAATCACAGCTCCAGATCAGGTGCTATACGCAATGGAAATAAAATAATAGTAACGAGCTCTCTATTTTTGAAAAAATCGAAATTAGAGGGCTATTCGTAGTTGTTTCATTCATACTCTTTTTCTACTACTCTATTTATAAATACAAAATCAGAAGGACTTCATGTAAAATGAAGTCTTTTTTTATGCACTTCTATACAAATTCTCTTCTAGCACTATATAACTCTCCACATAGTGCTAGGGAGTATTCTTCTAATGTAATAAAACCTATCTCATAATACCTACAAAAAATCAAAAATAAAATTATAAAAACAGTGGATATGAGGACAAATATACTCGAATGTGAATAGTATTTTTCTAGCATCATTGTAACTACTAGTGTTGTTGTATATATCTAATAAAAATCATCAATAATAATGTGAGTTATGTGTAAATACTGAGTAATGTTAACAAATAACTACATTTTCTGAACAAAATGTGGATAATTGAACGTTAGATACTGCTTATTTACCAAAATAAAGAAAATAAAGCCTATTTCCATAGTTGGATAAATATAAAGTAATTTGTATCAATTTCTTTCCGATTTCATGTAGAAACATATGCTTTTCTTTCTGCTTTTTTGTAGAATTGAAAGTCTTATAATTATTGAATCTACGGATACATTTTTTACTATTTATGATTTTTTACGTGCTAACATCAAATTTTCCCTTGTGGGAGTAGAGTTTCCCCCTATTTTTGATAACCTATAATAGTTTTATCTTTATTTCTTTTTAATATATAAGATATATATTTATAATAGATTTTATTATTAGTAGTATGAGTGTTAATAAAATGTCAGATCTAATCAAAAAATTTAATAATAATAATCTTTAATAATGTCCATAGTATTTTTCTAAATGAAAAAAGCCTAATAGCTGTGCTAGTTATTCACATTATTTTTAGTTGTAATATCTAAATATAAGCCCTCGTGCCTATTTATTTTAATATCTTTACTACAGTACAAGCGATGATAGTAAATTTTCTCTCATTACATATGTCTTGTAATGTTCTTAATACCATTTGTCCATTATGCATAAATTTAATTTGTTCGGATGTATTTAACTTTTGAATGTTTAGATATTCCATACAATTGCAATCATAGATCGTTTCCTTTAAATAAACCCCTATTGTTTCATGAGAAAAACGAGCACAAATTATGTGCTTTTTCATTTAGTGTACTATTAGCCTCCGATGTTCTATATACAAGTGATTCCTAACTTGAATGCAACACAAAAAGAACTTCTTCAAGTCGATTAAATATGTGCATAGCAAAATAAGCTATATATACACTAATCGACTCAAAGAAGTCCTTTCACAATTGAAACAAGATGAAACTTGTTTATACAACTCAACTACAATAAAAAAAGGTGAAGCTCTTGATACAACTCCACCTTTTTAGTATACTTCCCTATTTTTTCGAAGAAACAGGATCCATTTTTAATGTTTTTATTCCTTCTTTTAATGTAAATGCATCTGCTCTTAATGTTTTCCAACTATCTTTTGCTGCATTCAGGTTAGGTTTTAAAAATTTAAATTTATTTTGATCTGCCTTTTGGGATGCTTTATCAATATGATTAAGTACTCCTGAATATTGAGAATCTAAATCATGCCATTGTGCTGACATATAGGTAAGAGCATTAATAGCTGATCCAATTGCATTTTGCATTTCAGCAATATTATTATACGCAACCCCAACTACACGATTTAATGTTATTTTATAGTCTACCGTTTGCCGTAATTGCGCTAATAACGGCTCTAACGTACCTAAATTATTTCTTGCTACCCCAATCATTACACCGCCAGCAATCCATGTAGGAATTGAGGGAACTGATACAGTTATTATTCCATCCGACTCTACTTGTTTAAAATGTCTTACTTGCTCTAAAACATCATTTAGGCGTTTTTCATCTTCATCTATTCCAGATGCTTGATTTTTTAAAATCGATTGCAAGATATCTTTATGACCTCCAAATGCTCGGACATCTTCTCCAATACTATCTCTTAACTTAGCTAGTTCTTGTATTAAATTCTGTGTATATGCTTGGTTTTGTTTAATCTCACCTTGTAAATCTGTAATGCCTTCTTTTAATGTATCTGCATCTCCTTCATTAATTGCTTCTACTAATGTATCGTAATAATTGTCAAATGTGGTATCATACTCTACAATTCCTGTAAGGGTATCTAAAAGTTGTTTTTTTATGTGCGCATCCCATTTTGTAGCATGCTCTCTTGCATTCTTTTGATCTTGTGCAATTTGACTAGGTAGATTTGTATATCCTTTAATATCAATTCCTTCAAAGTTAACATCTGGATTATTAATTAACAAATAAGAGTAATCATTCATGGATTTTGCAAATACCCCAGCATCTTGCAAAGCTTTTTTCATCTTTTCGCTGTTTACAGAAAGAGATATATCTTCCGTACTCGTTTGTTCTATTTTACTTTCACTTGCAAAAGCAGCTACTGGTGAAACTACAGTAGTTGTTGTCAGGGTTAAAAACGTCGATACAGCAAGTAGTTTATAAGGAAAATTATTATTCACTTTAATTCCTCCTATGAATATATATTGATTTTTAGTTTGTTTTTTCTTGTTTAAAAGCAATGTCTTTGGAAATGAATTCTGCGTCCTTATGAATATCATTCCAACTTTGTTTAGCAGCTTTTAAATCGTCAGGTATTAACGAAAGTTTATGTTCTTGCATTTGATCGATATTATCATATAAATCTTTATAATTAGCCCCCATTTTATTCCATTGTTGCTGAATACTTGTTAGAGACATGATTGCTTGGTCCACTGTCTGATATAAATATGTTAGAGTGTCCTTGGTATTAGTAAGTGAAATAACCGCTTGATTAGCCAAATCAGCTTTCATACTTAATTCTCCGATTTTATTCGAAATTTCATTATAAGAATTCATATGATTAGATGCCTCGACACCAGCAGCTGTTCCTAAACCGATACCAGCGGCTCCTAGAGCTGTAAGACCACCCACAACAGCTGGTGTAGCTGTACCACCCGTCACAACAATTACTACCGCTCCTGCAATCGTTCCAATAACTAAAATAGCAGCTCCTAATCCACCACCAATTGACCAGGCTAATACATTATCAAAATGTGATTTCTGTGTAGAACGTAAATTCTCAATTTCGGCCTGAAGTTGTGGGACTAGTGCTTGTTTTCCCGCTAATATAGCCGTCAATCCGCCCTGTCCATCTGGACCACCAACATTATTTTTAAAATCTACAGTATTTGTATACAACTTTGTTTTAAAAGCCTCTAACATCTTAATGACTTCCGTAACATCATTTGAATTTGTATGAATTGTATCGATTAAATCCCCTATTCCTTCTTTGAGGCTCACCTTATCTTTCTTTTTTACAGTGTCTACTAATGTGTCGTAATAGTTTTGAAATTGCTCATCATAATTTACAATATTACGTGCTGTTTTTTGAATGTTTGGCTTCGCTGTATCTAACCAGTAATTTGCATTGATTCGTGACAGTTCCTGATTTAGGTGAATATTTTTGATTAATTCTCCTCCTCCGGAACCTAAATCAATATTGGATAAATTTACATTCGGTTGCTTAATCATAGTTTTTGCGTACAAATCCATTACAAGAATATGAGAGCCTGTTTCAGCCAACGCTTTCTTTAATCCATCAGGTCCTAACGCATAATTTTCTATTTTCTGTTCCTGAGCTGTCTGTTCTTGTGCAAGTGCATGAATAGTACTACCATTCGTAGCAGTTATAACCGTTGCTAAAGTGGCTAAAGTTATGACCTTAAATGGAAATTTCATCATTTGATTCTCCTCCTTATTTTCAATTGCATTATAATCTTTTCGATAAACCTATGTTCTTAATATTAAAATTTATAAACTTGTTCTTCGAGTTGAGTTGCTACACTTTTTAATCGTCTTAATGTATCTTTTTGAGACTGCGTGTTATTTGTATCAACTTCAGTCGATAATTTTGTAATACTATTATTTATTAGATCCAAATCCTCTTTGTAACGTTTCATTAGCTCAATTTCTCCATCTACTTGGTTAGCAAATGTATGCAAATCATTTTGCATGAAAAGAATCATTGATTTTTGTAAATCCGCTACAGTTAATCTAGTTGTTAAGTCATATAATTTCTGATTTTGTTTCTCTAAATCATTTAAATATGCACGTTGCTCTGCTGTTAGTTTATTAATTTCAGCAAAAGTATTATATGTTTTTTTTATTTTTTCAGGATCAATCACTTTCATAAGATCATACTCTTTCGTTTTTGTAACTGCAGCTGCAGCGATTTCACCTTTTTTACTTTTCTCTATTGCTTCACGTGCTTCTTTTTTGGCAGCCTCAATTTCTATAGCTGATTTTCCCTTTTCTTTTGCTTCTTGCTCTGCTTTTTTCTCTGCGTCTACAATAGCATTGTTTATTTCTTTTCCTTTGTTATACGCTACTACTGCTGTTTGAGCAGCCGGTTCAATGATATCTTTCGATAGACTATAAATTTCTTGGAATACCTTTAGCCCTTGTTCATTTAAGGCTCCTGGTAATAATGCTATTTGCTGTAAATCATTTTGAATTGAGTTTTTTGTATCTAGCATTTCATTTTTTAACTTATCTATTTTTCCTGTTCCCTCTGAATTAAGGACACTCTGTGCTTTTGCCACATCAGTATCAAGATTTTTCACCTTTTTATCTACCTGTAGTTTTAGATCTGTTAACTCATTAATTTGACGTTGCACACTTTCTTGGTTTGTTATGGTCATGTCTTGAAGGACTTCCAGTCTATCTGTAAACCCTTCTTTATCTTCCCCATTATCTATAAATCCTTTTAATGTTGGATAATAACTATTAAATTTAGTTACAAATCCTTTACTTTTTGAATTTAATAGAATTAATTTAGGATAAAGTTCGGATGACCACTCTTTCATATCTTGTTTAATTAGAAATTGAGTTGTATTTAAAGATGGAACTTCTTCAAGTTGTACATTCGGACTTGCTAAGGCTCCATCGATAAAGGTTTGTGTTAATTTAGAGTGTGCACCTATTTTTCGTAACGCTGAGGAAATATCTATATTATCTTGTTTTGTTTCTGCTTGAACGATTGGAGTTGCGAGAGTATTGATAGGAATAGTCGCCCCGGTAGCAATTGATGTTATTAAAAATCCTGCCATAATTTTGCCCTTCATTCCGTACACCTCTTTACTATTATTTTTTACGATTTTAATCGTATATGCTGTAAAATCTAACGTTAGAATTTCTTAATACACACTTGAAGATAGAATTTTTTACTAAAGAGTAATTGGATCTCGTTTTTTATTTGTTTTTGATAGAATATAAGGTCCTTACTTCCCCCCCATTTTAATCACTATGTTTTTCATAAGTAAACTAGAAAATTGTGTATCTAATGTTCGATTTTTCTGACATTAAATGTTTTGTTTTTTTCTAATTATATTTAAAAAGTTTTTATACTATTATCACTTCATGAAGTGAAATAATTTTACTACTATAATTAAACATAAAATTTGTCGGTATCATTGAATCTTAATAAATATCATATAAAAAAATGTTATTACTATAATTTTATGGGATTTTATGTATTATGTACTTTATATGAATATGTACAATTGCATACTCTTATAAAGTACTATCCTTGAATAACATACAAGGCAGTCACCATACATTCCTATCAACTTAAGAGTTTTTACTCCCTAAAGTGTAAAAAAGTTATTATCTCTAAAATTTAACTAGAAAAGATGATGTTTTTTATCCATCTTTCAATTCAAGATGAATTACAACTATTTTTTAAAGTTTGTTCGAACTGGAGAATACAACCAAATTAATCTAGATAATATAGTGACGAAGTTTTTTCTCAGAAAGCAGGAACTGATTCTAAAAATGAAATAACTTTATTGATACTCAACAATTCCTTAATCGGTCTTTCCGTTCAGATTTTTTGGGAACTATAATTATATCCCTTAAGATAAACAGATCCCAAGGGACAAAACATCGCAATTTTTTTAAAACGTCGAGACTTTATTTAAAAAACGACATTAAAAATTTTCTTCAAATCCAGGAGCATAACTTTGCAGCAAACAAAAAGAACCATAAGTTTGCTGTTCCAGAAAACTTATGGTTCATATTACACTTATTTTGAAAGTTATTCATGCGAATTTTATGCTTATTTTCCTTCAGCCTATATTACCTTTAATTAAATTGGAATAGTTGATAAAATCAATCATTCCAAATGTTCATTTAATGTTGAACCTTTTTTAGTCATGTTAAAAAATCCTCTCCAAGTAATGGTGTAACATCAAAGTGTGTACATGGTCTTTTTTACATTGTCTACCTAAAGAGGATAATATCGATCATTACTTTGATTAAGTCCTTTTGTTTATATATATTTATTTTTAAACCGTCGTTTACAGCAGATTAACTACTACCTGTCTTTCTATCCACTTATCTAGCTTATTTTTCGTATCATCATTTAATCGTTTTCTTTTACCGGATAACATCCTTGAAAGTGTTGAATACGAAATATCTATTTCTTTCGCTAACTCACGAATACTTTTATTATTTTTCTCTTTATACGTGTTCATCTTTTCAATATAAAACTCAATACTATTAGGGGGTTCTTGATTTACTATACTTATTGGCTTCTCTTCAATTACCGGTGGCTTTTCTTCCATCTCAATGACCAATGGTGCTTGCTGCTTACTTTTCTTAGTAATCAACTCTTGTTGTAATTTAACAAGTTCATTTGTAGGAGAAATGCTTACTTTTAATTTTAACCAGTAGTTTTCAAACCAGTTTTTTCCCTTACATTTTTCTTCATCAATTTCGGGAGAGTATTTCCACTCTTGAATTACTTGGTCGCTCATAAGGTCATCTAAAGTCTTTTCAAAAACTTGTCTTATTAGACTTGGTTTTCTATTCATGCTTATCTCCATTACTTGTAATAACCCTTTAGGACCACCAATACTATAAGAATGTGTTAAATGTTGATAGGATTGTTGAATGCGCCAACGCCAACTTAGATATCTGGTTAATCTTTTGTGATATCTCTGTTGCTTGCTGTTATACTCTAGGGCTTTTTTTGATAATAAACCTGTTAGCTTTTCAGATCCATAGAGATATTTTGATAAAAAGCTTCCTGGTGTAACGTTCATACTCTCTATTCCTAATGTTTTATCCGTATCAATATCTTTTGCAATGATAATTTCATCCATTACAAATAACCTTCGAATTCTTTGCTTTTTATAAGTTAGGCTTTCATTTGGATCTTTTTCATTTAATATCACGATCTCATTATCTTCATTGACATAAATAAAAATACTAGCAAGAGCAGCTAATCGCTCCATAATTTTTAATCTGTCTTCTTTTCGATAATAAGACTTACCATTTTTGATTTGTTTCATATTACACATATCTAATATTTGTTCGTAATGTACAGGCACAATAGTCTTATCATTTTCCGCACTCTTTACCCAAAGTTCAGTTACAATATCGAGGCAGTCCGCCGTCAAATCGTCCATTACTCTTGTTAAAAAAGTAGAATCAATCAGTGTATTCCATCTTTTTAATTCTTTTCTTTGTAATTTCATATCACCATCATCGTGTGACGATACTACCACTAGACTATTTTGTTTATCCTGTAATTGAGCAATCCGTACATTCTTATCTTGGTCATCTGTAAACTTATTCTTAGCAATAGTGTCTGATAAATGGTACATAAACCCTGCATTACTTCGTTCTATATAATCACTCTTAGCCTCTGAATGTAAAGGTAATTCTTTTGCGATAATAGGCAGTTTAATTCCAAACTCCATATATAAGTCATCTCTTAAACATTCAAAAATTTCTTCCCTATGATTTTCTAGTTTTGGAAGAATGTCTATCCCTGATAATCCTAAAGCTTCCTTTTTAGAAACCCATTTTACTAGCCTTTCGAAAGTCTGTGATGAATAAGATGAGTTGTAAATTTCCTGTAGATCTCTTTCTACATCTTGATAGAATTGTTGCCATTTATTTAAAACCTTTTCACTTCCCTCAACTCCAGTTAAAAGAGGATAAGCTATATATAAGGTGTTTTGAAATAGTACTTTTAACTTCTCCACTAATAATCCTCCTAATTGCTTCTAATACAATTATATCAATTGCTACTAATCATTCATACCATGTTAATTCTAATATATTTTAATGTCGTAAAAAGATAGCATACATAGAATACAGCCATTAATTATTATGTATGTGACGGTTTTATTTAGTGCTTTTATAGACTCAGCTTCTCTTTCAAAAGAAATGTGGGGATTTGTACTATTAATAATTTTAATTTCAACTTCAATTTTGTTTCCATATATTTTTAACATTTTAACTTTTGCTAGAAATAGATGGACTAAATTAGTTTATTTTAAATTTCGTTTTGAGCAGATTTTAGATGAAAGAGAGAGTGAATGATTAAACATATAAGGGATTGTGAACTCTTTATTTACAGTGTTTTCAATGTATACTTTTATTATATAAATTGAGGATATCAGGGGGTTCGGAGAGAAGTTAATATTTAAGAGGATTTGAAAGTAAACTAATAATAAAAAGTGTACATTGGAAAATAAGAAAAAGAAACTGGTTTTTAAGGTTCTTTTTCTTATTTTGATAATATTTGTATCTTATTGTAGTTAATATATCTTATAATTAGTTTATTGGAATTTATGGTTAAAGAGGGTGATTGAACATGACAGTGCAAAAAGAAAAAGTAGCTAGGCGGGTTGTTTGTAGGAAATGTAAATCTGATCAAATAGTTGGTAATAAACGTGGTTATAATTTTAAAAGGATGTTTTTAATTCTGTTTCTTATGTTAGCTACACTTATAGCTATTGGAATAGTTCCTCGACATTCTCCACTTCAGGATATGGCTGCATTTGTTGGTTTTTTAATGATGCTCCTAGGGGCACCGATAACTTTATTCAGTGGATTTATTGGTAGAAAAAATATTGTCAATGGTTGTATGAATTGCGGACATACATGGATGCCTAAAAAATAGAATGTCTATAGATCAAAAAAGAAAAGACAGCTGATTGATTGCTGTCTTTTTGCCTATTTTTGAGTAATAAATTAAAGTTTCTTAATTATTACTTGTTCGCCATCCTTCATAATGTCCTGTCCATGAATTTTTACTTACTTCAGTTACTCCTTTTAAATACCAAGTTACTCCATTCCACTCTTTTACAGTGGGTATTTCCCCTTTTGATTTGTAACCAGGAAAGTCTTGTTTTTCTTTTTTCTTAACAAAACTTTTTTTATTATCAATTGTTTTTAATTTTACACTTGTATCAGTAGGTGTTTCCGCAAATACTCCTCCAGCACCAGATAACATAATTCCAGTTGCTAATGTTCCAATTATTACTTTCTTAAACATGAAAAATCCCCCTTTTTTGGAATGAATATTACATAAATAAGAATAACATATTATTTGTATTTTCTAACATTTTAATTTATTTATAAATATTTAGTTGAATATTCAAAATATATAATTATCGTGAAAGGTTTTAAAAATAATTAGTCCTATTAGTAGTGGATCTCAAGTGAATTATTGGAAGAAAACTAAATTATTTATAGGGTTAGAAGTATAGAATCCAAGCTTTTTCAACCTAAATTTATATTGAAAAGTTTACATAAAGGAATAAGCAAAAGAACCTGGTTTTTAGGCTTCTTTTGCTTATTTTCCAATAGTCTCTTTTTGTTTACTTCTTCGTTTTGACGATCATGGAGATTATAGTGTTCAAAATGTGTTTGGATTTACTTTTATAATTATTGTATTTTTAGGATTTCCTGTAACAATATTCAGTGGATTTATTGGTAGAAAGAACATTGTCAATGGTTGCATAAATTGTGGACATACGTGGATGCCTAAAAAATAGAATGTTATAGGTGTCAAGAAAGAAAAGACAGCTGATTTATTGCTGTCTTTTTCCTTTCCTCGAGTGATAATTGAAAGTAAATCTTTATTGATTTTTGGGTTTTGAAATTACTAAAAATAGAATTGTATATAGTACCGTTCCTAGTATTACTATCAATAAGGACATTGAAATATCTGAAAGGATGCTAACCCAATCTTTATTTTAAATATATTTGATAATGTCTTTATAAAATATTAAGTTCATAAGGATAAACATTGGTAGACTCCAAAATAAAAAAATATTAAATAAATGGAAACTAATATTCAAGAATTAACTTTCGTATTTGTAATAGCAACAATACACTTAGTTTTTATTAGTTTGTAAACCCTTTTCACTAAATGGAAGTAAAACATGCAACATCTTTCCCATCTTGCGTACCCTTAGTCCAAAACAAGCAACATCATTCTCAACTTACGTACTATTCCACTAGAATAAGCAACATTTTTCCCGTGTTGCGTACTTATTTCTCTAAATAAGCAACACCAAACATTTAAATTATTTAATTTCAGGTGAAAAAGAAGCAACATTCTTCCCATCTTGCGTACTTTTTTTCTAAATAAGCAACGTTTTTCCCAAGTCGCGTACCTATCTTATTAGTGAAATCAGCCATAAATGCTGTTATATCAGGTGATCTAAGATGTTAAATCACAAGCAATTTATATATTACACAAAAATTCTTTCCCAAGTGGCGTACCCATTTTCCTGAAAAAGAAGCAACACCTTTCCCAAGTGGCGTACCAAAAATCAATTGAATTATTAATAAAGTATTGATATTAAAGGATTTCTCCTTTTCTCATTAAATAGCATCATACAAGAAAAGAGCAACATTCCTTCCCAAGTCGCGTACCAAAAATAAAAATAATAATTTTCTCTATCCCTTGTCGCCCTAAGGCCCATAAGGTGTTGCCTTTTTTGAAATTCTCTCTTAAAGGGCACATTTTTACAAAATTCGATTTGCTATAATCAAAATTGGTATATTTTATAGTATTTTTACATATATTTCTGAATTTGTAGAACGGAGGTGAAAAAGATGGGGAAATCATTTGTGGTACGTAATCAACGTAGCTTAAATGGTGCATCAACAAACGCAGTTTTAGTAACACTAAAATCTTGGCAAAAGCTTGTGGAAGCATTTGAGGAGAAGTACTACAGTTATAAAGATACATATTTAGAAGATATTCTACAGCACATGACATACGAAGATCGCATTGCTGATGTGGACGGTTTTGTCGAAAAAGCCAAACCATCTTTTTCACGTCGCACAATGTCTACACTGGCAGAAAAAGTAGGAAGAAAACATAAATTATACGGTATTACGAATGCTGATCTTGAAGTATTCTTATATCTACATAAAAAATGCTTTACTAATGGTGTCATTCCCAATGTAACCATACATATGATGTGGGAAGATTACAAGCAATATAAAGAAGAGCTTGCATACATTCAGCATTCTCAATTCTATACCGCTTTGAAAAAGTTAAGCTTACATAACATTATCTCTATTGAAAATGGCTTAGATGGCCGATATACAATCAAATTAACTCATTTTCTGAATGAGGAAACAGAAAAAGCAAATCCGTACGTATATATTAGTCCTGTTGTATTTACAAAAGCTTTCTTTAAGCTATCTGTAGCGGCTAAGAAGCTATTCTTAGATATCGTAATGCAACAACATACAGAAACAACGTTAAAGCGTTCATTAGATAAGCATGACGAAAGAGGAAATAAAACCCACTTCGGCGGGATGTATCGTTTCTTACATAAAAAATATCCGCATCAAATCCGTGCGGTTATCGATGAATTAACAATTACATTACCATGTACGGGTAGTCCCCTATTCAAAATTTGCAAAATGCAAAAAGGTGTAAAGCATACAAAACGATATACGACATTATATCTGTCTATCCATTCAGACTTTTTATGTACGAAAGAATCTGGAGAAGAACAATACAGGGATCCGTTTACACCAAGAGCTACCTATGCTCGTAAAGCGAAATTCATTGAATCACTTCTACAAGAAATGAATATCGGTGAACTGTCTGCAGACATGAATCAATTCATTCATGTCTTAAAGCATACTTGTCATCGTCAAATTCGCAGTGTCATTCGTGGGCTTCGTGATATGGTTGATCGAAAAGAAGGATATCCAACGAAAATTGTATATACATTGAAAAAACTATTGCATCAAACATCTCAATATCAAATTCTTGATACAGCAGCAAAAGAAGGTATCTATCCTCTTATTGCGCAGCACATACCAAAAGAGAGAAATAGTGACCGTGAGCACGCTGTCTTTAATTTTGGTCTACATTATTCTATGTACTCTCTTCATAACATTAAGAAGATGTTTAGAAATGTACATGCACTACTGAAGCAGAAGTTTGCAGTACCAGTAACAGAAGAGTCTTATCACCGTAATTATCTAAAATACCAGGAAGAAACGTTATTTAGAAAATATGCATATGATCAGGGAGTGAATCTCCATGCATATATCGCTTTAGAAATTGAAATGCGTGAAAAACTAAAAGTTCGTGGCCATAAAGAACGCACAATTCCAAGTGATGTGCGCGAATGGTTTATCGAGGCAATTGATAAGCTGCCACAAGAAAAACTTCGTGTGATTGAGCTACCAAAGCAGTTTAATTTACTAGAGTTTATGCGTACCTTCGAACGTTTAGTACGTGCCGGTGTAACAATAACAGCTCCAGATCAGGTGCTAACCGCAATGGAAATGAAATGATAATAACAAGCTCTCTATTTTTGAAAAAATCGAAAGTGGAGGGCTATTCGTGTTTGGTTTATTCCCCCCCTTTTCTACTACTCTATTTATAAATACAAAATCAGAAGGACCCCATGTAAAATGGAGTCTTTTTTTATGCATTTCTATACCAATCCTCTTATACCTATAATAAAATTTCCACACTACACATTAAATATTCTTTACGTGTAGTAAAATACCCAATTTTATATCTACAAAAAATCAGAAGAATATTAATAAAAAAAGTGAATATGAGGACAAATATGATCAAATGTGAATATTATTTTACCAATATTGTTGGGGATACTAGTGTTATTGAATTTATCTAATGAAAATCATCAATAATAATGTGAGTTATGTGTAAATACTGTGTAATGTTAACAAATAGCTACATTATCTGAACAAAATATGGATAATTGGACGCTACACACTGCTTATTTACCAAAATAAAGAAAACATGTCCTATTTTAAAGGTTGAATAAATATAATGTGATTTGTATCAATCTCTTTCCGGTTTTATGTAGAAACATATAATTTTCTTTCTGCTTTTTTGTAGAATTGAAAGTCTAATAATTATTGAATCTACGGATACATTTTCTACTATTTATGATTTTTTACGTTCTAATATCTAATTTTCCCTTGTGAGAGTAGGTCTTTTCTCTATTTTTGATAGCCTATAAAAGTTTTATCTTTACTTCTTTTTAATATATAAGATATATATTTATAATAGATTTTACAATTACTAATATGATTATTAATAAGATGTCAGACCTAATTGAAAATATTTGTAAAAACCGTTATAATAATGGTAATTAAACATATCATTACTCCCATGTAAAAGGACAAATCTATGAATCCTTATTAGGACTAGATTTGTCTTTTTGTCATTGAAAATAAAAAACAACATATAAAAAAGGAAAAGGGTTGTTTGTCCGTTTTCCTTTTTTATATGCCAGCAACCGAGCGCAGCAAAGGGCGGTAGCAGGTCTTTCACTTATTTTTTGTTATAGTATATGATAAGAATTTAGGTGATTATAATGAACCAGGGTATTAGTTTAGAAGTAGCATTTTCTGCTTATTTAGCAGAAAATGGACATAAACAATCTAGGGTTGAACGTTATAATTACGATATTAAAGGTTTTTATAAGTGACTAAGAGTAAATGAGAAACTCCTACATATCAAATCATGGAGTGAACTACCTAAAGAAAATTATTAGGAGTATTTCTATGAGCTAGAAAATAAGGCATAGAATATGGCGGTTCTTAAATAAATTGAACATGTTTATACTTCAGTAGATGATTTTCACCTCTCCTTAATTCCTGATCAATCACTAAGTGATAAGGATTTTATAATTGAAGCAGAAAAAAACTATTAAAACAAACTATACTTTCAACAAAAGGATTAACAGAAAGACAAGTTGAATATCGCCCTCTTATTATGGATAGAAACGCTTTTATAATAGATTTAGTAGTAAAACTATGGGTTGTCCTTACAAGAGCTTGTATCGTCTAATATGAGCCATATACAGCTTGCTAGGAACAATGTAATTGTTCCAGGTGAAAATGGAGCTATTAGATCTGTCTTCTTAACAGCTGAAGATACACAGCAGCTTTACAAATATTATTCGACTAGGCCTGAACCTGTAAGACCTCGACAATACACAATTAATCCCCTATTTGTGGCATTTGATTTTAATGGAGGTACTTATCGATGGGTTTACGAAAATGATGCGCCTAAGGCTTTGTCTGAGGTTGCTATACAAAAGATGAATCGACTTAAAGTAAAACGAGTAGGGTTGAATAAACGTATCTTGACGCAGCAAATGCGAAATAAATTCATTGTTCGTCTTATTAAGCAAGGCTCTTAATTATTGTTATCGTGAGAGGTTTAGAAGTGTATGAACAAGCGATTAGCTGCTTGTTTATCTGTATTAACCTAGATATTTTGTATAATGTCTGTGAGATATCAGCCATCATAGCAAGTGTTTCTACTCCAACTTAGGAAGCTAAGATATGAATAGGTTTTGTACGGTTCTCTAGCAGAATCTCAGCAATTGTATTACATAATAGTGTCAACGGACTATCTTTTCCCCACTGTAACCTACAAAACAACAATCTCGAGATAAATAGACTTTTTTCATTTCCTCTTTAATTTCTCTATAAGTATTCATCATTATAAAACATGCCTCTTCTTTTCTACATAGAAAAAGAGAGTCCCTTACTATAGGAACCCTCTCTTATGTATATCCTCTATTTTTAATCCATCTTGGACAGTAAGTGCTTCAAAATACGGATAACGAATGTCTGTAACATAACCATTCAGCTTCACGTATTGTTCTAAAATCAATAAGAACTCCTCAACTAATTTACGACAAGATTTGTGCAGCAGTGAACTACCCGCCACTTAACGCCCTAACGGACTGTTTGAAGTGGAGGCTTCTCGGTTAGTCGTTACTTTTGGTAGCTAACGAATTCGTCCTAAGACAGCCGAGCTAACTCCCTTGT
>NZ_JASNGE010000054.1:0-15994 GCF_030164735.1 Bacillus sp. RB3
TCTATCGCCCCATGCTTGCCGAAGTTGCGAAAACCAAGCTAAAGTAGGGAGTGTGGTGCGTTAACGTACAAAATACTTATGTTCTCACCGTAGGGACTACGGGTAGAGCCTGCTAAGATAACCGGTGGGTACACCGGTGTTCGCAGGAATCTCCCACTTCAAAAAGTCCGTAAGGGCGTTAAGTGGTGAGTAGTTCAACGGATGGACAAATATTAGTTGTATTATGTGTATTATTGAAAAATATCCCATTTTAATTTTAGATGAACCTACTATTATTTAGATGTGGAAACAGCAGATTATGTAATTAATAATTTATTTCATATTCCTTAAACCAAAATTATTATTACTCATAATGAAAAGATTTTGTAACATGTAGATAAGATTGATGAACTTACTGAAGGACATTTGGAGCAAAAAGATATAGATTTAAAATATAAAATAATATGAATAAGACATATATATATAGCAGCACTATTTTGTTGGTCAATACCAACAACTTTAAAATAGCTAAAGAGAAAATAACCATCTTATTAATATGTAATTAGTATTTTTACTTCAGATAATAAAGAATATAATAACATGTTCTCAATCAGTTCTTTTATCGGCCGAGTTAATTTGTTTTCCTCCTTAATGATTTCACATATGCCGTCAAACTGTGTTGTTCATGCTGCAAAAGGAGTTCATTTTACCATATTATCAAGCTGAGGGTCCTAGCTATATGAATGTCTTTATCATTTTACATATATATAGTTTCTCATAGTGAGTTTAGGTGTCAAAAAATAAGATATAAAAAAGACCTGACATAATAATATCAGATCTTTTTTATATCTTACTTTACACCAATTGCATCATAAGCCTTCGTTACTGCCTGTACTTCTTTCGAGTTCTCACCATATAAATCTTTTGCTGATTGAATTGCAGCTTGACGCATCATGCTAAAGTTCGAATTTGCTGTTAAATATTTTGTAAGTGCACGATAATAAATTTTCTCCGTTGCTTCGCGGCCAACGCCTTTTACTGATACTCCATAATGTGTTCCGCCTTCAGCAATTAAATATGCCGCTTTATTGTTTATACTACTGTTAATATGAACACCACCGTAATCCAACTCACCAGTGTAAAGCTTGCTGTAATGATCTGGGTAATGATCTGGAAAATCATGCATTGGACTTGGTGGAATTGAAATTGATGTTGGGTCACTTAAAGAGCGGAGCGCATCCCCATCGGTGTCTGGTGTATAAATATCCTCACCAAGCTGCCAGTCATCACGGTCTACCATCGCTCCAAAAATATCAGATATAGATTCGTTCAATGCACCTGGTTCGTTTTCATATACTAAATTCGCAGAATGCTCTGTTACTGCGTGCGTTAACTCATGAGCAATAACATCTAAACTTGCGGAGTACGGTAAGAATATTTCGCCATCCCCATCCCCATATAGCATTTGTCTTCCATTCCAAGCTGCATTGTTCCATTGATCGCCGACATGAACAGTTGAAATTAATTTTGCCCCTTTATTATCAAACGAGTTACGGTCAAATGTTTTTTTGAAATAATCGTATACTTTTGCTGTATTTACGTGGGCATCAACTGCAGCTTTATCCTGGAACATTTTTGATTCACTTACTACTTCCCAACCTGTGAAGCGAGATCTGTCCCATTCCTCATACAGCCATGGTACAGAGGAATTTCTTGCGTCAAGAGTATGAATTCCATTCCCTCGTGTACCATCCAACAAATGATATGAACCTGCTTTATTTTGCTCAATTTTAAATGAAGTTCTTTGTCCGAGTACGCCATAACCGAAGCCTTCCATATGATCGATTGCATTATATTTATTGATAACATTTCCATTTGTCGCATTAATGAAATAATGCCAATATCCTGGTTCTGGCTTAGAAATAGAAGCTTTTACTAAATATGATAAGTAGTAATTGCCGTCTTTCTCATATACAAATAAATCTTTTTTGATACTATCGTAATCCTCTACTTTTCCAATTTCTTTCTCGATATCTGCTTTTGCAATTTTCTCAGCTTCTACTTGTGAGATGTTGGGTTCAGCGGGGATGTTTTTACCAGCCACATCAGGAACAACCTGTCCAAAAAATGCTTTTACATTGTTATTTTCATCAAGTGCAATCGTTTGATCCGATCCATAAACGGGCACATTGTTATGCGTCTCAACTAATTTCACATGCGTTGTATTTGTCTTTTCATCTTTCTCTTCAGATACAATTTCAAAGTGCTTTTCCATATTTCCTGCTAATTTAAACATTTCTTTCTTACTTTTTAAATACTCGAACACCGTTTCTTTTTTATCTAGTCCTTTCGGTGCTTTCCACTCTTCCCCCATATAAGATGGTGTCTGGAATTCTTGGTTGTATTGAATTTTTTGCTCTGCTGCATATGTACGTGGCGTACCTAATGTCGCAAATGTCCCTAAAGCCATAGATAAAGCTAGTGTTGAAGATAAAACTTTCTTTTTCAAAAATAACACTCCCCATCCCTAATTTCACATATTCCATTTTTTTGCATATATCTATCTTTTTGACACTTTTATATAATTCTGAATATGATAATAATAACCTCTGAATAAAACTTTAGAAAATCAATACAGAAAATTCTAATAATTGTTATATAAAAAAGTCCACTTATTTTTATAAGTGGACTTAAAGATAATATGTTTTTATATTAACCTTCAATCGTTTCAACAGTACTTTCAAAATAATAAAAGAATAAGTTGGGATGCTGTATATAATGGAAGCCGCATGTGTAGTATTAATATGAACGTGGTCTACATCATGATTCCATTCAACTAACGTGATGTTATAGTTTTCAGATAGTCGAGCAAACATATCTTTTGCATAGTCTGACATATCATCATCAAACACATTTCTTCTGTATTTCACGACCAACACAAGGTGATAATATAACAAGAATACTGAATGGTTATTACTATCTAATTTCATTTATATACCAGCCCTTATAATTTATAAGACTGATTATATCAGAGGCAAAATAAAAAGGAAAACCTTTTGGCTACGCCAAACCGAAATTCATCTCCCACCTACCGTTGGGCTACGCCCTTCACACGCTTGAGGAAGGAGAATTCTTTCCGGAAATTCGTTAAATTATTGAAAAACCAAAATATAGAAGGGAAAATAAAAGACGTTAGTTGGCGTCTTTTATTTATCATCATTAGTGAAACTTCACTGGTGATTACTATTAATATTAAAATATCTGATCTTGGAATTAACTTATTAGATGATACTATTGATTGTATAAAATCTGACAAATGACTAAAGATAATAAAAAAATTCTTGATACAAAAATCTAAATTGTATAATATATAGTTATAGTGTTATTTGTTGAATTCCGTTTATTCCCACGCCTTATGTGTTGTGGTTGAGTTGCAGAAGCAAGTTGTGTTCTTGTTTCAATTTTGAAAGGGCTTCTTTGAGCCGATTAGTGCATATATAGCTTATTTTGTTATGCACATTTTTAATCGACTTGAAGAAGTCCTTTTTATGTTGTTTTCAAGTTGCAGGTGGGATTATTTATGATTCATAACATAACAAAAAGATATAAAATAATGTTTGAATAGTATTAGTTGATCTAAAAGAGTAATCTAAAGAGCCCGATGATATATTGATTGATATAGATAAGTTATTAGGGAGTACAAATGAAGAACTACGATATAAATCATGTAATGGTAGTTTATACAGGGGAAAAGGAAGAACTAAGTGATATGTATACTTGGAGCTTCCTTTTTTATTGCAATTAGAAATCTGGTAGGAATAATTATGCATATAAAAATGATTTAGCGGAAAAATTTTATTTAATTTCAATACATAGAAGAAAAAGGAAAAAACAAATTCATAAAGGGCTAGTTTAAGTACGATTCATTTGCATAATTGAGAGGGGAAATGTATTGGTGAAACGTCTTGTTTCTTGCTGACCAAGGGAATGCAGAATGATTAGTAAAGAGTAAGAGCGTATTACTACTCTCACAATGGAAATTACATTAGAAAAGGGTCTGTCAGTGTTTACAATTTATTTGTTACATCGGTCTAAAAGAATTTGGATGGAGAAGTAAATGCTAAGTGAGAACATGAATAACATTTTTAGAACTTGAACAATTGTGCTTTTTGTGAATAGTGAAAATCAGAAGTAGAAGAGGCACAAGCGTTAAAGTGGACTGCAAAAGTGACAGAAAGAGAACAAGGACTAACATTATTTATAAAGATATCTAATAAGAAGTGCTATCGGATTTATATAGAAGGAGGGATAATACCAGAAAATATATAAATGTATATAAAATTTGAGGTGAATCCACCTAATTTCTATACATTAGTTGAATCAAATAATAGATGACTAGGGAGTGTATAACATCCATTTCCCAGTTAAATTTTCTTAGATAAATAGCATGAAATACAGTATGTTCTCACTCATTTGTATAAGGATAAAATAGCCTTTTATTTTTATGAAAATGAGTGAAACAGAACGATTCACCATATAAAAATATTCGACTATAATGAAACACTGTACGTCATTGTGATATTAAGATGTTTTAAGATTAAAGTGATTATTAGTCATAAAATATGAGTTTCGAGACCTCAGCAAAATATTGCAATGCTTTATATACATGAGATTGTAAAAATTATTTTATTAAAATTACTGGAGGCTGATGAAATATGATAATAGATCATATAAGCAACAATGTAGTAAAAAAATTGGAACAAACGGTGCGCTATGAAAAGAAACAGGTACAGGTATTACGTGTAAGTAAAAGTAGTTCTAATATGCACGCTTACATGATTTTCCCAGAATTCTCAGAGGTTAAAATTTCAAATACTGAACTGGATGAATATATAGAAAATCTATCAACAAGTCTGAAATATGTCATTGATCGCAAGTTAAATCAACAAGAAATTGAAAAACAAAATCATTCTTTCATTATGACGTGCGCAGTTGAGGAAGATGGTGTTATAGATGATGAAACGATTCATTTTAATACGACGTATGTTAAGCCACCTACACTTGCGAGTAAGGTATTTAAGCTAGTGTGTGGTTTAGGAAATCGTTTGAATAGCTTAAAAGAGTTACATATAACAGTATTAAATAATAATATTAATCGAATTGAAATAGAGTTTTATAATGAAAATGAAACATATGTAGCAGTAGAAAAAGAAGAAATTGCAAATGCGATTATGGGGGCATATACAAAAGCCAATATCTATTATTCCGCAGATCTCCGTTATGTTGCAGAAGGAAATGAAATCAAATTAAAGAGCATTAAGCCAAAATTAGCGGGTGATGTGTTGTGAAGCGAGAAAAAGGGATGATTGGAGTTTTATGTACATTTGTTTTTATTATCCTAGTACTCATACCTTTACATACAGCTCATGCATCTGTAAAAGTGGATTTTAATGAATTGAAAGGAAATGATGTTTCTTCATCTTTTAACGAAGGATTAAACAATCGAACAAAAATGACAGAGAAAGACGATTCATTTGGGTCATCAATTATACAAAAAGTTGAGGGTATGTATGCACCAGCTTTTAAAGTAGGGGTAAATATCTTTTCTATCTCTTTCATATTAGGTGTTATTGTCATGGTTATGGCGTTAATTACAAAGAATGGTCAATGGATGAAATGGGCAACAGGGAGTATGATTTTCTCGTTCGTTAGTATGATGGCAATGAGATTAAGTGTATATTTCTTATTTAGTTCGGATGTATTTTCGTTTATGAACATTTTTACGGATTTTTTAGACCTGTTTAAAGCAACAGCACTTATTTTCACACCCTTTATGTTAATTGCAGGTATTCGTTTAAGAAAAATTCATGAGAGTACAAAACAACCTGAGTATTATCGTTGGTCTAATCGCGTTATAACGGGATCTTGTTTACTATGTATGTTAGCCGTACTGGCTCCATGGTTATTTGCAAATATGTAAAGAAATATATATATATATATGCAAAAGGTACTGAATGTTCATTCAGTACCTTTTATCTACCCATCTGATTTTTCCTTTCGTATTCTGCAAATATCTCCTCTGATATAGGGGATAATTCGTTCGATTTTTAATCGTTTTTTTTGTTGTAAAGGATTTCCATTTGTAGAATGAACAGAACTTGTAGTAGAGCTGGTATGCCTGCAAAACAGACGAGGAAGATAGAAGCTAAAATAATATTTAAATTAGAAATTCATACCTCGTATTTAATAATAACTTAATTTATTTTGATAGGAGTGCTTGTTTTGAAAAGAAATCCAGAATATACCGCTTTACGTAATTCTATCTTGATAGGTTGGCTGCTCACAATTATTGTTATGGGCTTATCTATCTATTTTTCTTCTATTGTATATCTACTAATTGGATGTTTCATTTTGTCATTGAAATATGGATTAATGGGCACTATAAAGAATGTAGAAAAGCGTTTGCCAACCTGGGCTAATTTTGGAGTGATTGAAAAACCAGTGAATCGGAGGGTGACAAGACCTTTTCAATTTCGGGGCGGACTCATTGTTTCATTAGCATTAGGATTCATAGAGATGGTGATAAAAGGTTTATGTATCTCATATTATATTTTAGGATTAGAAACCCATGTATATCGTTTAATGCGTAGAAACACAAGAATGTGAAAAGGGGACTTATATTATGAAAGTATTAATATTTGAATTAATTCTAATTGTGCTTCTGATACCGATAAACATTATGGTAAAAAAACATGCTCCAAAATGGAAAGGAAGAGCTGGAGAAAAGATGGTAAAACGTATATTAAGAAAATTAGATCACGAAAGGTATTGGGTGTTACATGATGTGACGGTTCATACAGAGTATGGTGATACAACTCAAATTGACCATATTGTTATCGCAGAAACAGGTATATTTGTTATAGAAACGAAGAACTACGAGGGCTGGATTTATGGAAGTGAGAAGACAGCAAGATGGACAAAAGGTATTTTTAGAAAGAAACACTCTTTTCAGAATCCATTTAGACAAAACTATAAGCACATGAAAACAATTGAATGGGTGATCGAACAACAGCTGCCGTGTATTTCTATTGTAGCGTTTCATCCAAAATGCAGCCTAAAAAGAGTAAATGTTCATTCTAAAGATAAACATGTCCTATATTATAACGATCTAAAGAAATGTATCGAATCCTATATTGATGTGAAATTAACAAAAGACGAGGTCGAACATATTTACCAGACTATTTTGCAAGCGAATATTACTGATAAGGATACTGAAAATAAACATGTGAAGTATTTACAGAATAAGTTCGCTAAACAATAAGAAACGGAGCAAGGAACAATGTTATATATAATAGGATTTTTGGTAATCATCGTAGTAGTTATTCGTCTTAACGTGAAGTATTACCAGTTAAAAGGTAATCCAAAAGATTTTGTGATGAAAAAGAAGGATTAAGGATTTATTTTAGAAATAGAGGTAATAGAATACATATATTATTTTAGCCATCACCAAAGGTCATAAGAACCGTTTTATGATCGATAAATACATACATTACTATATTTTATTAATTAATTTAAGTGATATAATAAATAAAAATAAACAGGAGGTTTAGTTGTGAAAGAAGTGTTAGATGTAGAAACGTATTTAAAGAAAATGAAGAATCAGAAAATAAATTATGATAAAGTATTAAGAAAAATGATTAATGATTGGGAAGCAAGGAACGAAAGACCAAAAGTGTTACTTCATTCATGCTGTGCTCCTTGTAGTACTGCTTCATTGGAATTTCTTGCAGAACATGCAGATATTACGGTTTTTTTCTCGAATTCGAATATTCATCCGAAAAGTGAGTACATGCGACGCTCTAATGAACAAAAGATCTTTGTAGAAAAGTTCAATGATCGTACTGGGCACACAGTAGGATTTCTTGAGGATGACTACCGTTCAAATGTATTTTTTAAAATGGTAAAAGAAGAAGGTTTGGCAGAAGAGCCAGAAGGCGGGCTTCGTTGTTCAGCTTGTTTTGATATGAGATTGGATCGTTCAGCTGAGGTAGCACAAGAAAAAGGTTTTGATTACTTTGGGAGTGCCATTACTCTTTCTAAAAATAAAAATAGTCAATTAATAAATGAACTTGGAATCGGTGTGCAAAAAAATTATGATTCGCGTTATTTACCAAGTGATTTCAAAAAAAGTAATGGATATCAACGTTCAATTGAAATGTGTAATGAATATGATGTTTTCCGTCAGTGTTATTGTGGATGTTCATTTGCGGCAGAGAAACAAGGTATAGATTTAAGATCGGTGAACAAAGATGCAATACATTATCTGAAAGAAAATAATCTTAGTTTAAAAAAATAGATTTAATGGAGAGAAATTCGATGTAAGATTAACCTATGATTTACAAACGAAACGCATTATGTTTCTAAAGGAAAAACGTAAAAAGCTAAAATAGTTCGGGAATAACTCCTTACTGGTTAAAGTTCTAGAGAAGAAAAAACCAATAAGGAGTGTTTTCTTAATCTCGCATTGCCCCTGCCTCTCGGGAAGTCATTGCTCCTTGTCCTGCTCTTACATCATTTTGAATTTCTTGTTTCACTTTTTGTGCATCTGTTTCAGCAAAATCTTGTTTCATAACAGAACCAGGACTTTTTATAGCTTTTTTACGATCTTGCATACAAACCCTCCTCGATTTAACATTTAACAATTTTAGTATTTACAAAAATACACTCGGTATACTCCGAGTAGTATATTGTTTATTGAAGAAAAAATTGATTACTATAAGATGGTAGAGGAACATAGGGAATAACAATCTTCCATTAATATCTCTCTCAAAAGTTTAGAGAAATATCTGCGGGAAAAACGCCTTTCTCTCTGTGGAAATATAAAGGAAGAATAGTGTTTTTTTATTTTGGATACAATAGTCTAATTATGCAAATAACCACTTGTTAAGGTTATTAGTAAAAATGGGATCCAAGAATGACTAAATAGGGCATCTAATATATGAAAGTTTTAATGGGATTGAGTTTTATGTTTGGTTGTATTTTCATTACATCAGGAAATGCTGAAGCTACATCGGGAGGATGGTATAAAGTTACAGCTGCAGGTAACAATTGTAAAGCTAGGGTAAATACTGATCAAACTGAATATAAGCCCAATAATAAAACCGTAGGCATGCAATTAGAGGCAGAAGGAAATTGTAATAACATGTATTATGATACGGCTTTATCAGATAGAGACCTAGAGTCTGTAGCATATGATACAACTGTTGGAAGTTTTTCTTCGAAAATTCCAATAAAACAACTAAAAATAGGTAATGTTCGCGAAAAAGAAACTACAGATATTATAGTTCAATTATACAAAGATGCCGCTCATACACAGCCTATAGGAAAACTAATTTCAAATAATATTATAATTTATCCTAGGTAACCTATAAATATACTATATAAATGGGCTACTTGGAAATTGAAAATAGATAACTATATAATCAGAACAAAGGAATACCTTATAATAAAGGATACCTTTGTTTTGATTATAATATTAAATTTAATAGGGCTTCTTTACCCATCGGCATTTAACTAAAGCGAAATTGTAAACCTAAAATAAAATAACATTATCCTTTACTATAATTCTACAGAAAGAAAAGTGTATTTTTTACAAAATGTATGTGATGTTACCAATAATTAAAAAGTTACTCAATAAAAAAGCTAACTGCCGCATTTAAACATATTGAAAGTAACTAATTTAGTTATATATCAATCAACCACGTCCAGCTTGGAAAGATGGATAAAGCGACATACCACCATCAGCAAACAGTGTAATACCTGTTACATAGCTCGCTTGTGAAGAAGCAAGCCATGCTGCTACCGCTGCAATTTCTTTCGGTTCTCCGATATATCCCATAGGAACCATACTTTCAACATCGGCACGTTTTTCTGGATCCGTAAATTTTTCAGCATTAATCGGCGTATTCATAGCACCAGGCCCAATATTATTTACACGGATTCCTTTTGGTGCATATTCTAGTGCTAATGTTTCTGTCATTAGCTTAACGCCACCTTTACTTGCTGCATAGTGTACAAATAATGGCCATGGAATTTGCTCGTGAACGCTTGACATATTAATAACACTACCCTTAATATCATGCTTAACAAAATATTTAATTGCTTCCCGGCTCCCTAAGAAAGCCCCTGTTAAATTTGTAGCAATTACCTTATTCCAATCACTTAATGGCATTTCATGTGATGGTACTGAATTTTCAATACCCGCATTATTAATCATGACATCCAGTGTACCAAATTCTTTCACAGCAGATTTAACGAGATTGATAACATCTGATTCAACTGTTACATCTCCTTTTACCGCAATCGCTTCTCCACCTGCTTGTTTAACTACTTGTACTACTTCATTTGCTTCTGATTCGTTTGAATAATAATTAATTACAACTTTGGCTTGTTCTTCTCCAAAACGAATTGCCATCGCTCTTCCTAATCCTGTGGATGCACCTGTAATAACAACAACTTTCCCTTTTAAATCTGTATACATAATTTTTTCCTCCTTTTTATCCTTTAGCAATTCCTAACATAATGCCAGCTGCAATAATGAAGATAATTCCAATGACAATCGCAATAAATTGTCGTTTTGTTTTCTTTTCACCTAATATAAAAATTCCACCTAAAGTTGAGATCACGATCCCCATTTGGGAAAGGGAAAAGCTTGTTGCCACCCCTACACGCGGCTGGGAAATAAATAAAAACATATTTCCTGCTGCCCAAATTAAACCAGGAATAATATTGCGAATCGCATATTTATTAAATGGTTGATGCTTAAAGGTTAGTAGAATTCCACCTAACACCATACCAATGGCTTGTGGTAATAACGCTGACCATCCGTCTATACCGAATAGGCGGATAATTACCACATATACTAAGTAACCAAGAGTTGAAATTAATAACATCACAATCCCTTTTTTGAAATTTCCTTTTTGTTCATCGTTTTTCTCCTCTTTGCTTTGGAGAGATGTGAGAACGATTCCGATTATGATACAAAGAAGTGCCAGAACACCTAATACAACAGATGTTGTTGTTGGCCATTCATGAAATACAATGACCCCAAATAAAGTAGTCGAAACTAATTGCATCCCTGTTGAAATAGGCATTGTTTTAGAAACCCCAATTAAATCAATACTTTTCAATTGATTGGCTTGTCCTAATGCCCAAAATAGGCCAGATATAATCCCGACAATTATCATCACGGGCGTCAAAACGGGTTTTATAAAAATATAAACACCGATAGAAAAAACTAGAGCGCCAAGGGTAGTTCCAAGTATTTGACTGTAAGGACCGCCTCCTAGTTTAACGTTGAAGAGTACAATACTTCCCCAAAATAATGCTGGTAAAATCGCTAATAAAATATCCATTTTTTCTAACCTTCCTAAAACATATTTATTAAGTTGAATGCTTGAACGAGATAGTATCTTTGTGTCGAGGGAATTATTTTAGAATAAGAGAAATTTTTCGTTTTTCTACCCGTAATATTTGTTTACCCAGAATAAAAGAAAAATAACATCATGTTGAAAAAGAAAATAACTAGCACGAAATAAAAAAAGTTATTAGAAAGAATATGACCAATACAATTTCAAGTTTTGAAAATAGGAATAATGGAGAAAAACTTGATGCAAAATTAAGCTATGTTATACAAAAACAACGCATTATGTTTATACATGAGAAAAAGAAATAATATCGTAAAATCTTTAATTTCGTATATAAAATTAATAAGAAGTATGATATGATGAAAGTAACAAAATACTTCTAAAACTATCTTGCAAAAGGACACACCTACGCATACATATGCGATAGGTGTGTCCTTTTTTATTTGTTTTTAAGATTTCAAGACTGAAAAGGGGGATGTATATTGTGTACCAGTAATATAGCATCTACTAATGTTTCTTTTGAAAAATTGAAAAGTCAGGAAGAGAATGAAAAAAACATAGTGTCAATATGCCCGAATTGTAAGAAACGCTCATTTAGAGTACTTTATAATGATTATCCAAAATGGATACAGTATTGCCTATGTTGTAATTATCGAGAAGTAAATACAATAGAGAGTCCGTTTGTTTATTAGATGTAGCTATTTACGTATTTTGATTAGGAGGAAGAATTTCCGATATGAAAATATGAATTAAGGCTATTTGTATAACATCATTTGTATTTCAAATGACAGCATGTAGCAATTCGACGCAAGCAAAAAATGATTCGAGACCTGCCCAAGCAGTACAAAACGGAATACAACAGCACGTAAAAGGGAAAGGTATTGTTGATATTCCAGGGAATTATAAGGGGAAATTAAAAGACTTAGAGACCGTTAAAGGGAAGGTATTACATATAAAAGACGGAGATACAATAGACGTAAACGTAAAGGGGCAGAAACAGATGGTAAGGTTACTGTTATTAGATACCCCTGAGTCTGTATCTCAAAAAATTCCACCACAAAAGATGGGAAAAGAACCATCTTCCTTTTTAAAGAAACAGCTAGAAGGGAAAAGTGTAACATTTGTTTATGATCGGGGACCAAAAGAAGTCAAATACGGTAGAAAATTGGCTTATGTATTTTGCGATGGAATACACATCAACGAATTAATGGTCAAGTCGGGTTATGGGATTATAGCCTATATTTCTAGACCTAATACTAAAATTCTATCTGAAATGAAAGAAGCAGAAAATGAAGCAAAAGAATCAAAGGTTGGCGTATGGAGCATTAAAGGCTTTGTAGATGAAAAGAACCAGCATTATAACCGTAAAGATGCAGCTTAACACCCTAACCCATTGCAATACAAATATTTGTGCAAAATGGAGGTTTTTTGAATGAATGAAAACAAAAGAAATATGCTCTTATCCTTTATCATTTCAATTTTATTTATTTTCGCGAGTCTATTGCCATTTAGTAATAATGAATATGTGTATGTTATCTCCAAAATTGGTGCTGCAGCAGGTGTAATAAATATTGTGATGATGAGCGTTTTCTTGTATTTTCAAAGCAAAAAAACGGGACATTTATTAAATTGGTAATTAAAGCTAAATAGTTTTCCTTACTCATATCCTTTTAAGTTTGGTAAGGAAAGCCGAAAAGGAGTGTGAAAGGTGAGTCAAGTACCTGGATTTTTAAAGTTTGTTTTAGCGAAAGAAAGAAGGTATGTATATTTAGTTGTAGGAGAAAAGAAAAACAAAAAAGTACATACACACATGGTATATAGATTTGGTTCGCTAGAAAAAGCATTAGAAACCATGTACGAAATGCGTGGTGATTTTGAAAATCTTTTCCCTCTAGAATTAAAAGAGAGGGGATACGACTGAGAAGATATCAATGATTGGATACTTTCTATTGAAACAGGGTACTCGAAACTCGGAAATAAACTAGTCATATACTAGCAAATGTTTTGTATTTAAAAAATAGGTGAGGTAAAAATAAGATGTTGATCATTCAAAAGTATCACATTGTAATTGCTTGGACGATAGCTACTAGTGCAATGTTAATTAGTTTGTTTTTTAGTGAATGGATGAAGCTGCCGCCATGTGATTTGTGCTGGTACTAAAGAATGGCCATGTATCCATTAGTATTAATATTGGGGATAGGGATATATATAGAAGATTCGCACGTAAGCATGTATGCATTTTCATTTGCGTGTATTGGTTTAATGTTATCTGTATATCAAATTACAATTCAAGCGTTTCCTAATAGTGAGATGCAGATTTGTTCAGTAGGAGTTTCTTGCACAAAAGATTACTTAAATTTATTCGGTTTCATCTCGATACCTATGCTATCTTTTGTTGGATTTTTAGCTATCATAATACTTCTATATATTAAACCTGAGAGAGACAAAAGATTAAACAATACAGTGATTATGAACAATATGTTCGAATAAACACAAAATACCTATAAATAGATAAAAAATAAAAAGAGTTAAAAAAGGAGAAATAAAAAATGACAACAATGCAAGTAAGTAATGAAATGTACAAAATTCCAGAGGCGGATATAGAACTATTAAAAATCATGGCCCATCCAGTTAGATTACAAATTGTGAAAGAGCTAGAACGCCACAAAATTTGTAATGTAACACAGTTAACAGAGCTATTAGATGTGCCTCAATCTACCGTATCTCAGCATTTATCTAAAATGCGTGGGAAAATTCTTCGCTCAGAAAGAAGGGGATTAGAGATGTATTATCATATTGTGAATTTTAAGGCATGTCAGATTGTCGGAGTATTAGGTCTTTAATTTTAACTCGAAATAGGATAATAGTAAGAGTGTTGTTAAATATAGCTGCAAAAGCTGATGTACTGCAGAATAATAAATTCAGAAGCGTAAAGTCTAGTCTTCTAATAATGGAGGAGCTGACTGTGGTGAAAAATTGATATAGGAGTTACTAAAAAAGAGTGCAGTACATGTGCATTCTTTTTCTTTGTGCCATAGCTACAATAGATAAAGTATTTTGTTTTGCTATGCGAAAACGATATTTTTGACTTTTTAAGCAAAGAAAATATTTAGTTTACTGATTTGTATAGTTAGAATTAAAGTTTAGAATATTCTGTGTCAACATTATCAATTTACTATAGTTTCCAATTATGTAAAGATAGAATTGATTATAATTTTCCGTAAATATTAGATTGAAAACTATTATAAGGGGAATTTGAGTATTTATAGCTTGTTTATAAACGATGATTGGGGGGTACAGACAATAGGGTGATCAAGTACTGGTAGAATTTATTAAACGAAATGAGGTGACTTTAACTTGAGAGAAATTGCGAAAAAAGTACAAATGTTACGTTTACAGGAGGAGCATTCCGGGCGTAAGGCAGACGCAAAACAGTATTCTTCCAAGCGATGTAAAATAGAAAGAGAGGGTATTAATTTAGAAAAAAATAGAGTTAAAAAACGAACTCAAAAATTTCAAACGTCAGAAGAAAAATGGGACATAAAATGTAAAAAAGCAGTACAATTATTTAATCAAGGAGAGGAATATCCAACTATTGCAAAAAATCTGAGGTGCAATGTGAGTAGTTTGTATAGAGAACTTAAGAAACGGGGCACATTACAAACACCAAAGCAGGTAGCAGTATCTAAATCATTAAAATCACCTATAACATCAACACGAACAAAAAAAACAAATTTTGAGAGATATAAAGAATATTATATGTACAAATAGAAGAATTCATGGCTATAAATCTATACTTAATTCTTTAGTGTTAAAAAGCTCAGATTATAAAAGGTACAATGAAAAAATGCATGTTTAGCAGCAAATCTTCTTACAGTATTGATAGAGCATCTTTTTATTTTTAGGATATTTTTAAATCTAACAAATATTGAAGGCTATTACCTGTTGCTTAGATCAAAAAAATATTCTTAAAACTAAATCCTTACTTATATTTGTTGAGTAGTTGGTTAAGAAGAGGTTTTTTTGCAAATGCTAAAATAAGGACACTTTGTCCAAAGCAAAAGAATCCCCATGTCATAAAGGATTCTTTTAGGAGAGTTAGAGAGATGTTGTCACTTGACTCATATTGATTTTACGATAAAAAGAAAGAATATTCAATTTTGTTATATATTTCTCAATATATTTCTTTTATTTTTATATTATAATTAATTCTTTTTATTGATGTATATCTTTCTGTGGTGAATCCTTTTAATAAGGATTCCTTTTTTAGTGGCTCATATATTAATAATGAGCCACTAGAGTTTAAGATAGTTTATACAACAACTATTGAAATTGCTTGATTATAGGGGAATTGTTGATTTCTATTGCTGGGGATCAGCCCTGAAAATTTATCTACAGTAATAATGATTACAGGTATTCTAACTTCGTTGATTAGAAAATTTATTATTACTCTTTTTAAATATTTTAATCTTTTTAAGTTTCTCTTATAGATGTAAAAGGTTTGGTGTAATTATAATGTTTTTAACGAATTTCCGGAAAGAATTCTCCTTCCTCAAGCGTGTGAAGGGCGTAGCCCAACGGTAGGTGGG
>NZ_JASNGE010000055.1:0-15647 GCF_030164735.1 Bacillus sp. RB3
TTGTTTGTTTCGTTCAGTTTTCAAAGAACTACTTGGTCGCTCATTTGCGACTTCCTTATGTTAACATTTTCATCTTTCAATGTCAACTAAGTTTTTTATTTCGTTTGTCGCTTTCGACGTTATTGTCATCGGCGACTTGTTCTATATTACACCTCTAAGCTCTAATCGTCAATATGTTTTTATAAAAAATATAAAAAGGCTTATTTCTTTTAAAATAAGCCTTTTTATCACATATCATTCTATTCATTTATTATTTTTCTATAATTGGTAACGAAACGATAAATTGAATAATACCATCCCTATATTCCGCTCGAATACTACCACCTTGTAACTCAACAATACTTTTCGCAATCGCTAAACCGAGTCCCGACCCTTCCGTTACTCTACTTCGAGATTGATCCTTCTTATAGAAACGTTCAAACAAATTCGCTAACTCTTCTCTCGTAAACTCTTCACTATGATTCGCAATTACAATTTGTATATCCCTACGCTGCCTTTGAAGAGAAACTTTTATATCTGCATCATCTTTACTATACTTAATCGCATTCATTAGTAAATTATCAAATACACGAACCATCTTTTCCGAATCAATTGATGCATAAGCACGTTCCTCAGGAAACTTCTTAACAAACGTAAGTCCATGTTCTTCCGCCTGCGGTACTAACTCTTCTATTAATTGCTCGAGTAGCTCATTCATACAAACTTCCTGTTTTTCTAATACAACTTGTTCATTTGTTAACTTCGTATACTCAAATAAATCTTCTATTAAATTTTTTAACTGCTCCGACTTTGCAAAAGCAATTCTCGTATACTCATCATGTTGTTCTTTATTTTCATATTTAGAATCTCTAAGTAATCGTAAGTAACCCATAATAGAAGTAAGTGGTGTACGTAAATCGTGAGATACATTCGTAATAAGCTCACTCTTCTGTTTCTCTAATTTACGTTCCTTTTCTATATTATTCATAAGCTCTTCTGCCATATTATTAATATTCTCAGTTAAAGCTGCAATCTCATCTTCACCTTTTTTCTCAATGCGGTACGCTAAGTTGCCTCTTTCTATTTCCTTTACACCTTGTGCCATTGCTTCAATCTGCTTCATCTTTCTCTTTGTTATATAGAAGAAAGAGAAAATGAATACAAGAACACCAATTAAAAATGGGAATGGTCCTTCTTTCGTGTCATACATTACCTCTCCCTCTGGAATTCCGCTAACAAACATGTACAAATTCTTTCCTTCAATAGTAATAGGTGAAAAAGATATAAACTCTTTTCTTGTACTTTCAAATACATTTCTACCATCTGTATAATTAATCGCAAATGATGCTGCATTACGAATCGTATTATGCAAATCGATTTGCTCTTCTTGCGCTTGCTTTGTTTTATATAAAACTTTACCACTTTCATCAGTAACCAATATCTTTAAAGCTCTAGACCCTTGCTCTAAATTTTGGTTCTCCATTTCAATCATATTTGATATAGCTTCTAATTTATTTTCATGAACCGAACTATTTGCCGCTCCTTGAGCTTGGTGATTAATTTGTTCCATACCAGCCCGATAATCGATAGTTGCTTGACGATTCGCATTCTCAAAAAATGGCGCAGCTCCCTTCGCTGACAAAACTCCTAATAACGCACAAGTAGCAAAAGTAGTAATTAATTGAATCCTTATACTCTTTCGTACGCTCTTTACTAATTTCTCAATTAATTCTCTTATTTTCCTTATATAAGTAAACGGATTAAATATCTTTTTCAATCTTATACCCCACTCCCCATACTGTTTTTATATATCTAGGTTTCCTTGGATTCTCCTCAATCTTTTCACGCACTTTCCGAATGTGCACCATTACAGTATTATCAGACTGGAAAGATCGTTCGTTCCACACCTTTTCATAAATTTGCTCCGCACTAAACACCATACCTGGATTTCTAGCTAGCAATTCTAAAATTGAAAATTCCCTCGGAGTTAGTTTCACTTCTTCTCCCTCTACAACAACTTTATGGGTCGAGATGTTGATTTTCATCTCCCCAATTTCTAACTCGTCCTCATTTTGGACAGCGAAACCATTCATTTTCATATAACGGCGTAACTGAGATTTAATTCGTGCAATTAACTCTAATGGATTAAATGGTTTCGTTACATAATCATCTGCACCCGTTGTTAGCCCTAAAATCTTATCCATATCTTGCGTTTTCGCAGAAAGCATAATAATAGGCATTTCTTTCGCTTCCCTTACCTTCATACACATATGAATACCATCCACTTTCGGCATCATAATATCTAATACGACTAGATGTACTTCATTTTCTTCCAATAGACGTAATCCTTCTTCTCCGTCTCCTGCTTGTAATACTTTATATCCTTCATTCTTTAAATAGATTGTAATTAAATTCCGAATTTCTTTTTCATCATCTACGACAAGTATTGTTTCGTGTGCCACAATATCTCCCCCATCACTTTTTTAATCCCTAACTTCTATTATAGGAAAACTTCTGAAGAAAAACGCTCGGAAATCCTTAAGATTTTCTGAAGACGCAAAAAAGGTCTAGACTCCCCTTAAGTCTAGACCTTTAAAAAACCCCTTTTATTTACGAACATAGATGAAATATAGTACGAATAAAACTCCCATAACATACATAATTGGATGAACCTCTTTACGACGACCACTCACAACCATTGTAATTGGATAGAAGATAAATCCAATCGCAATCCCAGTTGCGATACTATACGTAAGTGGCATAGAGATAATTGTAAAGAATGCTGGTACTGCAATCTCGAATTTCTTCCAATCAATTTCCCCTAAGGAAGAAACCATCAAGATTCCTACAATAATTAAAGCCGGTGCCGTTACAGCTGGCGTTACAACACTTAGTAATGGCGAGAAGAATAGTGCCAGTAAGAAGAATCCTGCTGTTACAACTGCTGTAAATCCAGAACGTCCTCCTGCTGCTACCCCTGCAGACGATTCAATGTAAGACGTTGTTGTTGATGTACCTAAAATCGCACCAATTACAGTTGCAATCGCATCTGCAAATAACGCTTTTCCTGCACGTGGTAATTTATTGTTCTTCATTAATCCTGCTTGATTTGCAACCGCTACAAGCGTACCTGCTGTATCAAAGAAATCGATAAAGAAGAACGTTATAATAACAATCCCCATTTGAACTGTGAAAATATCTCCGAAGTGCGTTAACGCCACGCCGAACGTTGGTTCTAGACTCGGTATTGCTCCCACCACAGCTTTCGGAGTATCAATTAATCCTGTTGCAACTCCTAAGATCGCTGTAAGAATCATACCGTAGAATACTGCACCATTAACTTTCTTAATCATGAAGATGATCGTAGTAACAACCCCGAAGATTGCTAGTAACGTTGTGCCCTTTGTTAAGTCCCCCAACCCAACAAGAACCGCATCGTTTTTCACGATAATTCCGGCATTTTGGAATCCAAGGAAAGCAATGAATAATCCAATACCTGCTGCTACTGCAAACTTTAACTCCGATGGAATTGCATTAATGATTTTTTCACGAATACCTGAAGCAGTAAGAATAATAAAGATAATACCTGACATTAATGTTCCGGCAATGGCCGTTTGCCACGGAATACCCATCGTTAACACTGCTGTATAAGCAAAGAACGCGTTAATTCCCATACCTGGCGCTAAAGCAATTGGATACTTCGCGAAAATACCCATAATTAACGAACCGATCGCTGCCGCTAATGCCGTAGCAACGAATACTGCACCTGGATCCATCCCTGTACCTGCTGGTAACCCTTTAACATTTCCAAGCGACAGCGTAGCAGGATTGACAAATAGTACGTAAGCCATAGATAGAAATGTCGTTAACCCTGCTATGAACTCAGTCTTATAATTCGTACCGAGCTCATCAAACTGAAAATAGCGTTTCATCCTATGTTTCCCCCGTTATATGATTACTCGCCGTATTTCACCCTAGCCCTCTTTTATCCCGAGAAATAAAAAAGGCTCCCATTGCATATATACATGGAAGCGTTCTATAAACAAAGACAAGTTTCCCCTCATCTTTATACAAACGCCTCGTAGTCAAGCCATTTACGGTAGCTAGGTAGAAACTTTCGGGCCATATCCCCGATATTATACGACGGCTATAATATTCACTTTTCGTTTGAATTACATAATCATATTAACTCGACGAAGTAGTTTTGTCAATTTAAAAACGAACATTTTCATAAACTTCTATAGTTTCGTTCGTATTAACACCAAAATAAAAAAGATCCATCTATGCATAAGCAATAGATGGACCTTTTTATAAATACTATTCCCACTCAATAGTTGCTGGTGGCTTACTCGTTACATCATACACGATACGGTTAACGTGTTTTACTTCGTTTACGATACGTACAGAGATTTTCTCTAATACGTCCCAAGGGATACGTGCCCAGTCAGCTGTCATACCGTCGATAGATGTTACTGCACGGATACCTACTGTGTAATCGTAAGTACGCTCGTCACCCATAACACCTACGCTACGCATACCAGGAAGTGCAGTGAAGTATTGCCAGATTTCACGGTCTAAGCCCGCTTTAATAATTTCTTCACGTAAAATCGCATCAGATTCACGAACGATTTCTAATTTCTCTTCTGTAATTTCACCTAATACACGAATACCAAGACCCGGTCCTGGGAATGGTTGACGCCATACGATTTCATCAGGAATTCCTAGTTCAGATCCTAATACACGTACTTCGTCTTTAAATAACGTGTTTAAAGGCTCAATTAATTTGAACTGCATGTCTTCTGGAAGTCCACCAACGTTGTGGTGAGATTTAATTGTTTGTGCAGTTGCTGTACCACTTTCAACGATGTCTGTGTACAGTGTACCTTGCGCTAGGAAGTCCATACCTTGTAATTTAGACGCTTCATCATCAAATACGTAAATGAATTCGTTACCGATGATTTTACGTTTTTGTTCTGGATCTTCTACACCTTTTAACTTGTTCATGAAGCGTTCTTTTGCATCCACTTTAATAACGTTCATGTGGAAGCCTTCGCTAAATGTTTTCATAACGCCTTCTGCTTCACCTTTACGCAGTAAGCCGTGGTCAACGAAAATACAAGTTAATTGATCGCCGATTGCTTTATGAATTAATACTGCTACAACAGAAGAGTCTACACCGCCACTAAGTGCGCATAGTACTTTTTTGTCTCCAACAGTTTCACGAATTTTTTCTAATTCTACTTCGATAAAGTTCTCCATGTTCCATCCTTCAGAACAACCACATACGCCGAATACGAAGTTTTTAATTAAATCGTTACCGTGCTCAGAGTGACGTACTTCTGGGTGGAATTGTACACCGTATAAGTTTTTCGCTTCATTGCTCATACCAGCAATTGGGCAAGACTCACTTGTTGCGTCTACTACGAATCCTTCAGGTAAACCAGTTACTAAGTCACCATGGCTCATCCATACAACTTGCTCTTCTGGAAGGTTCGCATATAATTTTGATTCGTTCTCTACTTTAAGAACAGCTTTTCCGTACTCACGGTGATTTGCACGCTCTACTTTACCACCGAAGTGTTGCGTCATAAGCTGCATACCGTAACAAATACCGAAGATTGGTAAACCTAGTTCAAAGATTTTTTCATCACAATGTAATGCACCTTCACCGTATACGCTATTTGGTCCACCAGAGAAAATAATCCCTTTTGGATTCATTGCTTTAATTTCTTCTGCAGTAATTGTATGTGGATGAAGTTCACTGTATACACCGAACTCACGAATTCGACGTGCTATTAACTGATTGTATTGACTTCCAAAATCTAAAACGATAATTGTATCGTGTTGTTTCTTCAAAATAATCACCCCAACGTTAGTTCTCGTATATAAATATTTTCACCAATTTGGCGAAAAGCATTACCAATATAATAAAAAAAGCCAGTCCTCCGCCTCTAGTCTCATAACAAAGAAAAGGCAGGGGTCTGGCTTTATAAAGAAAGATAGTCTCCGCTCTTTATAAATATAAGACACACTGCCTTCATAGTCAGGTTGTTTGCGGTAACCCGGTAGAGACTCTCAAACCATATCATTGAGGATATATGAAGGATCGTTTTATATTATCTTCCTAGATTCTAACAATGAAATATCAATATGGTCAAGAGAGAAAGCGACAAAATTCTACAGAAATTCATTTCCTTTTCTAAAAAACATAAAAAAACATCCATTTCTATATAGAAATGGATGTTTTTTAGAGCAAACGGAATTACATCATTCCGCCCATACCGCCCATGCCCATGCCGCCCATGTCAGGCATTGCTGGTGCATTTGGTTCTGGTTTGTCAGCTACTACAGCTTCAGTTGTTAAGAACATAGCTGCAACAGATGCTGCGTTTTGAAGTGCAGAACGAGTTACTTTAGCTGGATCTACGATACCAGACTCAAGCATGTTAACCCATTCGCCAGTAGCTGCGTTGAAACCAACGCCTACTTTTTCGCCTTTTAGACGCTCTACAACTACAGATCCTTCTAGACCAGCGTTGATTGCGATTTGACGAACTGGCTCTTCTAGTGCGCGAAGTACGATGTTGATACCTGTTGCTTCGTCGCCTTCAGCTACGATAGAAGCTACTTTTGTGTATACGTTCATAAGTGAAGTACCACCACCTGCAACGATACCTTCTTCTACTGCTGCACGAGTTGAGTTAAGTGCATCTTCAATGCGAAGTTTGCGTTCTTTCAACTCAGTTTCAGTTGCTGCACCTACTTTAATTACCGCTACGCCACCTGCAAGTTTTGCAAGACGCTCTTGTAATTTTTCACGATCGAATTCAGAAGTTGTTTCTTCTAATTGCGCACGGATTTGACCGATGCGAGCTTCGATTTGTTCTGTGCTTCCTACACCTTCAACTACAGTTGTGTTTTCTTTCGTTACAACAACTTTACCAGCGCGTCCTAAAGATTCAACTGTAGCAGATTTTAAGTCACGGCCTAATTCTTCAGTGATTACTTCGCCACCAGTTAAGATCGCGATATCTTCTAGCATTGCTTTACGACGGTCACCAAATCCAGGAGCTTTAACAGCTACTACATTGAATGTACCACGAAGTTTGTTCACTACTAATGTAGCTAACGCTTCGCCTTCTACATCTTCAGCAATGATAAGAAGTGGTTTACCTTGTTGTACCACTTGCTCTAATACTGGTAAGATTTCTTGAATGTTAGAAATCTTTTTATCAGTGATTAAGATGTATGGGTTATCAAGAACTGCTTCCATTTTGTCAGAATCAGTAATCATGTAAGGAGATGCATATCCACGATCAAATTGCATACCTTCTACTACGTCTAATTCTGTTGTGAAGCCTTTAGATTCTTCTAAAGTAATAACGCCGTCGTTACCAACGCGCTCCATTGCTTCAGCGATTAATTGACCTACTTCTTCGTCAGCAGCAGAAATAGCAGCTACTTGTGCGATAGAAGATTTACCTTCGATTGGTTTAGAAATCGTTTTTAATTCTTCAATTGCAGCAGTAACAGCTTTTTCGATACCTTTACGAAGACCCATTGGGTTCGCACCAGCTGTTACGTTTTTAAGACCTTCACGAATCATAGCTTGCGCTAATACAGTTGCAGTTGTTGTTCCGTCACCAGCTACGTCATTTGTTTTGCTAGCAACTTCTGCTACTAATTTCGCACCCATGTTTTCGAATGCATCTTCTAATTCAATTTCTTTTGCGATTGTTACACCATCATTTGTAATAAGTGGTGAACCAAATTTTTTCTCAAGTACAACGTTACGACCTTTTGGTCCAAGCGTAACTTTTACTGCGTTTGCAAGAGTGTCGACACCGCGAAGCATCGAACGACGTGCTTCTTCACTAAATTTAATATCTTTTGCCATAATAATTGACCCCCTTGGATTTTTTAAGATTTATATAATTAACCGATAACTGCTAAAATGTCACTTTCACGTAAAATCAAGTAGTCTGTACCTTCATATTTCACTTCAGTACCTGCATATTTTGAGAAGATGATAAGATCACCTGCTGCTACCTCTAAAGCAACACGCTCACCATTCTCAAGCACTCGACCAGTACCTACTGCAACTACTTTACCCTCTTGTGGTTTTTCTTTTGCAGTATCTGGTAATACAATACCACTTGCTGTTTTTTCTTCTGCTTGAACAAGCTCAATTACAACGCGATCACCTAATGGCTTTAGCATGAACAATAACCTCCTCATTTTGTTATGTAAATTTCTTTTATTAGCACTCAAGTCATCCGAGTGCTAACACACTTATAATAATAAATAATCTCAATTTCTTTTGCAAGTAAAAAAATCATAATTTTTTCGCAAATCACTATATAAACTTTCTATATAGAATACTGCCTTTACTATATGAATCGTTGTTTCCACTGCTCGTATGTTACAATATGAAAGGACACCCTAAGTTGTTTTCGCTACACACACAACTTTCTCCTGTCTTCTATTATAATTTCAAATAAGGATTTACGAAAAAAACATAATTCAAGTGAGGTTTATATCGTAGGTAGCATATTTACATGTTATCCTAACTTATCTCATACACTATAGTTAGAAAGGATGGTTAAACCATTTGAAGAAACAATACTGGTGGATTATCGTTACATACATTTTAATGCAGTTATCTGGCGTTGTTGGATTGCCACTTCTCCTAAAAACAGGACTCTATGATAATAGAGGATTTACCATTGAGGAAAAAGGACAAATCATAACGGGACACTGGGCAATTATTAGCTTCTTTGTTGCATTATGTATCGTACTTTGGTTACTTAGAACAGATATTCGTGACAGGCATTTAGATCCAAAGCGCTCTTCTGCTCCAGCTACTATTGGATGGATTTTCATCGGGTTCTTCTTAGCTTTCTTTTCACAAATAGTTGCCGGTATGATCGAGATGCAGCTGCTAGGAATTAAACAAGGTTCAGAAAATACAATGAAACTGATGGAGATTGCAAGAACGACCCCTTGGTTCCTTATTGTTGTATCTATAATTGGACCTATCTTAGAAGAAATCGTATTTAGAAAAATTTTATTTGGTGCACTTTATAAGAAGTTTAACTTCTTTATCGCAGCTATCATTAGTTCGCTTGTATTCGCAGCAATTCATTTTGATTTTACTCATTTATTGGTATACACTGCTATGGGGCTCGTATTCGCCTTCTTATATGTGAAGACGAAACGTATTATCGTTCCGATTGCAGCTCATGTTGCGATGAATACATTAGTCGCTATTGGGCAAATTTTTATGAGCAATGAACAAATTCAAGAAATGATTAAAGAAGCTGAAAAAATGCAAGGCTTTATCGGAGGATTTTTTGTATGAGAAACTCACCATTGTTCATGGCTGCACTATACTTCCTTCTTGGATGTATCTTTACACGCTTCGCCATTACGAACGTGACAGATACAATCTGGAATATGTGGACAATACTATTTGCAGTTATGGCAACAATTGATTTTAATTTGGCGCTTCGCCTTATATTAATCAAATTCACAAAGAAGAAACAATAATAAAACGCAGAGGTCGCTTCCTCTGCGTTTTATTGTGGATAGTTTTTCAAAAAGTAAACTAATGTTTGTAACTCTACAGCTAAGTCAATATGATGAATTCTAATATTCTCTGATACGTTTAATCGCGCTGGTGTGAAATTCAAAATACCGTGCACGCTCGTTTCAGCTAATCTATCTGCTACAGCTTGTGCTACTGTAGCCGGTACTGTTAATATTGCCACTTGTATATCATTTGATAATCTCTCTTCTAATTCATCTAAATGATATACAGGAATGCCCCCGATTTCTGTTCCAACTTTCTCTTCACTAACATCAAATGCCATTTCAATTTTTGTATTATTGTTTTTCGTGAAATTATAATGTAAGAAAGCGGTCCCTAAATTACCTACTCCAATAAGTGCTACACGTGTTATATCATCTTGATCAAGTGTTTCGCGGAAAAATGATAATAAATAATTTACGTTATATCCATATCCCTTTTTCCCTAACGCTCCAAAATACGAAAAATCTCTTCGTATTGTTGCGGAATCTACTTTTACTGCCTCACTCAATTCGGCCGATGAAACACGCTGCTTACCAGAAAGAGATAAGTTTTGGATAAATCGATAGTATAGAGGCAATCTTTTAGCAGTGGCTTGTGGAATCTTTTGCTGATCCATATGACCTCTCCTCTCTTCCTATCTTTATTCATATACTTTAATCAAATACAGAAGTTTAGCACTCATTAAATTCCTTGTATAATAAAGAGAAGAAGTATTCTCTCTTTATTTTAAACTATACACTATTTTTAGTATGATTGAGAAATATAAACATGGCAAAGTTAAGAAATTATTTGAGGTGAAAACATTGATTTTATTACAAGTAAACGCGCTTTCGAAATTATACGGTGCAGAAACGATTCTTGCAAACATAAAATTGGAAGTACAAACAAAAGATCGTATCGCATTAGTTGGAAGGAATGGAGCAGGCAAATCTACATTATTAAAAATTATCGCTGGTGAATTATCTCATGATGGTGGCGAAATTATAAAACCGAAAGATGTCTCAATCGGATATTTAGCTCAAAATACTGGACTAGAAACGTCTTTAACAATTTGGGATGAAATGCTAACCGTCTTTACCCACTTACAGCAAATGGAGACAAAACTTCGAAGGCTTGAGCAAGAAATGGGAAAAGAAGAAAACTTTTCAAACGAAGCTACATATGAAAGATTGTTAGCTGATTATGACCAATTGCAACTCAATTATAAAGATCAAGGTGGATATCAATATGAAGCGGATATTCGCTCCATTTTAAGCGGCCTTGGCTTCCCAGTTGAAACGCACCAGACGACGATCTCTACTTTAAGCGGCGGGCAAAAAACAAGATTAGCTCTCGGGAAATTATTATTAACAAAACCAGACTTACTTATTTTGGACGAGCCTACAAACCATTTAGACATCGAAACATTAACGTGGCTTGAGCAATATTTACAAGGTTATCCTGGCGCAATATTAATCGTTTCACATGACCGTTATTTCTTAGACAAACTCGTTACACAAGTATATGAAATTTCGAATAAAGAAAGCAGACGATTTGTTGGTAACTACAGTAAATATTTAGACTTAAAATCAGCATTATATGAGCAAGAAATGAAACGTTACGAAAAACAACAAGATGAAATCGCAAAACTTGAGGACTTCGTTCAAAAGAATATAGCTCGCGCTTCTACAACGAAACGTGCTCAAAGTCGTCGTAAACAACTAGACAGAATGGAATTATTAACGAGACCATTAGGGGATTCTAAGTCAGCATCATTCCACTTCGATATTGAAAAGCAAAGTGGAAATGATGTTTTACAAGTAAATGATGCAATCATCGGCTATGATGAGAACCCTATAATTGAACATGTAACTATGCGCTTAACTCGCGGAGATAGTGTTGCTTTAGTTGGTCCAAACGGAATTGGGAAATCCACATTGTTAAAGTCTATTGTGAATAAGTTACCACTATTAAATGGTGATGTTTCTTTCGGATCAAATGTATCTGTTGGTTATTATGATCAAGAACAAGCAAACTTAACATCTTCTAAACGGGTTTTAAATGAATTATGGGATGAATATCCACTGCAACCTGAAAAAGAAATCCGTACTATACTCGGGAGTTTTTTATTCACAGGAGATGATGTACTGAAACCAGTATCTTCTCTTAGTGGTGGACAAAAAGCTCGATTAGCTCTTGCAAAACTTATGATGCAAAAGTCAAATTTGTTAATTCTAGATGAGCCTACGAACCACCTTGATTTAAATAGTAAAGAGATTTTGGAGAATGCTTTAATTGATTACCCAGGGACTCTTCTATTCGTCTCACATGACCGCTACTTTATTAACCGTGTAACAACGACTGTGGTTGAGTTATCAACAGAAGGTGCACAGGAATATTTAGGGGATTACGATTACTACGTTGAAAAGAAAAATGAAATGATTGAACGTGCAGAACTTGAACAGCAAGAAAGTGACATTCCTGTTCAAAAAGTGGTTGCACAAGAGAAATTAAATTATTTAGAAGAAAAAGAGCGTAAAAAACTAGAGCGTCAACGCACTAGAAAAATTGAAGAGCTAGAACAAAGTATATTAGAATTAGAAGAAGAAATTGCTACGTTAGAAGATCAACTTTGCTTACCAGAAATATATGCAGATTATGAAAAAGCTAGTGAAATTACAACTAAAAAGCAAACGCTACAAGAACAACTTGAAACTTGTATGGCAGAATGGGAAGAGCTGCATGTATAAGCATATTTAAATAAAGAAGATGTCTCATAAGTCAGGATTTTTGACTATGTGACATCTTTTTTTCTTTTAATACAGAAACAATTTTTTGAGTATATCAATCGCAACTTAGAATATACCAACGATTTTTCAAATATATCTATTGTAACCCTATATATATTAACAATTCGACACGAAATATCGATTTAACGACAAAGATTGACAATATTAGCATCTTCTATAATAGGGGGATGTTTCAAAATGTTTTTCGGGGATATCTTCTTACTTTTTATTTCCCGAAAAAGAACAAATTTAAAGGTCTGACATCATCCTATTTATCCACAAGTTTATACACATATCCACCTTTATAAAATAAACCTTAAAATAACTTTTCCACATTATCCACAATCAACAAAAAAGTTATCAACATTTTATATACACAATAAAACCCACATTATCAACAGACAATATGGGTTTTATCCACAACCTGTGGTTAATTATGTGCATAACTATGCTTCAATATCTAATCCTGGATTTGCATTTAAGGCTAATGTTGCACGCTTACCTTGTTCATAAGCAATTGTCCCTGCCGCTGCAATCATCGCTGCATTATCTGTGCATAAAGATAGCGGCGGAATAATTAATTCAATGTTTTCTTTTTGTGCAAATTCCTCTTCTAATCGCGCACGAAGTCCTTTATTAGCAGCTACTCCGCCAGCAAGAAGTAATTGCTTTACATTATAAGCTTCTGCTGCACGAGCTGCTTTCGTTACAAGTACATCTATTACACTTTCTTGGAAACTTGCCGCTAAATCTTCTGGCGCAATTTCTATACCGCGTTGTTTTGCGTTATGCACAGTGTTGATAACTGCTGATTTCAATCCACTAAAGCTAAAATCATATGAATCCGGTTCTAGCCATGCACGAGGCAAATCAATTGTCGGTTTTCCTTCATGTGCAAGGCGATCAATATGAGGACCACCTGGATATGGCATAGATAACGTACGAGCTACTTTATCATATGCTTCTCCAGCTGCATCGTCTCGTGTTTCACCAATTACTTCGAATGAACCATGTTCTTTCATATAAACAAGTTCTGTATGCCCACCGGATACAACAAGTGATAATAACGGGAATTGAACTTCTTTTACTAAACGGTTCGCATAAATATGACCAGCAATATGATGAACACCGACTAACGGAATATCATGTGCAAACGCTACTGCCTTCGCTGCATTTACTCCAATTAGAAGTGCTCCTACTAAACCAGGACCTTCTGTTACAGCAATTGCATCAATATCATCAAATGTGATGTTTGCTTCCTTTAAAGCTTCTTCTAACACAACTGTAATTTCTTCTACATGATGACGGGATGCAATCTCTGGTACAACGCCGCCAAAACGTTTATGACTTTCAATTTGTGATGCAACGACATTCGCAATAATTTCCGTTCCATTTTTAACAACTGCTACTGCTGTTTCATCACAACTTGTTTCAATACCAAGTATAATCGTATTTTTTTCCATTATATATTCACCCACATTACGAGACCATCTTCCTGATTGTCTGCATAGTATCGTTTACGAATCCCACCATTTTGAAATCCGTATTTTCTGTATAACTGCTTTGCTACTTCATTTGATACACGTACTTCAAGTGTCATTGTTTTTACCCCTAGTTCTTTCGCTTCAGAAATAACTGCTTTCAATAGGGCATCTCCTAACTTTTGACCTCGGTATTCTGGCAAAATAGCTATATTTGTTATATGTGATTCATCAATAATTATCCACAATCCACAATACCCGACTACACGACCATCTTTTTCTAACACAATATAATGTGCATGTTCATTCATCGTTAATTCACGGTGAAAGGCATCTGCAGTCCAAGGAGTTGAAAAAGACGCTTCTTCAATAGCTACAATTTGAGCAATATCATCAAGCTCCATCTTTCTAAATATCATATCCATCTTCTGCAAGCTCCTACTTGTTTTGACTTTCTAACCACTTTGTTTCAGCTTCAGCTAAACGAAGATAGCTTGGAACAAACGTATGCACATCTTGTTCTTCTTTTTGTAATCCTAAGAATGCTAGCTCACTTGGTCTTGGGTTATTTTTAGTAAATGGAGCGAATACAGCTTGATCACCTAAATGTTCTATAATTGTTTCTTTATGCAATTTAACATCGTTACCGATAAATAAAACAGGCTGTCCTTTATCTTTTAACATTTGCAACCAGTCCACAATAAGAATAATTCGGTCTTCTTCTATTGAAGTTAACTGCTCTCCTTCATATGTATATAACCCAGTATAAATTTGCCCACGTCTTCCATCAAATAAAGGACAAATTAACCCGTTAAAGTTAGCACCGTTTGCAGCTACTACCTCTAAACTTGATACACCTACAATTGGTATTTGAAGTGACCAAGCTAATGTTTTCGCCGCTGTCACGCCTATGCGAACACCTGTATAGGATCCAGGTCCAGCAGCTACAACGATTTTAGTTAATTCCTTCGGTTTTACGCCACACTCTTTTAACAGTTTCTCTACAGCTGGCATAAGACGTACAGAATGGTTTTTTGTTAAATTTGTAATGATTTCCCCAATTACGTTTCCTTCCTCAATAAGGGATACACCCATTACGTAATTTGAAGTATCAATTGCTAGTACTTTCATCTTGTAATAGCTCCTCACATAATCTAATATAGCGATCTCCAATTGGCTCGAGTATAATTTTTCTTGTGTCATCTCCAGCATGGAATAAACTAATTTGTAACTTTTCATTCGGTAAATATGCTTCTATTAAATGAGCCCATTCTACTACCGTAATTCCTTCACCGTAGAAATATTCATCAAAGCCTAAGTCCTCTTCACTTTCTGCTAAGCGATACACGTCCATATGATATAGCGGTAACCTACCTTTATATTCTTTAATGATATTAAAGGTAGGACTATTTACAACTCTTTTCACTCCAAGACCTTTTGCTAGTCCCTTTGTAAAAGTCGTCTTACCAGCTCCAAGATCTCCTTCTAAAATAATTACATCTTGTGCCTCTACGAGCTCACCTAGTTTTTCTGATAACCTTTGTGTTTCCTCAGAAGATTTTGTTGTTACTTCATATTTACTCACAGACTTCACCTACTTTACTCACAATATTCTCTGCTCTTTATTATACAGGTTTTGAATATATAAAAAAGTCCTTAGGAGTTGTCCTAAGGATAGTTTGACTGTCTTTATTAGTTTTTTGTTAAAACAAATAAAAAAATACGAAACAACTTGTTTCGTTCTTTTCTTTATATGAAATGGCGGTCCCGACCGGGGTCGAACCGGCGATCTCCTGCGTGACAGGCAGGCATGTTAACCACTACACC
>NZ_JASNGE010000056.1:0-14763 GCF_030164735.1 Bacillus sp. RB3
GACCTTGTCCCTGTGAGAGTAGGACGTCGCCAAGCAACTAAAAACACAAGTCATTTGACTTGTGTTTTTTTATTTCCCATGAAATAGATTTGGTTCCATTAATAAAAAATTTGAAATATAGTAAGGGATTTTTTGAGCAGAAATACTTAGAAATTGATAAATAAATGGATAATCTTCAGAACCATAACTGCCAAGTAAGTCATACCACCAATCTGTTTCATACCTAGAAATCATGCTTAAATTATAGAGCAATAAATAATGAATGAGGAGTTCAGGTAATATTGGCTTAGGATTTCTAGGATCAGTCGTAAGTGGCAAATAATAAGTATTAGTAAGATGTTCATAGTATAAAGGAGTACTGTACATAGGATTCCATGATTGAATGGGCGCCGTAAAAAGTAAATTCGATTCATTAGTCTTCTCAGGTACGTGCTGTATTGATAAATGCTTACAAGATGTTTCAATGTAACGAGAAAATCTCTCTTTAGTCATATGTAATCGATCTAGTAGGTTGACTGAAAAGGAGAGCTGATTTTTAATTGTTGAATCGATTTTATATAAAGTTGATCCTTTCTGACTATAACGAAATAAATTTTGTAATTCTGGAATATTTCCCATTAGTTCTAACATGTTAAATTTTTCTGCTTCTAAGTGTTTCATGTGAAACAGTTGTTCTGCAACATGAGTAAATAATCCGTTTTTTTGTACCTTCACCTCATCTTCTAAAAATTGATACCCTTGTTTTTTTCGTTTGCGAGTTGTAACGCCATGAGCTAAAACAGTAGTGGATTCAGGATAGTTAGGGTCAATAGTTAGTAGGCATGCTTTAAAAAGTTGACTAATTCCATAAAATAACAACATTGGTTGAATGGAAAATGGAGCTGTCTTATATAATTCATAATAATTTTTCCCGTGTTCTAAGTAATAAATAAAGGGATAACAATTTTCAAAACTTTTTTTTTCGGCATCCTGAATAGAGGATTTTTCGTAACAACGGGCAAGATAACGTTGTACGTTTTGAGATGAAAAAAAGAAACTTAACTGCTGCCAAGTACAAGATGTTTGATGCATATATTACGCTCCTTTTATTGTCTAAAAATTCTAACATATATATACGTCCTTGACAGTATTTTAACCAATTGATAAGCTACTAATAATAATTTCTGGTATCATAGGGGGAACAATTATGTGGGAATCTAAATTTGTTAAAGAAGGTTTGACTTTTGATGATGTATTACTTGTACCAGCTAGGTCAGATATATTACCAAGAGAAGTAAGTGTTAAAACAGTTTTATCTGAAAGCTTACAGCTAAACATCCCGTTAATTAGTGCAGGAATGGATACAGTAACAGAAGCTGACATGGCTATTGCAATGGCTCGCCAGGGTGGTTTAGGAATTATTCATAAGAATATGTCTATTGAGCAACAAGCAGAGCAAGTTGATAAAGTAAAGCGCTCTGAAAGCGGCGTTATTTCAGATCCTTTCTTCTTAACTCCAGAACATCAAGTATATGATGCAGAACATCTTATGGGAAAATATCGTATCTCAGGTGTACCGGTTGTAAATAATTTAGATGAGCGAAAATTAGTTGGTATTATTACAAACCGTGATATGCGCTTCATCCAAGACTACTCAATCAAAATTTCTGACGTAATGACAAAAGAACAATTAATTACAGCTCCAGTTGGTACTACACTGGAAGAAGCTGAAAAGATCCTACAAAAGTATAAAATTGAAAAACTCCCTCTTGTTGATAATAACGGTGTATTACAAGGGCTTATTACAATAAAAGATATTGAAAAAGTAATTGAATTCCCAAACTCTGCTAAAGATAAGCAAGGACGCTTATTAGTTGGAGCAGCAGTTGGTGTAACAGCGGATGCTATGCTTCGCATCGATGCATTAGTAAAAGCTAGTGTAGATGCAATTGTACTTGATACAGCACATGGGCATTCTAAAGGTGTTATTGATAAGGTAAAAGAAGTTCGTGCTAAATATCCATCACTAAATATTATCGCTGGAAATGTTGCTACTGCTGAAGCAACGAAAGCACTAATTGAAGCTGGTGCAAACGTAGTTAAAGTTGGTATTGGACCAGGTTCTATTTGTACAACACGCGTTGTAGCCGGTGTTGGTGTACCACAATTAACTGCGGTTTATGATTGTGCAACAGAAGCTCGTAAACACGGCATTCCAGTTATTGCTGATGGCGGTATTAAGTACTCTGGTGATATGGTGAAAGCTTTAGCGGCAGGAGCACATGTTGTTATGCTAGGTAGCATGTTTGCAGGTGTTGCAGAAAGCCCTGGAGAAACTGAAATTTACCAAGGTCGTCAATTTAAAGTGTATCGTGGTATGGGTTCTGTCGGTGCGATGGAAAAAGGAAGTAAAGATCGTTACTTCCAAGAAGGCAATAAAAAACTTGTCCCAGAAGGTATTGAAGGACGAGTACCATATAAAGGACCTTTAGCAGATACAGTTCACCAATTAGTTGGTGGCTTACGTGCAGGTATGGGATATTGCGGAGCACAGGATTTAGAATTCTTACGCGAAAATGCACAATTCATTCGTATGTCAGGTGCTGGCTTACGTGAAAGTCATCCTCATCACGTACAAATTACAAAAGAGGCTCCAAACTACTCATTATAATGTCTTATATACAAATAGACAGAGATTTGATATCTCTGTCTATTTTTTTTTGATTATGTTAGAATAACGGTTATGTGAGTACATAGATATTGGGGGTAGCAAAAGTGAAAGGTATGTTTTGCAAAAGATTCATTGCTTTGGTAACAGTGCTTACACTAGCTTGTAGCATTTTTATGCCATATAGCAATGCATCAGCTGAAACAGGAGCCGCTTTAAACATTGAAGCAGGTGCGGCAATTTTAGTAGAAGCGAATTCTGGGAAAATTTTATATCAAAAGAATGCAGATGAATTATTATCCATTGCTAGTATGACAAAGATGATGAGTGAATATTTAGTTCACGAAGCAGTGGATAAAGGAAAACTTAAGTGGGACCAGAAAATTAAGGTTTCTGAATATGCATATAAGGTTTCACAAGATGCTTCATTATCAAATGTTGCATTAGAAAATGGTGGCTCTTATACAGTAAAAGAGTTATACGAGGCAATGGCAATCTTTTCTGCAAATGGTGCAACAATTGCATTAGCAGAAGCAATTGCAGGTAAAGAAGTAGACTTCGTAAAAATGATGAATGATAAATCGAAAGAACTAGGGTTGAAAAATTATAAATTTGTCAATTCTACAGGTTTAACGAATAAAGATTTAAAGGGAATGCATCCTGAAGGAACAACAGCGGATGAAGAAAATAAAATGTCTGCAAAGGATGTTGCAACTTTAGCACAACATTTAATTAAAGATTATCCAAAAGTGTTAGATACAGCAAAAATCCCTAAAAAAGAATTCCGTCCAGAAAAAGAGAAGTTTGCAATGTCGAACTGGAACTGGATGTTAAAGGGCTTAGTTAAAGAATATGATGGCGTAGACGGCCTAAAAACAGGCTCAACTCCAGAGGCAGGAGATTGCTTCACTGGTACGGTTGAAAGAAACGGAATGCGTTTTATTTCTGTAGTTATTAAAACAAGTTCTCATACAGCACGTTTTGATGAAACAAAGAAGCTATATGATTATGGATTTGCTAACTTTGAAGTAAAACAAATGTATAAAAAAGGTTCTTCAGTAAAAGGACAAGAAACAGTACGAGTAGAAAATGCGAAAGATAAAGATGTAGCAGTTCAAACGAAACAAGCTATTTCACTTCCAGTGCCAAAAGGAAGTAAAGATGTTTATAAAACGGAATTAAAAGAATCAAGCAAGGGACAAGAAGCACCTATTAAAAAGGGAGCTGCGCTTGGTCAAATGGTAATTACGCCAAAAGATACAAACGACCCTGGATTTTTAACTGGTAAGTCACTGCAAGTGGATCTTGTAACAACATCTGAAGTAGAAGAAGCAAACTGGTTTACTCGTGCTATGCGCGGAATTGGTTCATTCTTTAGTGGCATGTGGAATAGTGCTGTTGATACAGTAAAAGGTTGGTTTTAAAAGCTCCTCATGATAGGAGCTTTTTTTTATTCCTATTTTTCATACCGACTTTATGAAAAAGTAGTAGACAAGCATCTGATAGTTAGTGGTAGAATGTAAGAGTATTCTTAATTTTCGCCTTTAACGGGGGAAAGCAATTCACCTAGGGGGGTTTTTGTACATGACAAATGTAACAGGGACAGAACGTGTAAAACGTGGAATGGCAGAAATGCAAAAAGGCGGCGTTATTATGGACGTAGTTAACGCTGAACAAGCAAAAATTGCAGAAGAGGCAGGCGCAGTTGCCGTTATGGCATTAGAGCGTGTACCAGCAGATATTCGTGCAGCAGGTGGCGTTTCTCGTATGGCAGACCCAACAATTGTTGAAGAAGTTATGGGTGCGGTGTCAATTCCGGTTATGGCAAAATGCCGTATCGGTCACCTTGTAGAAGCACGTGTATTAGAATCATTAGGGGTAGACTATATCGATGAGAGTGAAGTATTAACTCCTGCTGATGAAGTATACCATTTAAATAAACGTGATTACACAGTTCCATTTGTATGTGGTTGCCGTGATATCGGAGAAGCTGCACGTCGTATTGCAGAAGGTGCATCTATGCTTCGTACAAAAGGTGAACCAGGAACAGGAAACATTGTAGAGGCAGTGCGTCATATGCGCCAAGTCAATGCAGAAATCCGTCAAGTTGCGAGTCTACGTGAAGATGAGTTAATGACATATGCAAAAAATACTGGCGCTCCTTACGAAGTATTACTTGAAATTAAACGCCTTGGTCGCTTACCAGTTGTAAACTTTGCGGCAGGTGGTGTAGCAACACCAGCAGATGCAGCATTAATGATGCAACTTGGTGCTGATGGGGTATTTGTTGGATCTGGTATCTTCAAATCAGAAAACCCAGAGAAATTTGCACGTGCAATCGTTGAAGCAACGACTCATTATGAAGATTACGAACTAATTGCAAACCTTTCTAAAGGATTAGGTAATGCAATGAAGGGTGTCGAAATTTCAACGTTATTACCAGAACAACGCATGCAAGAGCGTGGATGGTAATTAAAGGAGAACTTTAAAATGGTGAAAATCGGTGTACTAGGTCTTCAAGGTGCAGTTCGTGAGCATGTAAAATCAGTTGAAGCAAGTGGTGCAGAAGCTGTTGTTGTAAAGCGTATAGAGCAACTTGAAGAGATTGATGGTCTTATTTTACCAGGCGGTGAAAGTACAACAATGCGCCGTCTTATTGATAAGTATGCTTTCATGGAACCACTTCGTACATTTGCAAAGTCTGGTAAACCAATGTTTGGTACATGTGCAGGGATGATTCTTCTTGCGAAAACACTTATTGGCTATGAAGAAGCACATATTGGTGCTATGGATATTACAGTTGAGCGCAATGCGTTCGGACGCCAAAAGGATAGTTTTGAAGCTGCGCTTTCAATTGAAGGCGTGGGTGAAGACTTCATTGGTGTATTTATCCGTGCGCCGTATGTTGTAGAAGTAGCTGATAATGTTGAAGTGCTTTCTAAGCATGGTGACCGAATGGTAGCGGTAAGACAAGAACAGTTTTTAGCTGCTTCATTCCATCCGGAATTAACAGATGATCATCGTGTGACAGCATACTTTGTTGAAATGGTAAAAGAAGCGAAAATGAAAAAAGTTGTATAAGTAACTTGCAACTTGTATAAGATTATAGTAAATTGATGGTAACAATTTTATAAAATAAGCGTGTTGATAGGAAATAGTAACAAATGTCGTTTCTTATAGAGAGTCGATGGTTGGTGGAAATCGATAGAAACAGTTTGTGAATCCATCCTGGAATGGAATGTGGAATATCTTTTGGATTAGTAAGCATTCCCGGTGAAGAGCCGTTATTTCTACTTGAGAGGAAAGCGGTAATGCTTTCAACTAGGGTGGCAACGCGGGTTAACTCCCGTCCCTTTATATAGGGACGGGAGTTTTTTGTGTTTTATAAAATAAAAGGAGGAGTATATAATGCTTGATATTAAATTTTTACGTACAAACTTTGAAGAAGTAAAAGCGAAATTACAGCATAGAGGCGAAGATTTAACTGATTTCGGCCGTTTTGAAGAACTTGATACGAGAAGAAGAGAACTACTTGTTCAGACAGAAGAATTAAAAAGTAAACGTAACGAAGTATCTCAACAAATTTCTGTATTAAAGCGCGAAAAGAAAGATGCAGAGGCTCTAATTTTAGAAATGCGTGAGGTTGGAGAAAAAGTAAAGGATCTTGATAACGAACTTCGTACAGTTGAAGAAGACTTAGAAAGATTAATGTTATCTATTCCAAATATCCCTCATGAATCTGCTCCAGTTGGTGAAACAGAGGATGATAATGTAGTAGCACGTACTTGGGGAGAAGTGAAAGAATTTACTTTTGAGCCAAAACCACATTGGGATCTTGCTACTGATTTAGGAATTTTAGATTTTGAACGCGCTGGGAAAGTAACAGGAAGCCGCTTCGTATTTTACAAAGGTGCTGGTGCAAGATTAGAGCGTGCTTTAATTAGCTTTATGCTTGATCTTCATACTGATGAGCATGGATATAAAGAAGTATTACCTCCATATATGGTAAACCGTGCAAGTATGACGGGAACAGGACAACTTCCAAAGTTTGAAGAAGATGCATTCCGTATTGAAAGTGAAGATTACTTCTTAATTCCAACAGCTGAAGTACCTGTAACGAATATGCATCGTGATGAGATTTTAAATAAAGAGCAATTGCCTATAAGATATGCTGCATTTAGCTCTTGCTTCCGTTCTGAAGCAGGTTCAGCTGGTCGTGATACACGTGGTTTAATTCGCCAGCATCAGTTCAATAAAGTAGAGCTTGTGAAGTTCGTAAAACCAGAAGATTCTTATGAAGAATTAGAAAAATTAACAAATGATGCAGAACGCGTGTTACAATTATTAGAGTTGCCATATCGCGTTATGAGCATGTGCACAGGCGATTTAGGATTTACAGCAGCGAAGAAATACGATATTGAAGTATGGATTCCAAGCTATGGCACATATCGTGAAATTTCTTCTTGTAGTAATTTTGAAGCTTTCCAAGCGAGACGTGCAAATATCCGTTTCCGCCGTGAGTCAAATGGAAAACCAGAACATGTTCATACATTAAATGGATCTGGTCTTGCAATCGGACGTACGGTTGCAGCTATTTTAGAGAACTACCAACAAGAAGATGGTACAATTATAATTCCAGAAGTTCTTCGCCCTTATATGGGAGGAAAAACAGTTATTAAGTAAATTTAAACATTCATCGGTATGAGTGATTGGTAATTATGAGCGTTGTCAGTACTGTAATGTAGGAAGGGAAAAGTAAAATTTTCCTTTCCTCATAATTTATTTTAGTAGGGTTGACTAACTGTTTTTCTTTTGATATTATATTTGATGTCAATATGGAGGTATACCCAAGTCTGGCTGAAGGGATCGGTCTTGAAAACCGACAGGCGGCGAGAGTCGCGCGGGGGTTCGAATCCCTCTACCTCCTCCAGATATAATTGACAACAGCGCATATAAGTGGAGATTGGAGAACTCGTTACCAACACGTAACGAGTTTTTATTTTAAAACCAATCATAAAGTATGGTGTAAGGTAATTTTGTCCTTATTACACACTCATATTCCGATGATTATCTTCATAGATATGAAAGGAGTCAACATGGATCTTATTATACAAACGTTTCCTTTAGATGGAAAAACTTTATATTATGTACAATGTCCTGTCTGTAAGAACAATAGAATTTTAAACAGTGGTGCAAACGTATCACGCATTATTAGTGATGATACATTCCGTAAACTTTGTGGTTGTACTTGTGATGTAAAACAAGCTACGAGTAAAGTAGAGGCGCCAAAACAAGTTAAAAAAGCAGCTGTAAAGAAAGCGGCGGCTCCAAAACGTACAGGTAAAGTATTAACGGCAGTAATTAACGGGAAAGAAATGACTGTTAAAGAGATTGCTGAAGCATACGATATTAGTACAAGTACTGTTCGTCAGCGCATTAACGCAGGAAAACCTGAGAGTGAAATTATTGCTCCAACAAAGAAGAAGTAATTTAATAGGAAAACCCGTGCATATGCACGGGTTTTTTATTTTACAAGTTTACGTGTTTGTTTTAAAAAATGGCCAATTTTTTTAATGATTGGTTCGATTGAATCACCATCTTTTAAAATATCGTACTCATTAATATTTAAGCGTAATACAGGGCATGAATTAAAGTTGTTAATCCAGTTTTCATAACGTCCATGCATTTCTTTCCAGTACTCAATTGGTGTTTGCTGTTCCATTGGGCGCCCGCGTTCTTGAATACGATCGACAATATCATCGAAAGAACCTTCTAAGTAAATTAATAAGTCTGGATGAGGGAAGTAAGGAGTCATGACCATAGCGTCAAATAAACCTTTGTATGTTTCATAATCAGTTTCCGTCATTGTTCCTTTTTCATGATGCATCTTTGCGAAAATTCCAGTGTCTTCGTAAATGGAACGATCTTGAACAAAACCGCCACCATATTCAAAAATTCTTTTTTGTTCCTTAAATCGTTCTGCTAAAAAGTACACTTGTAGGTGGAAGCTCCAACGAGTGAAGTCCGCATAGAACTTGTCCAAATATGGATTGGAATCTACTTTTTCAAATGATGTGCGATAACCTAAAGCATTAGCTAATGCAGTTGTCATAGTTGATTTACCCACACCTACCGTTCCGGCGATAGTGATTACTGCGTCATTGGGTATATCATATTTTTGCCTTAAATTCATTATTATTTCGACTCCTTTAAGAGAGTATTTTGAAGGGCAGATAGGATGACGTTTAAATCATCAGGATTTTTTACAAAATCCATATCGTCTCCATTAAATTTCAATACTGGTATTTCCGGATGATCTTTTTTAAAAGCATCCATTGCTGTTTCATAATCTTTTGTGAGCTGTAGTAAGTAATTTGGATCCATGTTTTTTTCAAATTCTCTTCCGCGCATGGCAATTCGTTTTTGCAATGTTTCTAGGCTAGCTGTTAAATAAACAATGACATTTGGCACAGGCATATCTTGTGTAAGGATACGATAAATTTGCATGTATTTGTCATATTGGGAGTCTTTTAATGTGCGGGATGCAAAAATTAAATTTTTAAAGATATGGTAATCCGCTACTACTGGTTTCCTTTGATTCAAATACTTTATGTTAATGTCTTCTAATTGTTTGTATCTATTACAAAGAAAGAACATCTCTGTTTGAAAACTCCATTCGTCGATGTCTTCATAGAACTTTCCTAAAAAGGGATTTTCATCAACAATCTCTTTTAGTAAGTGGAGTTGCATGTGAGTTGAAATTTCCTTCGCAAGTGAAGTTTTTCCAACACCAATTGGTCCTTCAACCGTGATAAATGGTACTCCGGTCACGCTGTTTCCTCCTTTCAATCAGTGATTTACCGTGACTACTAAAAACACAAAACAGAATTATTGTAGCACAAGAGGGAAGCGAGCGGGTTAATTTGATATAAAAAGTTAGAAAATAGATATATGTATTAATTAAATTTTATTTTGGTTGATGATGTTATAGTTGCTTTCAATGTAGTTTCCATTATTTTTAAAGCATGTATATTATCTTGGTCGTTGTTAGAGGCGATACAATCCTCTGGTACATACAATGTATAATTTCTCATATGAGCATCATTAGCTGTAAATAGGATACATATATTTCCGGCAACCCCTGTTAATATTAGATTTTCTATTTTTAAATAACCTAGTAATGAATTTAAAGGTGTTTCATAAAAAGCGGAATAATGTGGTTTAATAAAAATGTAATCATCAGAACTTGGAGCAATCTTATGGATTATGTTTTCGCTATATTCATTTGTACAATGAGTAATAAGTTGGTCGATATCAGATCTCCACAGTTGATAATGGTCATTAACGTAAATTATAGGACAGCCGAAGGATTTCATTTTTTTCTTTAATTGTAAAATAGGGTTTGTTATAATTTCACATTTTTTAGCTAGAATGGGTCCGTGGGAAAATTGAAAGTCATTAATCATATCGATAATGAGCAAGGCGGTATTTTTCATATGTAATCCCCTCTCTTTTTTCTTTTAGGGTGGATTGAATTTGTAAAAGTTATCCCCTGTGTAGTAAATGGAAATAAGTGTACTTTATTTGTAATGAAAGGACTATGTTATGGAACAAGATCAAGATATTTATTTTATGCAATTAGCGATAGAAGAAGCTAAAAAGGCAGAGGAAATACAGGAAGTACCAATTGGAGCAGTTATAGTGTTAGATGGTGAGGTAATTAGTGTTGCCCATAATTTAAGGGAAACTGAGCAGAGATCAATAGCTCATGCTGAGTTGCTAGCGATAGATGAGGCGTGTAAAAAATTAGGGACATGGCGTTTAGAAGATGCAACATTGTATGTAACATTAGAACCTTGTCCAATGTGTGCAGGTGGAATTGTTTTATCACGAGTGAAGCGAGTTGTATATGGTGCAAGTGATCCGAAGGGCGGATGTGCAGGGACATTGATGAATCTTTTAACGGATGAACGCTTCAATCATCAATGTGAAGTAGTATCTGGTGTACTAGAGGAAGAATGCGGTACGTTGTTAACAAGCTTTTTTAGAGAGCTTCGTAAAAAAAGAAAAGCAATAAAAAAATTAGAGAAGAATACTGGGAACTAACGTATTTGCATTTTATAAAGAAACAAGTTATACTGATAATGCCTTTAATGAAGGCAACCGAATATTGGTTTTAACTTTGCCGTGCTAAGCGGGGAGGTAGCGGTGCCCTATACTCGCAATCCGCTCTAGCGAGGCCGAATCCCCTCTCGAGGTTATGTTGCTGTAAGGTCTGCCTTAAGTAAGTGGTGTTGACGTTTGGGTCCTGCGCAACGGGACCCCGTGAACCTTGTCAGGTCCGGAAGGAAGCAGCAATAAGCGGGTCTTCTCGTGTGCCGCAGGAGTGCCTGAACCGAGCTAACTGCTTGAGTAACGCTTATGGTACGTAATCGACGGAGGGTGCACGGCAGTTATATATGTATACAAAACTCACCTTAATACAAAGGTGAGTTTTTTGTATAGAAAATAACTTTTGGAATCTATAAACAGAATGGGTTATAATAAATGAGATAATAACCTTTGAGGGAGGCCGTATTTTCGTGTCATACCAAGCGTTATACCGAACATGGAGACCGCAAAAGTTCGAAGATGTAGTCGGTCAAAAGCACGTGACAAAAACGTTGCAGAATGCCCTTCTTCAAGAGAAAGTTTCACATGCTTATTTATTTTCTGGCCCGAGGGGAACAGGAAAAACGACAATTGCAAAAGTATTTGCAAAAGCAATTAACTGTGAACATGCTCCGGTAGCTGAACCTTGTAATGAATGTCCTTCTTGTTTAGGAATTACACAAGGATCCATTTCAGATGTATTAGAAATTGATGCGGCTTCAAATAACGGTGTAGATGAAATTCGAGATATTAGAGATAAAGTAAAATATGCTCCAAGTGCTGTAGAATATAAAGTATACATTATTGATGAAGTTCACATGCTTTCTATGGGTGCATTCAATGCGCTTTTAAAAACCTTAGAAGAGCCGCCAGGACATGTTATCTTTATTTTGGCGACAACAGAACCTCATAAGATCCCGCCTACAATTATTTCACGTTGTCAGCGTTTTGAATTCCGAAAAATATCAGTGAATGATATTGTTGAGAGATTATCAACGGTCGTGACAAATGAAGGTACGCAAGTGGAAGATGAGGCATTACAAATTGTTGCGCGTGCTGCTGAAGGTGGTATGCGTGACGCACTTAGTCTTATTGATCAGGCTATATCTTATAGTGATGAGACCGTTACGACAGAAGATGTATTGGCCGTAACAGGATCTGTTTCTCAGCAATACTTAGGCAATTTAGTAGAATGCATACGTGAAAATGATGTATCAAGAGCATTGCAAATCATAGATGAAATGATGAGTAAAGGGAAGGATCCAGTTCGTTTTATGGAGGACTTCATTTACTATTATCGTGATATGCTTTTATATCAAACTTCACCGCAACTAGAACATATGTTGGAACGAGTAATTGTAGATGATCAATTCCGTAAGTTGAGTGAAGAAATGCAACCGGAAGTGATCTATGAGATTATTCATACCCTTAGTAAGGGACAACAGGAAATGAAGTGGACAAATCATCCGCGTATTTTCTTAGAAGTTGTTATGGTGCAATTGTGTCAACAGTTTATGATGCAAGCAAATGGTACAGATCGTTTGCAAGCAATTATGAACAGGATGCAGCAACTGGAGAAAGAGTTAGAGCAAGTTAAAAAGAACGGTGTGCCAGCTGGTGTACAACAGGAAGTAAGAGAGACACGTGCAACACCAAAGCCGGTAAGAACAGGAAGTATGAAGATTCCTGTCGGACGTGTAAATGAAGTATTAAAACAAGCGAAGCGTCAAGATTTAGAACAATTAAAAGCTGTATGGGGTGAGTTGTTAGGAAGACTCAAATCATATAACAAAGTAGCGTTTGCTGTTTTACTAGAAAATAGCGAACCAGTGGCAGCTTCAGATGACACTTACGTTTTAGCATTTCAATATGAGATTCACTGTAAGATGGCGAGCGAAAATCGAGAAGCTATGGATACAGTAGAACAAGCTTTATTTGAATTGCTAAGTAAAAGGTTAAATATGATTGCCATTCCAAAAAGTGAATGGGGTAAAATCCGTGAAGACTTTTTACAACGTGAAGGTGGAGAGTCTGAAGAAAGCCCAGAGAAAAAGGAAGATCCTCTTATAGAAGAGGCAGTGAAATTAGTAGGGCAAGAACTCATTGAAATAAAAGAGTAATAATAATTAGGAGGAATTAATTATGATGCGTGGCGGAATGGGAAATATGAATAACATGATGAAACAAATGCAAAAGATGCAAAAGGACATGGCGAAAGCACAAGAAGAGCTTGGTGAAAAAACAGTTGAAGGTACAGCTGGCGGCGGAATGATTACAGTTATCGCAAATGGTCACAAGCAAATTCTTGAAGTGAAGATTAAAGAAGAAGTTGTAGATCCAGAAGATATCGAAATGCTACAAGACTTAGTATTAGCTGCAACAAATGATGCACTTAAAAAGGCTGATGAGCTTTCAAACTCTACAATGGGTAAATTTACAAAAGGCTTAAACTTACCAGGTGGAATGTTCTAGGAGGATATTGATACATGCATTATCCAGAACCAATATCAAAACTAATCGATAGTTTTATGAAGTTGCCAGGTATCGGACCGAAAACAGCGGTTCGATTGGCATTTTTCGTATTAGATATGAAAGAAGATGATGTGTTAGGTTTCGCGAAAGCACTTGTAAATGCGAAGCGAGATTTAGCGTACTGTTCTGTATGCGGACATATTACTGATCGTGATCCTTGTTATATTTGTAATGATTCACATCGAGATCAATCAGTTGTTTGTGTCGTACAAGAACCGAAAGATGTAATCGCGATGGAAAAAATGAAAGAGTATCAAGGTGTATATCATGTGTTACGTGGTGCGATTTCTCCTATGGAGGGAATTGGACCGGAAGACATTAATATCCCGCAACTCTTAAAGCGACTACATGATGAAACGGTACAAGAAGTGATATTAGCAACAAACCCTAATATTGAAGGGGAAGCTACAGCGATGTATATCTCCCGCCTCTTAAAACCTACAGGCATTAAAGTAACTCGTATTGCACATGGTCTGCCAGTTGGTGGAGATTTAGAATATGCAGATGAAGTGACATTATCCAAAGCGTTAGAAGGTCGCAGAGAAGTATAAGAGGAGAAACGAAAATGTTCTTTCAAAAAAAGGGTAAATTGCGTAAAGAGTATGACGATAAGTTAATTGTACTTTTGGAAAAAGTGAAGAATGAGTGGTTACGTCAGAAGAGAATGGTCGAACAAAGTGTAGAACCGTCTCAAGATGTCATTTGTTCTTTGAAAATAGCAGAGGCGAAATATTTCTTTTTGTTGAAAGAAGCAAAGCGTCGTCCTGTAAAAATGGAACAATGGTAAAAGGTTCTGCTTTCTAAGCAGGCCTTTTTATTTTATTTGTTAAATGCTGAGGTATCGTTTTATTTAGTTTATATAAAAGAGATGCTGCATATGATAACTGTTCTTTTTTATTGTCTTGTCCCATACAAATAGATGTATAGGTCATTCATAAGGAGGAAAAAATGAATTCTACAATTATTATTGTTGGCATTCTTACTTTAGTATTTATTTTTCTTGTTTTTGGTGTTGCCTCTAAGCCATTACGTTTTATAGGTAAGGTGATTTTTCATGTTACTTTAGGAATAGCATTGCTTTTTATCGTAAATGTTGTAGGGACATATTTTGATTTTCATATCCCGATTAACATGGGGACAGCAGCAATAACGAGTTTGTTAGGCTTACCGGGTGTGGCAGCGTTAGTGATTATTAAGCTTTATATCATGCCAAGATAAAATTATTTTGGCATTTTTTTAAAAAGTGTTGACTATTAAATGATTAATATGGTAAATTAATAAGCGTCGTCAGCAACGAAAGAAAAAAGCTGTTGACAGATTTAACGAGAAGTGTTAAATTATAAAAGTCGCTGAAACGCGATATTGAACTTTGAAAACTAAACGAAACAAACAACGTGAAACGTCAATTTTTATTTTAGATGCTAGACAAACTA
>NZ_JASNGE010000057.1:0-14177 GCF_030164735.1 Bacillus sp. RB3
TTTGCATAGTCTGACATATCATCATCAAACACATTTCTTCTGTATTTCACGACCAACACAAGGTGATAATACAACAAGAATACTGAATGGTTATTACTATCTAATTTCATTTATATACCAGCCTTTATAATTTATAAGACTGATTATATCAGAGGCAAAATAAAAAAGAAAACCTTTTGGCTACGCCAAACCGAAATTCATCTCCCACCTACCGTCGGGCTAGACCCTTCACACGCTTGAGGAAAGAGAATTCTTTCGGGAAATTCGTTAAATTGATGAGCATGTGGTGCTACCCTGCCCATCAACTTAAGAATCCTCTCTACTTCGTCATAAAGTTTTTATGTCTAAAGATAAAATAAAAAATCCTTACCACTCAAATGTTTTAAAGTTAATGATATGGGCTTAATTTATAAAGTATAAACTACTATTGATAAACCGTCACAATTACTCCGTCCATATTGTTCCCTGAAATTTCATAATGCTGATTTGTCGGGACATTAATGGTCGTGTTGTTTGAAACTTTATAATAAGAAACTTTATATTCTTTCCCCTCAACATTAGTTGAAATCTCCTTTTTTTCCTTCAAGAAATCTAAGTATTCTTCTAAAGTAAATTTCTTTTCTTGCATGATTGCGCTATGAGGCAAACCGACGTAACGTATATGCCATGGCTCATATTGAATGCCTGTAATGTTACTTTTATTTTTCGGGTAGCGTAACACAAAACCGTGCTTCCACACATTTTCTTCAATCCATTTTCCTTCAGGAGCTTTCTCCATTTTCTCTTGAGTTGATCCAACGTCCAGTGATAACCCTAAATTATGTTCACTATATCCTGGTTGGAGTGCATAATCAGAGCCCATTTCTTCATATAACTGTCTTTGCTCTTGAAAATCCCGATAGCCACTACTAATCAAAAAATGATTAACACTTTCTTTTCCTGCCGCATCTATAACGTTCAAAAACTTTTTCACAATATCCTTTGATAAGCGAATATTTCTATCCAATACACCATAGCCTCTTACTAATTCACTATTTTGAGCTACATTTATAATATCAGACCTAACACTATCTTTCTTAACTGAATAATCTTTGTTAACTAATAATAAATCCCCTTTATAAATTTGTTCTTCTGTAACCTCTATCTTTTTAATATTTGCAGCTTTTTCCTTATCTTCTTTTTCTGCAATTTTAACATCAATCTCCTTTTGAAATAATGGTGATATATAAAAGCCTCCGCAGACTATACATAATATAAAAAGAGAAATAAATACCCACTTTTTCATTTCTAGTTCCTCCTTAACGTAACTTACGTATAGAATAGAAAAAATTATTAAAATAAAAAGTAGGGTAAAGTTTAAATTTTTATTAAATTGCTTTGCTCTCCTCTTTTGGCAATCTCACTTCAAATGTTGTTCTAATTACATTGCTTTCAGCAGAAATAGTACCATTATGCTGCTCGACAATATTTTTTGCAATAAATAACCTAAGGCCTGTACCACCTTTCTGCTCCGTTCTAGCTTTATCACCTGTATAAAACACATCAAATAGATACGGTAACTCCTCTTCTGGAATGCTATCTCCGTAATTTATAATTTGTACAACTACCTCTTCACTCTCAATATATCCGTTCACATCAACAAACTTTCCATCATACCCATAGCGAATCGCATTCATTAAAAGATTTTCTAATACTCGTGCTAATAATTTCCCGTCACCGTTAATAGGTAAATGAGGATCCATATTCAATCTCGCCTCTAACTCCTTTTTTTCTAATAACGGATACAATTCTTCATCTAACTGTATAATCAATTCACTTATATCAATCGGTCTTTTTTCAAGCTGCAACATCCCATAATTCATTCTCGTAATTTCAAATAATTCATCAATCAAACTTTCCAGTCTTTCGGATTTCGTAAAAGCAATTCTGGAAAAATGTTTAATTTGTTCCTTCGTCAAATTCTCATCTTTAAGAATTAAATCTAAATAACCTAAAACGGATGTTAACGGCGTTCTTAAATCGTGAGCTAAGTTAACAATTAACCGATCCTTACTATTTTCCGCAAAATCTCCTCGTTCAACTGCTTCTTTTAATTTCTCACTCGCTACATTAATTTCGCAGGCGATATATCCAAACTCATCATTGGATGAAACACGAACTTGATTTGTAAAATCACCGTTTGCAAGATGATGAATCCCATTGGAAATCTCATCAAAATATTTTAAATACGGTCTAGTAAGGAAGAAGAAAAACATAATGGATAGAGGGATAAATATAATTAAAAAGAAGTTAACATCCCCAATTTGCCTTATCATTGAACGAAATTGAGCTAAGGGATCTTCATAACGAACTGTTGATTTATAATAGAGCCGTAATCCCTCATACATCATATACGTTACGCCAGCAGCTAATATCATGCTAAACGCAAATAGCATAACCATCTCCGAACGAAAACCTCCATTGAAAGTATACCCTACTCCCCAAACTTTTTTTATTAACTTATTCTTTCTTTTATCTTCCCCAAGCTTCTTCCGCAACGTACGAATGTGTACCATAACTGTATTCCCACTTTCATAATAATCATCTGCCCATACTTGCTTAAATATATTTTCCACACTGTACACTTTCTTCGGATGACTCGCTAATAAGTATAAAATATCAAATTCCATTGGCGTTAACCCAATTTGTTCTCCTTACACATTTACTGTTCTTTGCTCACGGCCAATAACAACTCCGCCTATTTCTAAAGCGGATTTATTCTTCACTACTTTCGGCTGATTTAACGTAAGAAATCGGCGTAGTTGTGCATTTACACGTGCAACTAATTCAATTGGTGTAAAAGGTTTCGTCATATAATCGTCCGCGCCTAGTACAAGACCTGTCACTTTGTCTAAATCAGACGTTTTCGCACTTAAGAAAATGATTGGCATATGATGTTTCGCACGAATCTGCCTCGTCACTTCATATCCATCCATTTTTGGCATCATAATATCTAACACAACTAAGTCGATTGACTGAGACTGAATAACGCGAATCGTCTCTTCTCCATCAGCCGCTTTCACAACATGATACCCTTCTTTTTCTAAATGTATCGCAATTAAATCAGCAATTTCCACTTCATCATCAGCTATTAGAATTGAAATTCAATTCATTTTACCCAACTCATATATCATTTCGTTTCTATTCTATTGGCGTTCTAAAAAATTTACTCATTATATATTTTCATACACACGATTTTATACTAGTCCACTCTGCTTGTACAATAGGGAAATTCAGTCGAGATACGTGTAAAACTAGGTCATAGTAATACATTATTTACCCATAAGTGTTTTTCAATGATATTTGTAACATAAACGATCGTTTTTGTTACAAAGAATCTTATTATAAAATTACAGTTTGGTTTTATGTACTTACATCAACTGCAAATACAAATTCACAATAGATTTTCCATTTTAATATCTCTGCATTTTATCTTTACATCAGCATGTTATTCTCCTCAAATAAGTATCTTACATTTATTAATAATGAAAATAGTGAAAGACTTTTAATTGGTTAAATTAGAAAAGAAAGTATTTTTTCGAGAAAATAAATCGAGGGGAAGATAGAATATGGAAAGAACAATTTTAATTGTGGAAGACGAAGATATTTTACGTGAAATTATGAAGGATTATTTACTAAATGAAGGATATAAGGTGTTAGAAGCGATTGATGGAAAAGAAGCATTGTCTACATTTGAAGAACATGAGGTACATTTAATTATTCTAGACATTATGTTACCAGAATTAGATGGTTGGACGGTCTGTCGACGAATTCGTAAAACATCTAATGTGCCTATTATTATGTTAACGGCTCGGGTTGATGAGGATGATATCTTACTCGGATTTGAACTAGGAGCAGATGATTATGTTACAAAACCATACAGTCCACCTATTTTATTAGCAAGAGTAAAACAATTAATTGAAAGTCGATATTCTTCTACTGTTAATGCAACTAATGAATCTAATGAAGACACATTAACTAGTAGTGGGATCCATGTACATTTCCCTTCTCGTACAGTAACTGTAGATGTGGAAGACATAAGTATGACTCATACAGAATTTAAAATATTGACGTATTTAATGCAAAATCAAGGGATTGTGATTACGAGAGAACAACTAATCACTAAAATTTTGGGTTATGAATTTGTTGGAGATGATCGTACTGTCAATAGTCATATCCGTAATCTGCGTCAGAAATTAGGAAAAAAAGCAACTTGTATTGTAACTGTTGTTAGAACTGGCTATAAATTTGAGGGACAGGTATGAAAAAAGGAATTGTATTAAAGTTATTTATATTAACAACGGCATTATGTACACTTATTTTAGTAACTATTTTTATTGGACAAACCATATTTTTTAAGCAATACTACGCGAATCGAAAAGTTAATGATATCAAAATAAATATTCAATCCTTTGAAAAAGCATATAAAAAAGCTGGAGATGATGCGAAAGCAATTCAAGAATTGGAACAAAATTTCTATCAAGAGAATGCGACATGGATTAAAACGCTAGACAGTGCAGGCAATATAAAATATGCAAGTGATTTTTCTTTAGACATTCAATTAGATCCTTCTCAAAACAAGCTTTTTTCTAATAAAGTAATTAGTATTCCATTGTATAGTTTAGTCAATTTAGAAGATATAGAAAGGATAAAAGATAGTTTAAAGCAGGGGAATCATATTATTATCGATGGAGTACAGGAAGGTGATATAGTAGTCCCTGCGATGTTAGCAATGAAAGAGATGAATGTTAGGCTGGAAAACAAGAAACTGTCAGAAAGGTTATATGGGCCAAAAGCAGTATCTTCAAAAGAAAGTTCACAGTTATATTTAGGAAGTATTAAGAACGTGCAGTTACCGGAGGGTATTGTAGGAACTAACTCTATTTACGGAAATCGTGTGTTTATAGATAGAATAAAACAATTTCAGGTTGATTTAATATTAAATCAAAAACCAAATAATATTACTTCTACAGAAATAGTGGATTATGAAGAAAATGATATTAAATATAAACTATTAATTAAACCAATAATAGATGCAAATGGTAAGACAAACTATATTTTTACTATGACATCATTGCAACCAGTTGATGAAGCTGTGCAAATGATAAAGGATTATTATGTATATTTAATTATCTTTGTATTGATTTTAATCGTTTTGATATCGTTTTATTACTCAAAAAAAATCGCCAAACCACTATTACAAATAAATGATACTACAAAAAAAATTGCTGGTTTAGATTTCTCAGAGACGATACCTATTACTACAAAGGATGAGATAGGTGATTTATCACAAAATATTAATACACTTTCTAAAGCTTTACATTCGTATATTAATCAATTACAGCAAGACATAGAGAAAGAAAAGCAATTAGAAAATACACGTAAAGAATTTATCTCTGGTGTTTCACATGAGTTAAAGACGCCTTTAAGTATAATGAAGAGCTGTATTTCAATTTTGGAAGACGGTGTTGCTAGTAATAAAAAAGAGTATTACTTTAAAGCAATGTCAAAAGAAGTGGATAAAATGGATATGCTCATTATTGATATGCTGGAGTTAGCAAAATTCGAGTCTGGTACGTATAAAATGGAAATGGATGCTTTCCATATTGATGAGATGATTGATTACATATGCGAACAATTATCCTCGGATATAACGGCTAAGCAATTACATGTCCATAAGCACCTTTCTAAAATTGAAGTTGTTGCAAACCAGCATCGAATAGAACAAGTTATTACTAACTTTATTACCAATGCGATTCGTTACACACCAGAAAATGAAAATATTATAGTGTCGGTTATAGAAGAAAAGGAACGTGCGAAAGTATGTATAGAAAATAAAGGAGCTCATATCGCACCAGAACATTTAGCGAAAATATGGGATCGTTTTTATCGAGGAGATACGTCTCGTCAACGCTCCAAAGGTGGAACAGGGCTAGGACTTGCTATTTCAAAGAATATTTTAGAATTGCATAGTGTACAATATGGTGTATCAAATACTGAAGATGGTGTATTATTTTTCTTCTATTTAAATAAAAGCGTGTAGTATTTGAGTTCTACACGTTTTTATTATTTTTAAACAAAATTGACCTTATCTGCACTTTATTTTTATTAGCGTTTATTAATTATTTTACACTCTAACAAAATAGGTAAATAGAAAAATACTATTCTTTCTATATCTCAATCAGGAAGAATAGTATTTTTTTTGGGTGTATAGGGCTAATGCTCGTGATATTATACATATTTATTCACCAGCAATTGAATGTTTGTTCGCTATTTATTCGGTGTATAAGCAATTCTCGAATTCGGGAATTAACTTAACTTTATTAGAGAGGCAAATACTTTTCTAAAGAGTAAATTAAAGTATTCTTTAACTGATTTCGACATTATCTGCATCTTATCTTTATCCCTCTCTATTAATCTATTTATTATAAGAACCGCTTGAAAATACTGAGTCAACCAAATAAAGGTTCGGATTTATAAATAATTAATATAAAAATCAATAGAGAAAGGATAGATAAATAATGAAAAAAACAAAAAATAAGAACAAAACAGGTGTAATAACTAAGGCAATTATATCGCTAGGAGCTGTTCTAGCAACGGCTTGTTTCATGTTCTTTTTAATTGGAAAATTTAATTCCACTCCTGCGAAAGGGATAGCTCAAGAAAGGATTAAACAAGTTAACACGAAGCAACAAGAAAAGAAAAGTGAAACACCACCGACAAAACAAAAAAGGCCGGATGGAAAACCTGTAGGAAAAGTAGTCTACTTAACATTTGATGACGGTCCGAGCACATTAACTGGTCAATTTTTGGATGTATTAAAAGAGAACAATGTTAAATCAACATTTTTCATGCAAGGAAGTAATTTGCAAAATACCAGTCTTCAGGAAAATGTAAAACGAGCAATAAAAGAGGGGCATTATATTGGTGCACATAGTATGACACATAATAGCAATAAGTTATATAAAAATGGGCAATTTGTACCAGAGATGAAAGAAACTCTAGCTCTTATACATGAAATTACAGGTACAAGCCCTAAATTAGTTCGCCCCCCATATGGTTCCGCACCAGGTCTAAAAAGCGAAGAAATTCGTAACCAAATTGTAGAATCTGGAATAAAAGTCTGGGATTGGACGATTGATTCTCATGACTGGGAATTAAAAGATAATCCAACTCAGATTGCAGAAAATGTAAAAAAACAAACAACAGAGGATATAGAAGTTGTTTTGATGCATGAAAAACCACAGACATTACAAGCTCTTCCTGAAATTATTAAATTTTATAAAGAGAAAGGATATGAATTTGGTGTATACAATGATGCAGATCATTTCCACCTGAATTTCCAGAAAGATCAACGTTTATAGTATGTAATTATCTTTGAAAATTGGTTTTTATCAGTAAAAACGTTACCTGATTTTACCGATAAAAACACTGTAAGAAAGGAAATTGTATATGATTTTAAAAAAAATTACAATCTCATTGATAAGTATCATTTCCCTAGCAGCTTGCGGGGATCCAGATAGTAAGAAAGACATTACTAGTTCAGTCAATAAAATAGACTCTTCTTCTATCACCCTTGAAAAAGAGTCCCCCTCTTCGTCTAATATAGATACTTCTACATTTAAATCAATTTTTAAAGCAAGTGTATTTTTAGGGGATTCCATTACAGATGGACTTCATGATCTTGATGTATTAGACGAAGAAAATATTATAAGTGGTATAGGGAAATCAATTGGAGATGCTCAAGAAAATGTAGAGCAAGTAGCCAATCAAAAACCGGAAAATATATTTATTCTACTTGGGTTATGTAATCTTACTGAAACAAAAGAATCTGCAGTAACCCAATATTCTCAATTGATTCAAAAAATAAAAGAAAAATTACCTAATACAAAAATAAATATCCTGTCAATTACACCAGTTACACCAGAACGTATACAAAAAGAAGAGCGTTATAAAAATATTAATGATTTTAACGAAGGATTCAAAATGATAGCAAAAAAAGAACAAGTGAATTTTATCGATTTATCCCCGATATTTAAAGATCATCCAGATCTCTATATTAAGGACGGCATACATTTTAAGCCTGAATTCTATCCAATTTGGTTGGCATATTTAAAAAATCAATTAAAATAAACAAAAACATGTTTGTATTATTAATTTACTACTTTTAATGTGTGTAATGTTTATATAAAACTAATGTAAAAAGGAAGTGAACTATTGCAACTAGCAAGAATTCGCTTCCTTTTTATTTACCCCCACTTATACTCAATCTCAGAAATATAAGTATCAAATTATTCTTCTGTTAAGTTATTTAATAGCTAATTTTCAAACTTTACATTCTTTAAATTATTTCTATCTTATCTGCACCTTATCTTTACTTGTAAAGATTAATCTATATATTGTAAACGAAAGGTTCGCATTGAAAATAAAAATAGCATCGCTATATACACCATCGCTTACGAAATAATGATTTGAGAGGAAGATAAAAATGTTAAAGAAAGTATGTGTTTGTCTAGTTACGGGGACCATTGCATTATCCTCCGCAGCCTGTGTAAATAAAGGAACTGAAAAAACAGCAAATAAGGTCAATCAAGAGGCTGTGCATGAAAAAAAATCGAAAAATAGTGCTTATAAACCTATTTTTAAAAACAGTGTATTCTTTGGTGATTCCATTACTGAAGGAATGATTGATCAAGAATTAATCGATGATCAAAATATTATTGCTGACAAAGGTAAAGTTACAGCAATGGCTATAGAGGAAGATGTTAACAAAGTAGTAGAAAAAAAACCTGAACATATTTTTATGAGCTTTGGAACAAATGATTTACTGATGCCTATGGATCTTGAAGGAAAACCTATCGAAAATCCAGTCAAGTTTTCAATAGATAACTATTCAAAATTAATACAAAAAATAAAAGAAAAACTTCCAAATGTAAGCATACACCTTTTATCTGTTACACCAGTTATAGATAAGGTATTACAGGAATACCCACAATATAAACATATTGATGAATATAACGTGAAACTTAAAGAATTAGCAAAAGCTGAGAAAGCAGAGTACATTGATTTATCTCCAATCTTTGAAAAAAACAAAGATTTACATGATCAAGATGGTGTACATTTTAAAGCAGATTATTACAAGCTACTACTTGAACAATTGAAAAGTTCCGTTAAGTAATGCTTACACCTAAAATTTACAGTTCTTCTGTGAGAATTGTAAATTTTAAATAAAAAACACAGACAAAACTGTTGTAGGAGGTGAAAGAACAATGGTGTTCAGTAGTTTAATTTTTCTTTTCTTATTTTTACCATTAACACTTGTTATTTATTACGTATCACCCAAAGTTCTTAGAAATTTTATATTATTTATCGTCAGTCTCATTTTTTATGCATGGGGTGAGCCTGTGTATATAGTCATTATGATATTCTCCACCATATTTGACTATGCTAATGGTGTACTTATAGATAAATATAGAGATCGCAAGGGTATTACAAAAGCAATATTTATTAACTCCATAATAATAAATTTAGGGATACTCGGCTTCTTCAAATATTACGGTTTCATGGTGGATAATATCAATACGATTTTCAACTTAAATATTGAGGTTGATCCCCTACCTCTTCCAGTAGGAATTTCTTTTTATACTTTCCAAACTATGTCTTATGTAATTGATGTTTATTTAGGGAAAGTACAAGCACAAAAAAACATTATTTCTTTTGGAACTTATGTTACGATGTTCCCTCAACTTGTTGCAGGCCCTATTGTAAAGTACAGTGATATCGATAAGCAATTACAGGAAAGAAAAGTAACATTCGATCGTTTTGGTCAAGGGATGGAATTATTTATTAAAGGGCTTGCGTTAAAAGTACTTTTAGCTAACAATATAGGACTTCTTTGGACAAGTGTAAAAACAACTTCTATATCAGAACTTACCATCCTGACAGCATGGATCGGGATTATTGCTTTTGCTTTCCAAATTTATTTTGACTTTAGAGGATATTCAGCTATGGCTCAAGGGTTAGGTAAAATGTTTGGGTTTGATTTTCCAGAAAACTTTAACTATCCCTATATCTCAAAAAGTGTAACTGAATTTTGGCGTAGATGGCACATATCATTAGGTTCATGGTTTAGAGAATATGTGTATATTCCTCTCGGTGGAAATCGGACCGGATTAATCAAACAACTTAGAAATTTATTGATAGTTTGGTTCTTAACAGGATTGTGGCATGGCGCAAATTGGAATTTTATTGTTTGGGGATTGTATTTTGGATTATTTGTAACACTAGAAAAACTATTTCTTTTAAAATGGCTTAAAAATAGAATGAGCTTTATTGGACATGTGTATACACTTATCATTGTTTTAATTGGATGGGTATTTTTTGAATTTGAAAACTTAGCAGTAGCAATGAATTTCTTGAGAACAATGTTTGGGTTTAATCAATCTGTTTTCTTGGATAATGAAACGCTATATTATCTAACAACTAATTTTATGTTATTTATTGTCCTAGCAATTTGTTCAACACCATTTCCCCAAAAAGCGTTTGGATATATTAAAGAAAAGTTGAAGCTTCCAGGTGCAATTGGCATTCCCGTTTTCTATGTAGTACTAGTAGTTCTTTCAACTGCTTATTTAGTGAATGACACATATAATCCATTCTTATATTTTAGGTTTTAATGAAAACCTTTAGAACAATGAGTTTGTATTTAGTTTGAAAGAGGTGAGTTACTTGAATCAGTATGAAAAAATATACAAATACACAATGGCAGGGTTATTGTCAATATTTATAGGGGGAATGTTTAGTATAAATTTACTAACTCCCAATAAAACATTTTCAGATGCAGAGAATAGAAAGCTAGAACAGTTCCCAACTTTCTCTTTTCAAAATCTAATAGAAAAAAAGTTTACTTCTAACTACGAAAAATATATTTCTGATCAGTTTGCATTCAGGGATTTTTGGATAAATGTGAAATCTGATATAGATTACACACTAGGAAAGAAAGAAAATAATGGCGTGTATATCGGTAAAAATGGTTTTTTACTTCAAAAGTTTAGTAAGCCTGAAGAACAAGATGTAAAAAACAAAATAGAAGCAATAAATGATTTTCATATTGCTAATCCTAATGTGAAAATGCAAGTCATGTTAGTACCTACAGCAATTAGTATTTTGGAAAATAAACTCCCAAATTATGTTTCTCATGGTGACGAGCTTACGTATATTAATAAAGTAAAAAAATCTTTAGATAAGGATATAAACTTTATAGATGTATATCCTGTATTGAGTTCAAAAAAGGATGAATATATATATTATAAAACCGATCATCATTGGACCACCAAAGGCGCATATTATGCCTATCAAGAACTGGGTAAAAATATGAAATTTACTCCTAATGAAGATGGGTCATTCAACATTAAACAAATTACAAATAGTTTTTATGGATCCCTATATTCAAAAGCAGGTTTTAGAAATATAGATCCTGATAGTATTGAATTATATGAGCCTAAGAAAGTGAAAAAATATAAAGTGGAATATATTGATGGAAATAAAACATCTACCTCTCTTTATGAAATGGAGAACATCAAGAAAAAAGATAAATACACGGTATTTTTCAATGGAAATCATCCATTAGTGAAAATAACAACTAATAACGCGAATGGAAAAAAATTATTAGTTGTCAAAGATTCTTATGCAAATTCTTTAATGCCTTTTTTACTACCACATTTTAGTGAAATCCATATAGTCGATCTTAGATATTATACAGATAGTCTAAATATGTTGGTACAGAAAAATAAAATCAATGATATGTTAGTGCTTTATAATGGAAATACCTTCTTTGAAGATGCATCTATTAATAACATATCCGAATAAATAGATTTATCCACACCTTTAATTAATTTATGTTCATGGCTGTATTCATTAAATATAAAGCGTTAGAATCCTTGTTCAAATTAAATATTTAAAACAACTAAATAAAAGGAGAATTTATACTAATGACACATTTGTTGAAATTTTTTAATATAAAATTCGTTATTACTATTATAGTTTGTACGATTACTTTAGGATCTTTAAGTGGTTGTTTTGGAAAAAAAAATAACGTTAATAGCCTTTCAGCTACAGAAATAGGAGAGAAAATTAAACATGTTACTAACCTAGAAGAAATGAAGGAAGGAGATAGTAAAAAGCTTCAAAAGCTATATAACATAAATACGGATGAAGTCGAAAGCTTTGTGTTATATACTGCTCCTACAAATATCAAAGCTGATGAAATCACTGTAATGAAAGTAAAAGATGTGAAAAATGTAGAAGACATTAAAAAGAAAATTTCAAATAGGGTCGAAAAGCAATCAAAAAGCTTTAAAGACTATCTTCCAGACGAATATTTTTTAATAGAAAAACATGTCTTAAAAACAAAAGATAACTATATCCTGTTTGCAATATCAAAGGATGCTGATAAAGTTGAAAAAATATTTGATAAACTTTTAAAGTAATCAACTTCTAAATTAATAACTACGCCAAAAGCTGATTTTCTTTATGTTAAGGAAATCAGCTTTTTCTTTGTAAAATATTTTTTAATACAGGAAAACCGGATTTTTATTTTCTATAAAATTTATTAACGTGGGTTTTATATCGAAGTACATATGCTGTACCTTGAAGCACTTTTCGTAACACCGTTATAATAAACGGCAAATGAAGACTGAAAATTCAATCTCTTGATGAGAAATACATTTAACCCTTTCGTTAGTTTGGAAAATAAAGTAAATTTAAATTGTACTAAATATTAATGAGGGGGATTAAGTCATGAAGAAAAATAAAGCGCTTTCAGTCTTGCTATCTACAACCTTAGCTTTTGGCATTAGCTTTACCGTACTATCATTTCCGATAGATGCTAATGCAGCATCAACTACTAAAGTAGAATTGCTTGCAGGTGATTTATATTCTAAAACGCAGTACGTAGATGTCCATTATCCAATGGGAAAATCACCAGCAAAAACCTATTCATATGATCAGAACGGATATAAAGGGATATTAACTCTTTATTCGACTAAAGTAACGGATTTTGGTGGAATTATGGCAACTTACAAGGGGACAGTAACTTGTAAGGCTCCATGCATGATGAAAAAGTAATACTTCATAGTTACATAGACTTAGCCATATGTACCTATTTTTCCACATATCTCGGCTGTATCCCTATGTGGAACTTAAATTGAAGTATATGTACTGTACCTTGAAGCACTTTTTGTTTTATAATTACACATGAGGATTTTATCTATTGTGACAGAGTAATGTTGCAAATCCCGTGTGGGGGACTTTAAAAATACCGCAATCCATCAAACTCTAAGATCCCTTTTAGAGTCAATTGCCAATCAATTCATATCATATTTACAACAGTAAAAAGCAAAACATCCTTTAAATGATGTTTTGCTTTTTTTATTTATATAATTACGGTACGTGAAATTATTATGTTAGCCATAAAAAAAAGCCCCTTGAAAGGAGCACTTATTTTACAAGATACTGTTCTATTTCTTTTAGTAATAGTTCTGCACCTTCTGGACTTAATGTTATCTTACCATTTGCTAATGCTATGTTACGATTTGACACTTCCCCTGTTAATGCACAAACATGACCAGGCTGATACTTCTGTAAAATGATGTCTTCCCCTTCTACAAAAATCTCTAATGGTGATTTTTCTTTAATCCCAAGCGTATTTCTAAGTTCCTTTGGAATTACTATACGACCTAATTCATCCACTTTTCTAGTTACTCCGGTTGCTTTCATCCAGCATATTTCCCCATTTCATTATCAATTTGTACCCAAGTTATTCTTTACTATTGTAACAGGCTTTCCCCATATATGAGAAACATAATGAACCAAAAAAAGACCATCATTATAAGAAATTCTTTAAACCCTTGCTAAAAGGAAATACGCCCTTCTTCCATTCTACACGCCCCCTTTTCTCTACAAATTATAATTGTGTTACCCCCAGATATGTTAAAATTCATTTGAAACATTGCTTTTGGGAATACAATTGCTATCATAATCGCGATTTATTTTCTACAAACTGATTGGGTTCCAACCTAAATTGCGGTGTTATTCCGCAGTCCTTAATAAATTGTTAAGGACCTTTTTTATTTGTCCTT
>NZ_JASNGE010000058.1:0-13944 GCF_030164735.1 Bacillus sp. RB3
GTGGTATAAGATTGTACGTTGTTCTTCTTAGATTTAAAGCGCGGTGCGCTGTTTTGTTTTTTGAAAAAGCGCGTATAAGCATCCGCAAGGTTGCGAACAGACGACTGAATCGCAATACTATCCACTTCTTTTAGCCAAACAAGCTCTTTCTTCATGGCAGGTAGTTTGGCAGAACATATACCATAGGTCAAGCCTTTTCCTGTCTCTTTGTATGCGTGATCCCATAAGGATAGGAAATGATTGAATACAAAGCGAGAACACCCAATCGTTTTATTAATTAGAATTGCTTGTGCTTGATTTGGATAGATACGAAACTTATAGGCTTTATTCATCATTATTTGATTCACCCCCATTTCGGTATATGACTATTATACACCAAACGTATATTCGGTAGGTAGTGACGTAATACTTTCTATATGTCGAACAATTAAGATGGCTTCCTGCCATCCCTTGTTCAAAGCCAATTCATCTTCCACCTACTCACTGGACTGTGACCCTTCACGCTCCTTGAGGAAGGAGTCTTCTTGGCTAAAATGATAAATTAATATATTTTTAAACTTCGCTTGTTTTTAACCAGTGCTAACTTTCTCGTAAACACTATGATTATTAACGGTTTTTAATGCAATTATGACTTTAAAATTTACAAAATTAATATAAAGTTTCCTTTTTAATTTATAACATATACTTAACTAAATACTAATGAAAAAAAGCCTCTTTTCTCGTTGAAAAGAGGCTTTTTACCGTATCATATTAAGTTATTTGGGTACTAGTAATAGTAAGTAATGTACTGGGATACAATTTATTTACTATGCAACTAAGTATAACATGTATATATCATAAAAGACTGTGTCAAATTTACGAATATATATAGTATCAAAAATACTTATAGCTAACCAAGTACTGAAGTTAAACTATTTTCACACTTCTGCAGTTGACTAAAATTTAAATGAAACATTAAATTGAGACTAATTATCCAATGTTCTTATCTCTTCGGGAGTATCTTTGTATTTTTTATTTTCTTTCAACAATCTATAAAACTCACCTTTTAATACATTTTTTTCGCGCTCTAGTTTCTTTTGATGCTTAGTCAATTCATTTATACGCTTCGCACTTTCTTGTATTTTTAAATAGATGCTCATAATCAACCTCCCAATAAATTATGCTTAAATATATGAGGTTTTTGTAGAAAAAATACGGTGAAATTTTTTCTATAAAGGAAGCTTTTCTCTGGTAGTCATTATAGCCTTGCTATTTGGAGTTTATGTAGAGACATAAAAACTTCATGGGAAAATTATCTTTACATCCTATAAGCTTTAGGGGCATGCGATAGTTTATATGCATAATAACACTAAAAAGAAAGAGGTAATCAAGATGTCACTGGAAACAAACATTTATTCTTTCTTTATTAGATGTACAACTGTGAATTCCTCATCATTCGGATTATAGTCGCATACAAGTAAAAAAACAAAAATTAAATTCAGCACCGTACTCAAATAAGTACGCAAGAGCAAATAAAGAAAATTAGACATTTATACTTGTATATAAATTAACCGGTTCCTTATATGTTAAGGAACCGGTTGTTGACTTATTAAAAAGTTATATTTTATTAATTATTTCCTGGGTCTCTAGATTCCACTTCGCATTCATTATATTCTTTAGTAGTACCTAATCCTGAATTCCCACCTTCAATAAATGAGGGGTTTCTTTGCTTCGGGCCAATCTCATCTTGAAAAATATTAACTTGATCTTGGTTAGACTCACTTATATCTTCTTGAATAAAAACATGTGTTACATACCCTATCAAAATACCAATTATAACCAGACTACCGCAAAAAACTACCTTAATCCATGTTCCCTTCATTCCTCTTTTAGGTGTAAAAAAGTATAAATTGAACTTACAGTTACTCTGAAGTTATGTCATCCTTTGTTTTTTCTAAAGTAAACACATTCCTTTTTCAAGAAACATCTTGTACAACTAAATTCTGTTTTTGTAGATAAACAGCTTTATCTGACTGTTTAGCTACGTCTTGTGAATGAGTTACAACAATAATACATTTATTTTCTTTATGCGCTAACTCTTTAAACAATTCAATAATTTCCATAGACGTTTCTTGATCTAAGTTTCCAGTCGGCTCATCTGCAATTAACAAATTTACATTACAAGATAATGCACGAGCGATTGCGACACGTTGTTGTTGCCCACCGCTAAGCTGTAACACATTCCTTTTAGCTTCTATTTCTGTCAATCCTACTTTTTTTAGTAGATCCAATGCTCTTATCTTTTTATCTTTTACATCGACTCCTGTTATTTCCATTGCTGTTATAACATTTTGAAGTGCAGTCATATAAGTAATAAGATTATAAGATTGAAAGATAATTGATACATACTGATTTCGATAGGAGTCGAGACCAATTTTACGTATATCCGTTCCTTTATATAAGACATATCCACTTTTGGGAACGTCTAATCCACTGGCTAAACTAAGAGTTGTTGTTTTTCCTGAACCGGATGGCCCTAAGATAGTATAAAAACTTCCAGTTTGAAAAGAAAAATTTACATTTTGTAAGATTGTAGTTCTCTTATTATTACTTTCATAATGATAATTGATATTTTTAAACTGTAAAATTGTCTCCATATAAATTCTCCTTATTCGTCTTTTAATAAAATCTGTTTTGGATTTAAACGAAGAATGGATAATGCCGGAAGAATTGTTGCTAGCATAGCGATTCCTAATCCAATCCCCCCTACTTTTCCTAAATCTTCAGTTGAAATACTTACATCGATATTATCAACCGGATCTACGTCTGGAGCAGGGTTACCACTAAGTAGTGCTATAGGATCTTCCGGTTTATCTTCATTCTTTGCTATTTCACTAGCTAACAGATTATCACCAACTTTTTGAGAAACTTTCTCTCCTGTTGCTAAAGATAAACCAAAAGCTAATACAGCAATACATAATACCTCAACTAGTAATTGACCCATTAATTTCCACTTTTTCTCGCCTATAGATAACAAAATTCCCATTTCTTTTCTACGTTCCTTAATAGAGAGCATAATTATTAATCCTAAAATCGTTGCACCTGCAATAGACACCATAATTACAATCGTTTTCGAAAAAGATGCAATATTTTCGATTGGACCAATCATCTGTTTATAAACGTTATCTTGTGCATCTAATTCATAGTACGTTGGTAACCCCAATTTTTTTGCTTCTTCTTTAAATGCATCAATATCCTTAGGGTCCTTTAATGAATAGATTGCATTTTCCATTGAATTCATAACAGAATATGGTACATATATTTGATTAGCAGGCTCTAATAAAGCAAAAGATTGTCCCCCAAAAGATGAGGCCTCTTCTTTAGACTCATAAATCCCTATAATCTCCAGCTCTTTCGTGGTAAGTTCCTCATCCATTACTTCACCTATTTGCAGTTTATCACCCACTTTTAAATTGTTTTTTTCAGCTAGCCTTTTTTCAATCATTGCAACGTTTTTCCCTACTGTTTTTGGCGTAATTCCCTTTCCTTCAACTAGCTTTAATTTTTTGTCTTGAGCAGCTTCTAAGAAAGAAAAGTCTCTAACACCCTGTAAAGTAAAATTTAAATTATTATTTGGGCCAAATGATTGAGCTCCTCCAAGTGATTCGACATAATCGAGCTCTTTCAGCTCAGCATTAGCACTTTTTAGATAATTATAGTGATCTAAATACTTAGAGTTCTTTAATTTATCAACTTCCTTCTCTTCGATAGCAGGTACCGTTCTTGTTCCACCAGTATTTTGATCACTGTTTATATATTTATTTATATCTATTTTTAAGTTAACATTCGCTCCTAATTGTTGTCTGGCCAAATCGGTGGCCTTACTTGATGCACTTTGAATTGTAAATCCAGCAAATACCAAATTAATTACAACTAGAAAAATAGCAAGTAATATAAGTGACTTTCCCTTTCTTGATTTTAAACTTAAAAATGATCGTTTGATAAAATTCATGTTCTCTAGCCTCCTTGATGCCATAGTAAAGTATCAATCTGAAGTTTATATGTGGATTGTCTAGAGATATGTGGAGTTTATCTGTAGATTCTGGTGCAAGAACTTCAAGATAATTGCAAGTAACCTTTTAAATTTGGACATATAAACTGTGATTTAGACCATAACCTTGCCACCTTAGCAAATTTATGCTTACAACGATAAAATTTTAAATCCATCATAAAATCGCTTAAAATTATAAAGGCATTAAAAATAAGGTTTTACCAAACCCACTTAATAACACTTAATTATAGGAGCATTATCGCACATTATAACTTAAACTAACTTGCATAATAACTTACTTTAACTTAATATATTCTTATGGAGGTTACTTATGAATCAAGAAGAACGATTGATACGAGTCTTTAATTATTTAGAAACAAATAAAACTATGAATATAAAAAAAATGTGTGAAATGTTTCATATCTCAAGAGATACTGCAAGAAGAGATATAGTAAAACTTTCAAAAAACAAAGCAATAGTTAGAACTTATGGCGGAGTGGCTTTAGCTACTTTTCATAAGAAAATTGATACTTATCAAGTGCGGTCACAGACTGAATTAGAAACGAAAAAATTGATTGGAATGAAAGCTGCAAATATAATTGCAAACAATGACATGATTTATTTAGACGTTTCAACAACTGTCAACTTTGTAGCGCAACATTTACAATCAAAGAACGTAACTATAGTGACGAACTCTATTGATACTGCTTATATGTTAGCTCAATCTGAAGGTACGACTATTCACCTTTTGGGAGGAACTTTAAATAAGGTTTCTCGACATACTACGGGGACTTCTACCACTGAAAAACTCAAAGATTATCACTTTGACAAGGTATTCATTGGGACCGCAGGTATTACAGAAGACGGGATATACTATGGTTTTGAAGAAGATATTTATTTCAAACGTGAATTAATAAAACATGCTGATCAAGTTATTTTAGTGGCAGATCACACTAAATGGAATCAGCGACGAAATTATAAGGGTTTAACGGTTGAATCTATAGACACATTTATTACAAATCAAGTTATGTCTAATGATTTATATAATACTTTGAAAGAAAACGGTGTTGAAGTAGTAATTGCAAGTGAAGATTAAAAAATCGGGAGGCTTTATTTTGATTACATCTCTTGTTTTTGACGTAGACGGCACAATTTTAGATACAGAAAAAGCAATATTAAAATCCTTACAAAAAGTTTTAAAAGAAGAACTAAAGGAAATTTATGCGTTACAGGATTTAAGATTTGCATTAGGAATTCCTGGAAAAGAAACCTTAAAAAAATTAAATGTACAAAATATAGACGTTGTTCATCCGAAATGGTGCGAATCTGTACTAGATTTTTCCCATGAAGTTTCGGTGTTTGAAGAATTAGAGGACGTTATTAAAGAGTTATCCCTTAGTAAATTAAAGCTTGGGATTGTTACATCAAAAACTAAGCAAGAATTAATAGACGAATTCGACCCATTTGGTCTAAGTGATCATTTTGAACATATAATTTGTGCGTGTGATACGGATAAACACAAACCACACCCTGAACCATTATTAGCCTGTTTGAAACAATTAGATGTTCCTAATGATGAGTCAGTATACATAGGAGACTCTATATACGATATGAAATGTGCGAAAAGTGCTGGTGTTAAATTCGCACTCGCTTTATGGGGTTCAAAGACAAAAGAAGGTTTTGAAAAAGCTGATTATATATTAAATACCCCAAAAGATATTTTGGATTTAATTTAATCAAGTTTCTTTCTATTAAAGACATTAAGTTACTCACTAAAAAGTCGATTTCTTAACGTACAGGAAATCGACTTTTTAGTTATAGGATTAGCGAAAGAAATTCGGTTATTGCTGGTGCTATCTTTCAGTGAAGGCTTTATTGATACTCTAGGTTTTTTTGCATAAAAACACCTTAACTCTAGTTATCTTTATGGTTCTTATTAAAGTTTCGGCAAGTTTATGGGTTAATAATTAACTTACGGCTATTTTATAGGGGTCACCATATATGCGCATCAACTTAAGTAAACAAATCCCATCCCAAAACGATAAAATAAGCTTTTTGAATGCTTTCCAGATCGCTTAGCTGGAGGGCATTTTTTGTTCACATGATTCTTGATATAGGAAAAGAATAAATATGATTTACTTAACATTAGCTCCCATTATCAGCAATTGGATAACTACTTAAAACTGAAAAGGAATTTGCCAATTTTTTTGCAAAACTCAATGGTGGTTCAACAGATTGGATATGAATATACATAATCAATGGTTTCATATATAACCAATGATTATGTAAGGCGCTAACAATAATCCCTTGTTGAACAATCGATTTCATATATAAAGGGATTTCTTCTTGTAAAATAGCGATTTCTCCAAAGTTCAATGCATTGCCAATTTGATCTAACGATTCAAAAGATATCCCAGCCGGTATCACTGAGGTGCTTGGTCGTCCTTGAACAAACACTTTAATATTACGACGCAAGGAGACAGAACAAACACCCTGATTTAAGTTACTTTTTCCATTAAGAATTTTAGCAAATTGTTCACAAAGGAAATTAAGATCGTTCATAAATCTAATACCCCTTCCTTATCAGATAAAAGTTACTTCATAAATATTAATACTCGCCCATCAGCTTTTATATAAGTAATTTAAGAAACTCTTATTTAGATAATAAAAAACAATGCATATCATAAGCACTTCTCATTTAATTTAAAAACACCAAAAATATATTTTAGGGGCGCTCTTAAAATATTAATCCCTGTCGGTACATGATTGTTTTTACGCAAAGATATCACCAGTTTAAAAAGTTATGTTTTTCTGGACAGATGAGAGTGAAACTGGATTTTGTAGGTAAAAAACATAACCCGGTAATTCAAATTAGTTCATATTTATCTAGTTAATACCTTTTAAGGGAATCCAATCTCTTTTTGATAATTCATATTTTATTCGCTTTCAAAAAAATATTCTGTATCAAAACATTCAACATCATTATACTTCCTCTTTCATTCATGTTTCTTTTTATCTCTTGAGAAACTTGGCAACAGAACCAAGAGATAAAAAGAAACATGAACTATTAATGCTATTGAACATAATAAATTCTTTTACAATTATACATACTATCCTTATATAGATTGTTATAATACGAACATGCAATCCCAAAAGGAGGAGCTACTTGTGTCTGAACATATAGAGATTATTTTGAGAACTCTGTTATCTTTCTCAATTTTATTTATCGGAGCTAAAATATTAGGAAAGCAAATTATCGCTGAAATGAATACCTTTGATTTTATTGGTGCTATCTCTATCGGGAGTATTATTGCAAATTTGGCATTTAATTTAAATGTAAAAACTCATCATGCAGTTATCGCTTTTCTTATTTTAGTATTTATCATTTTAATGGTTAGTTATATATCCATGAAAAGTCGGATAGGCAGAAAAATATTTGCAGGAAATCCAACAGTTATTATGGAAAACGGAAAAATTTTAGAAAATAACATGCGAAAAATGCGCTATTCTCTAGATTATTTAAACCAACAATTAAGAGAGAATGGCATTTTTAACATTGAAGAAGTTCTTTATGTCGTAGTTGAAACAAATGGTAGAATATCTGTTTTGAAAAAACCTGAATATCGTACTGTTACAAAACAAGATTTAAATATACCAACGAAAAAAGAGTGTACACTCCCCATCGAGCTAATTATGGATGGAGAAATTATGACAGAAAACCTAAGACAAAACAATCAGACGGAGTTAGAATTACAATGTGAACTAAAAAAACGTAACCTTCGCTACAATGATGTTACGTATGCTGTACTTGCTGCAAATGGAAATATCTACATTGATACATATAAAGATAACATTACTTCTCCAATGGACCAAGAATAGGCTATTTCTTTTAAAAACACACGTGAACATATATAAGCCTATCTCGGAGGAACAAAATCTCCCCATAACAAATTTTTCTCTCTACAGTTATTTATGAAAACGCCATTGACTAATTTGTTTATAGACAATGCCATTCAACCAAAATAAAAAGCTCTAGATTGATCATATTTTGAGATGGATTTCCATAGTTGAAAGTAAACCTCATTTACAATTTCATTTGTATCATAACCATTTTTAACTATAGCAAATACGGTGTCATATATTCTCTGAATTGTTAAATCAAATATATATTCAAAATCTTCTTCTTCACCGGATAACAGACGGTCTATCCAGTTGCTTATGTTGTCATTACTAGCCAAACAGGCATCCTCCTTAAAATTGATTTCACTATATATTGGACAGTAATCATGATAAAGCTCCAAGTTTGATGAAAAAATATATATTTATCATCTCTTTAGAAGTATATAGATTACGTTAAGCAATTAGGCTGGTGTAAATTCCAGTAAATCCAATGTTTCCCATTTAAATATGATAGAATAGAAATATATCTAAAGAGGAGGAAAAACAACTGAACTCAAACACAAAACAGTTTATTTATGATATCCAGAAAAGAAAGAACAATTATATGGAAGATGTATTAACAGCAATACAACACCCTAAAAAAGAGCAATCTGTACAGGTCATTCAAAATATAGTAGAGAAGATGGATATGATGATTAGTTTAGTTACTACCTACATGACTATTGAAGCAGAATCTATGAAAGAATTAAAAGAACTTCAGGAAGAAATTATACATGCTCAAGCTTATATTCAAAAACGAAAATTTGAAGAAACACAGAGATAAAACCCTGTGTTTTTATCCAGCAGTCTATGACGCCAATCTTTTATGAATCAAACTAGATGTAATTTGATTCTCAATTTAACTCGCGTTATGGAGTTTTGAGAATCCCTTAGCGTATAAAAACGTTAAAATGTGCGTGCTCCCCCTTTGTAACCTTAAAATTCATTCCAGCAATTCCTTACAACGTATATTTATATATGCAAACTCTAATTACAGACAAAGGGAGAAGAATGTTTATTATTCTCCTCCCTCGGTCTATTAACAATACTTGATTATAGCTCTGTAACCTTTTTTATTCATCACGTATTATTCTACGAATAGTTTAAGGTATAAGTACTTCTTATTTGATATTTAGTGCTGATTCACTGAAAACATATATTCTTTGTATGTTTTTCGTGTGGATAAAATAAGCCCCATCATTAACATGTTCGAAAATAAAGAGCTTCCGCCATATGATAAAAATGGAAGTGCAATACCTTTGACAGGCATTAATCCCACAATCATACCGATATTTTGAAAAAATTGTAACATTAGAACGCCTACAATTCCTGCACATAGTAAGGTGCCGAATAAATTATCTGCGGAATTACCAATTATAAGTATTCGGGAAAGCATTAAGAAGAATATACATATTATAAAAGTGGCAACTATAAAACCGCCTTCTTCGGCAATTGTGGCAAAAATGAAATCAGTATGTTTTTCTGGAATATAAACATTTCCAGAACCGAGGCCTTTTCCTTCTATCCCCCCACTACCAACAGCTAAAATTGATTGTTGAGTTTGATATCCCTGATCTGTATGCTGAAATGGATCTAACCAGCCTAAAATTCGCGATTGTTGGTGGGGCTTTAATAAAGTAACTAACTTATTGAAGAAAATATCTGGATATTTTACGTATATAAATATTAAAGCAGACAATACAGTCATCGGAATTCCTGCACATAGTACGATTAACTTTTTTTGGATTCCTGACATAAATATAATACATGCAATGGCTGCTATATATAGGAACACCATTCCCGTATCGGGTTGACTATATACAAGTAACGCAGGTGGAATAGTTATCAAACATATTTTACCAATCAAAAGTAAATCAGTTTGAAATGTCCGTGCCATATACTGTGCATTATGTTTTACGACTAAACTTGCGGCCAGAAGAATTAAGGCAAGCTTAAAAAATTCAGCTGGTTGAATAGCACCAATAATTGGAAATCTAAACCATCTTTTTGCCCCTAATATTTCAGGTGTAAAACTTGACACTGGTAATACCTTTAAAATGATAATTGAGATGAACCCCACAATATAAATCGGCCAAGCTAATTTTTGTAATTGATCTAAATCGATATTGGCAACAATTAATAATAGAACAAAACCTATGGCGTAATTTACCATTTGTTTCATAGCAAAATTTTGGTTGCCATATTGCCCGGTTTGCTGACTACTGTATATTGCAACAATACTGGTGACACATAATATGAATAAAATGAATATTAGTTTCTTATCTAATTTTTTTAAAAAAACTATTTTTCCCACCATTATCCCCCCTAGGCATTGTTGTATTTACTTTTTATAGGAACTATCCTGTTTTTTATGTGTACATTAACATTTATTAATATAATTTTACAATAATAAGGATAGATTGAACATTCTCAAAATTATCCATACTGATTAGACTACTTTAAAAAGGTGTATGATTAGTGTGGATAAGGAAAGTTTATTTAAATGGAGACATTATCAACCTAATATTATCTTGTTGAACGTGAAATGGTACCTACGGTAAAACCTAAATTTTCGTGACTTGGTGGAGTGCTTTTTAAATCCTGCCTACTTTGCATGAGTCACTCCAAACTTATCTGAACCAGACATGTAGTCAGACTATTTTTAGAATACGGGTATCACTATGACCTGATTTAATAGATCTCTCACATGAATCTTAAAGTTCTTACATTAAAAATTTTCTCAATTATATTTTGAATTTTTTCGGAGAAGTTCTTCAATAAGTTTTGCTTTTTCATTTACCTTTGTGGCATATGTGAAATCACCATAACAATATGGATACCTAAAATTATTTTTATTTCCACCACAAGTGTACATCTCTGGATTTTGATCAACTTTCATCTTAGAAAAATTTTTGGCCGAATCTTCCGAGTGTTGTTTAACTTCTTGACTCGCAATAAAATCAATATACCCTGGTCCCATATTATAGCTTTGAATAATTGTATCCATGCTAACATCTTTTTCCGTTCCATATTTGTACATTTGAGCAAAGTGTTTTACCCCTTGTTCAATGCTCAAGCTTGTCTCTTGAATTTCATTTGGCTTTAATCCCAGTGATTCAGAAGACTGCATAGGGTCGTTTCCCTCACCTCTACTCTCTTGGTACATAATTCCTAATAAAACTGCTGTTTTGTCTCCTAAATTATATTTTTCTAATTCTTTTTTCAAGGTAGACTCATATTGCAATACACGTTTTTCGGCAGCAATCGCTTTATTTCTTTGAATATTGGTTTTATGCTTAACATAAAATATTACAGACATGGTTCCTAAACCTAAAATACTAATAAAGAATAATATAATAAATCGTTTTTTAATCGTATGCTTCATACATTACTCCTCCTCCTATAAAAAATCCGTACCTCTTTGGACTCAAAATTATTTTTTTAGGTGTAAAGTTTAATATAGGAATTTAAAGAAAAAACAACCGCCTGAATTGGGGATTTTTCAAGGCGGGTTATTCTTTGAATCGTTTCCTTCTCCCTACAAGTATCACACTTTTTTTTTGAAACTTTTTGTTCTTTGTTTTGCCCAATTGATACATTTCTTTTCAATTAAATGATACGATAATATAGAACAAATTATTGTCGTTGTAATACATAAGATAAGAAGAAAAAGGGTAGGTATCTTTGCATACAAAAGTTTAAAGAGTACCATCGTGATTGGAAAATGACATAAATAGATACTATATGAAATTTCCCCTAAATATACAAATACACCCTTATTTAAAATAGCTTTTACCTTTAGGTTATTCATTGCCATAATGATTATTATACTCACACCAATTACGACACCCCAATCTTTTAATAAGAAAGTAGTATCATTACTAGAAAGCCCATAAATCATAATGGAATATAGATATAGAAAGATCCCTAATACGATAAGAAGTTTTCTGTTTAAGTTTTTCATCCTTTTATATAATTGAGTAAGTTCTTCCTGATGTTTAAAAAGTAGCATTCCAACCATAAACATAGATGTGAAATGCAGTGTATCGGCATAACCATTATAAAACCCCTCAGCTTTCCCAATATGCAACTTATTAAGGAAAATACCGATTAAAGAAAAGCTCATAGCAAACAGTATCGTTTTCTTCCAACTCTGTTTATAAAACAGAAGGAATAACAAGGGAAACACGATAGATATACGCATTTCTTGAGCTAATGACCAGATAACCGGATTATAATTATCCGTAAAAAAGTTATTAAGAAGTACAAAGTGATTCATAATATCTAATTTTGTTATAGGCCCTTGCCACTTATCATAGAACCAGTCTCGTAGTCCCGTAACTTCATATGGTGAAAACAAAATAAATAAAGCAAAGGTAATGATTATCCAAAAATAATAAGGAATATAGATTCTTACAAATCTCTTAATTAAATATCCCCAATAATTTGTTTTTGAATGATAGAGTGCCATAGATAGCACAAAACCACTGAGTACATAAAAAATGATCACAGCTTCCCCACCAGCCCATAAAAACCTAAGAGGGGAAAATTTAATAGAATTGGGCAACGAAGGTAGCATTAAACAAAAGTGCCCAAATACAACTGTAATTGCGGCTAAACCTCGTATTGAGTCTAATTCGTTTATTCTCTTACTCATAAAGTATTCTCCTTGTAAATTGTAGTTTTTGCCTTTTAATAAAGGTCATTAAACCCCTCAATACTACAAAAAAAGTTGTGTATCTTTTAAAGAGATTTTTCATATTCATACATAAATTATAGAAAGAAAAAATAAAATTTATCTAAAGTTTTTTTTAACATTTATCTAAAGTTTTTTAAAATGGTATTCATATTATATTAAAACGCATAAACATATTTATTTTAAATGTTAAAGTCTGTGTTTGTTCACAGCGTTTTTGTTGTAAAGAAAAATATATTGTAAAAACAAAACTGCCTTTGTATTTAAGCGTTTATTTAAGCCCTCAAGGCTGAGTAAGGTACCAGTGGCTGCATGAAGTTTACTACATAATTGTACTAAGGGAGCAATTGCTACTCGTTGACTGATTAAATTCTGTCTGTTTCTCTGCCCATTGAACACCCTTATTTTCAGTCCAACCTGAGGTATTAGTAACATGCTTTAATAGATCTGATCCTTTTAAACTTTTCTGTAATCCACGGTTAAATACACGTGTCATATTAGGTATTGTAATTCGAGTATTGGTTTCTGCATTTTTCAAATCTTCATTCGTTAAATCTCTGGGTGCTAATCCACCTCGATGAATTTGAAGCAGTCCAAGGGATGTGCCCTGATCTCCAACTGCATTTGGATCAAACTTGCTTTCAAGGTGCATATCCAACCATAATTAGTGATTGAGTATGCACCTTCAATTTTCCGGTTATTTTTTTATGAATATATTTTTGTACAAATGCGTTTTATATAGTGATTTCTAATAATAAGGAAGTAAATAATTTGCATACAAATAAGGCTTACTAATAATTGTTGAAGTTCATTGTACGTTGAAAAGGTGGAGTCTCTTTGAAGACTTAGCCTTTGTTTATATTGAGCGTGAATGGTTTCAATACCTTTTATCGTACGTGAAGCATGACGGAGATTTTGAAACCCTGCAGATTTGCCAAAACGTCTCGTTACATGCCTATACCCTTGTTCAATTAGATTGTTTAAATGCTTGATTGTACAATGGATTGTAGTTTGATAAGATCTCAATCCTAACATCAAACGAACTCTCATTTTAATAAAACGATGAAAATCTTCTTTCCTGTTTTTCTCTCTATTTTTTGGTTGCTTACATTAGAAATGCTCAACTGTATAATGACACATGTTAAACTTACAAATAGACTTGCTAATAACGTTTCATACTGATTATGCCTTTCTTTATGCTGTAATATTTAATAGACAACCTAAACAATAAAGTTGTTCCACATTTACAAAAAAAATAATTAAATATAAGATGAAATAG
>NZ_JASNGE010000059.1:0-12746 GCF_030164735.1 Bacillus sp. RB3
TTAGAGTTCGATAGAACTCTTTACTTAGGAATCCCTCACTTCTAAACGAAGTGAAAGTGGGGGTAGTTCAATAGGAAATGTCATATGTTTACTAAAAAAGTTGAAAGTATAAAATAAATTTGAAGTAAACTAGAGAATTTTGATATGCGTTTTAAGCAATTAATGAAAAATGCCTCCTGTATTTATACAGGAGGCATTTTTTTGTTTTTCTTCAATTCAAATATCTCTTATTTTAAAAGCCGTATAAATTAGGTAATTAAAATTTTAATATACTAAAGAGAAAAAATCCCAAAAAAAACTAAAATTTATATATTTTCCAAATTAAATATGTAATTAAATGTAAAAGTATAATATAATTATTACTAGTTTCTTACAAAACAATTCACAATCTTTGAAAGGAGGAATGTTGTATAAGTAAATATTTAATCTTGTTAACAATATAGCTTTTATCTTTAGGACACTCTCTATCATCTGTTTTCTGATTATTTAAAAGTTTTAATCAACCACCATAGAGCACCAATCATAACTATAATTTCAAATACAATCAATGCTGTATTAGCTTTCTTTTTTTTGAACTCTTTTAGTAAATTGAGTAAAGCGACTATAAATAAAATTATAAAAAATAAAACCAAAAGTATATTCATTAAGAAACCTCCTGAAATTTCAATATTTTAACTTTATTATACATTAAATTAATACACATAATACCTAAAATTTATATATTTCTAATAGAAGACGAAGGAGAGAACTATGAAAAAATTATGTTTATCTATAATTTTAGTATTTTTATTCATAACTTATTTTCCATATAAGGTTGTTAATGCGACAGAACATCAATATTATACTTTTTTATTAAAAGATGAAAAAAACTTTAGTGATATTAAGAGACTAATAGATAATACCAATGGGAGAATCATTTACGAAGTAAGGGAACTTGGGCTTTTTCAAATAGAAGCTTCGTCAAAAACTGTAGCCCAGATTGCTCAGAGTCCACTAGTTGAAACATATAATCCTTCTTTAAGATTAAAGGAATTAGAAACCGAGAAAAATGTAACCGTTTCAAAAAAACCTGAAGAACGTTCAGCTTGGGATTTACAGTGGGACATGAAACAAATAACTAATAATGGAGAAAGCTACAAATTATTTTCAGGTACTAAAAATGTGACTGTAGGTATCATTGATTCAGGAATAGATGTAAATCATCGAGATTTACAAAACAATATAGTTACAGGATCTAAAAACTTAGTTCCTATGGGCGGATTTCAAGGAGCCGAACCCTATGAAACTGGAGATCCTGATTATTTAAATGATAATTTAGGTCATGGTACGCATGTGGCAGGTCAAATTGCAGCAAATGGTATCGTTAAAGGTGTTGCTCCAGGAATTGGAATAAAATCTTATAGAATTTTTGGTAAAAAATCCTCAGAACTAATTTGGGTTATTAAAGCAATTGTAGAAGCAGCAAAGGACAATAATGATGTTATAAACTTAAGTTTCGGAGAATATCTGGTTAAAGGTGCTAAAGTTATTGATGGAAAAAAACAAACTGGGGATTTAGCAGAGATACAGGCATACCAAAAAGCAATAAATTTTGCGCATAAAAAAGGAAGTGTTATTGTAGCTGCAGCTGGTAATGATGCTCTCAATGTAAAGGATAAAATTCAAATGACAAGCTTTTTACAACAAAAAATGAAGAAAGATAATGTAAATTATATAGGTGAAATATTAGATGTTCCTGCTGCCTTATCTAAGGTAATCACAGTAGCCTCTGTGGGTCCATCCGATGAATTATCTCTTTTTTCTAATTATGGCTTAGGTTTTATAGATATTGCTGCTCCAGGTGGAGATTTTAGGTTGTTAAAGGAAAACAACCTTGATGATTATAACAAATATGGGTTATTTAAGAAGGAACAAATTTTGAGTACATGGCCAGATAATGATTATTTTTTTACTTCTGGTAATTCAATAGCATCTGCGAAGGTCTCGGGAGCATTAGCATTGATTATTGACAAGTATCATTTAAAAAAACAACCTAATAAATCTACTAGATTTCTTTATAAATATGGGGTTAATAAAAGAGGTGATACTAGCTTATACGGAAATGGAACGTTAAATATATATAAAATGTTATCTAAATAAAAAATATTGCAAATATTTTAAAATATGGTAATATATGAAATGTGTTAAAAACAAAAAAAGTAATTGGAGGAATTAAATTGAAAAAAGGTATTATTTTAACAACTATTATGGCGTTAGGTTTATTATCAGCGACTGCAGTGTCGGCAAATTCGGATGTTTCATATACACCTAAAAACATGGAATCAGCTACTGTCGAAAAATCAGGCGACATTGAAGAAAGAAGCTGGGCTCAAATTGGACGATTTGCTGGAGAAGCAGTAGCATGTTGGGGTGTAGGGAAAGCGCTTGATTGGGCTGTTGATAACGTTAAAGAAGGTGCTGCGAGAAACAAAGGAGCAGGTGTAGATACTAGTTATAAATTTGGGATGAGTAAATTAGATAGAGAAAATTTCCAAGAAGCATTCGGAAGATAAAAGTTAATCTGAAGACCATTAAACATTACAAATATAATGTTTAATGGTTTTTTTCTCGAAATAGTTAAAGGAGGTTAATAATGAATATGGTTAAAAAAAACATTGTTTTTACCAGCTGGTTTTTCTTATTGTCTGCAATTTTTATAGTACATTTTACAATCACTTTTTTTTATAATGCTCCTGAAACACCAATAAAACAAATGTATTTTTCACAAATTAATAATTATATGAATCCGCTTTTTAAACAAAATTGGAGGCTATTTGCACCTAATCCAATTAGTAGCAACCAACATCTATGGACAAGAGGTGAAATAATAAACGAACAGGGAGAGAAAAGTTTTACGGACTGGGTAAATGTGAGTGAACCTTTAATAACAGCGGTACATAAAAATAGATTTACCCCAATGAGATTAATATCAGCCACAAACTCTTCAGTTATTGGACAAGTAGTAAATAAATATAATAGGGACCCTGAAGAATATAAAAAGGATATTAATATAAGTAAATCTGATTTGAATAAATTACCATCAGATCTTTTAATTCTTCATAGGATCGCCTGTGATGCATTAAAAAAATCTTATCCAGATGCTAAATTTGTAAATGTAGAAAATAGGATAGTGATAAGTAGCTTTAAAGAATTTACTGGAATAAATGATGAAGAAAGTAAAAAAGAAGGAAAAGAAGGAAAAGAAGGAAAAGAAGGAAAAGAAGGAAAAGAAGGAAAAGAAGGAAATGTACTTTATTTAGATATACCAACCTTACCGTATACAAAGGTAGTGTCTTTTTAAAAGGAGGATTGTTTAATGGAGAAATCTGTTAGTTTTTCAGAGAAATTTAATGGTTTTTTGAAATCATTTAGCAATGAACAACACCTTATTGGTGCTAGTTTAGTTAGGATAGGTTTTGGGATACATATATTATATTTTTATGTTCTACAGATATTTCAAAAGGATTTTTTATGGGGAGCCAATGGAGTTTATCCATGGGAGGTTTTTAGCCAGGATATAAAAATAGATAACTTTTCAATTTATTCATTATCTAATTCACCTGTCTATTTTAATATTATATTTTTCACTGGAATTTTAATAGGGGTTTTATATCTTATCGGATATAAAACTAGATTCATTGGAATCTTAAATTTTATATGGATATGGTCACTATATGAAAGAAATCCGTATGCTCTTGATGGAGGAAACAATATATTAATAATTTGTTTATTTTATCTTTTATTTGTAAATACAAGTGCATATTTTTCGTATGATGCAATGAAAAGTAACAATGTAGCAAAAGAAAAAAATAATCGTTATTTAGCTTTACTTCATAATTTCGGTGTGCTTGCATGTATTGTACAATTAATGGTCTTATACTTTGCTTCTGGTTTGTTTAAAGTTCAAGGTAAGATGTGGGTACATGGTACAGCACTATACTATGTAACACAAGTCAAAGAATATAGTTTACCAAGCATTGCCCCTTTAATTTATGAAAATCCTATAATTTTTACAGTAGGTACATATGCCACAGTGATCTTTCAGCTAGCTTTTCCTTTTTTAATTTGGAATAAAAGAACAAAGTGGCTAATGGCTATATGTTCTATTATGTTTCATATAATGATAGCGGTATTAATGGGCTTAGTTGCGTTTGGATTAGCAATGATTACAATAGATTTAATATTATTTGATGATAAGTCTTACATTAAATTAAAAGATAAATTAATTAATGTAAATAATAAAATTAAGGGTATATTTAATAAACGAATACAAAAACTACAATAAAATACAATGATAAAAAGCCAAAAAATTATAGTACTTTACGACGGGTATTGTCCTATGTGTAAAAACGTTGTTACTAAGTTAAAAAAGGGCGATACATTTAACTTACTTATGTTTAAATCTTTTCGGGAATATTCTAATTCAAAAGCTGAAATTGGAATACCTCTTACAACGTTAGAAAAACGTATGCATTCTAGAAAATTAAAAGAGGAAAAATACGTGTCAGGTATTGATTCAATAATACAAATTTGTAAAAGGGTTCCGATTATGTGGGGAATACTTATCTTTCTGTATTTAGGGAAATTTATGGGTATTGACCAGCGAACTTATGATTTTATTGCAAAAAGACGTATGATTGTTCCTGTTGGTCATTGTGAAAATAATATATGTGAAAGGAAATTATAAATCAACCCAATAACAAGATATTGTAAAAAAACAAAATATGATATAATTTCCTAGAAATCGTTAAGAAATGCAATATTAATAAAAAATTCTCTTCAAATATTTGAAGAGAATTTTTTATTAGGTTTAGTAGAGGATTTATATTGTGATAATTTATTTTTGATACAGTATATGGTTATATCTAAATTTAATGCAATCTAGTTTAGAACTCAAAAAAAAAAGATGTAACAAAAACTATGTTTATTTTATAAATCAAATAAATAAGATTGAATCCAATTTAAAGTTTTTAAAATTAGGATAATTGAAAGAAAAGAGACGCTTCTTATTTGTCTTCATCTGCGTTTATTAATATAAATTTACTCGTATCATCCCTTGATATATGCATAAACACATCTTATAAAATAGGATTTTCTATTTACACTAAACTGTTAGTACATAGAATATAAGAAACTTTCAGCTCCAATTCGTTATAAGTTAGCTGCTACTTTGTTTTCTTTATATTCTTTCAGTGTTTTATAGAAAGTATATTTCTTTATTTCAAGTAAATCCATAAATTGGACACCTGTTATTTCTCTATTTTTCCACTTTGGAAAAGTTGCTTCTATTTAACACATGAACTAATGGCAGAAAATGAACGGAAAGGTACATATAGCTAATAATGTAGGGCCAATCCACATTGAAAACATATTCAAACCTTTACCTGAACATGGCCATGTTTAAAAAATCAATATAAACTATGTGAATTCTTTCTTCCAAAGAATTCGATATCTACAGAAAGGGATTTAAGGTTATTGTAAGGTAAATGAAAGTTACCTGAAAGAATCTCAGTTTAATATAAAATTATGAATTATCACAGGAGGGATGAAATAATGTTAAAGAAACTGGGAATAGGTTTAGTAACTTCCATAATTTTGTTGAGTACAAATGGTATTGCTGATGCATCTACTAACAGCGTACATGTAAAAAATGAAATGATATCTAAGAGCACAAAAAAGTGCAGTGACTGTTGGCGTGTTGGTCAATCTAGAACAGAAGATGGAGTTGCAGCAAAGCATACAACAATAGATGGAGAAAAAGTTGTCAAATATACAGTACAGGGCAATGGAAAGGTTAGAATGGATGTCATTGGTAAAGGATTTGCTGAAATTAAAGTAACTAGGGAGAATGGGAAAAGTGTATATTATCAGTTTGAGGTAATTTAATTAGTAATCAAATATAGGTTTTCATTTTAGAACGTTGCCTTCCTATAATTAGGAAGGCTTTTATTATTACATAAATAGGATAAAATAATAGTTCGCTAAATTGGCTAGGAACATAACTAAAAATGTCAGAGGAAATTTAGTAAATTGTTTCACATGAATCATCTTCTCTTGTTTGGATTAATACATATTAAAGTTTATTCTTTGCTTTTCTTTTATAAGAAAAAATAATGTATTTTTTCATTTTATTTTAAGGAGTATTTTGTTTGCTTAGCTTGATAGCAATGTGGTGTCCCACTTATCATTATGACATTTGCACTGGCTATGGCTAAAAATGAATATAATAAGATTTTCTATGTAAAAGAAAAAATCTTAATTAGTTAAATTAGAATTATTTCTATAATTTAGATAGATGAGATGAATAGGTAGTTTAATTAGTTGACTATTTGAGCTGCATATTGTTCTAAATTTGCGAGTGGCTCCCAAAAAGAAGGAATCGTGGACGTACCACATGATAAAGTGAGAAGCTTTAAAATGTTTACCTTCGTCTAAATACAAGTTATACATACATATATTGATCTTATTAAGGTATATATTACACATAATATTATGTTAAAGGTGGCGAATTGTATCATGAAAGATTTTGTTCTCGAAAAAGAAAACATTATTCGTAAATATGGTGAATGGACCGCTTATGATATTAAATTAACGGATACTCTATATACAAGAGATATTCGACAACCAAATCCTGCATTAAAAAAAATTGTGACAATGATTCAAGATATCACACAATCTGATTTTAAAAATCTTCGAATCTTAGATTTAGCTTGTTTAGAGGGGCATTACGCTATTGAGTTTGCTATGCAAGGAGCAACTGTTGTAGGGATAGAAGGAAGAGAATCAAACATACAAAAAGCTATATTCGCTAAAGATTTATTAAGGTTGGAAAACTTAACCTTTTATCAAGATGATGTAAGAAATTTAAGTGCTGAAAAATATGGTCAATTTGATATTGTTTTATGCTCTGGTATTTTATATCATTTAGACTGCCCAGATGTATTCCCCTTTTTAGAAAAAGTGTATGAAGTATGCAAAAGGTTTGTAATAATTGATACTCATATCACTTGTACTCCTAATGTATCAGTACTTTATAAAAATTATGAATATAAGGGACACACAATGCTAGAACACTCTACTAACTCATCAATAGAAGAACGTTTAAAATCAAAATGGGCATCATTAGATAACGTTACTAGTTTTTGGATGACAAAATCCTCTCTATACAATTTTTTAACGCGAACAGGTTTCTCTTCTATAAATGAATCCAGAAGCTTAGTTCAAGAAGATAGGATTACTGTTGTAGCTTTTAAGAAATATCCTATAGAAATTAAAAGCTCTCCTGAAACAGAAAAATACATTGAACCCGATTATTAAGACTGCTAAAAATAACACATTTAAGTTTAATATCCTAATCACTCAGTATGAGGTAACACTATATGTCATTCAAGTTAAAATCTTAAACTATCCTTAAATAAAATTATTAATTTTCCAAAAGGTATTTATATCAATGCAACGCGTGGTTTCCATTTTGGAGCACTATAAAGTTTTAGTATAATGATGGGATAGCACCATATTGCTATCAACTTAAAGAAATACTTCCTAAAACAAAAAATGAAAAGAACAATAAAAAAGCTTATCATTACGTGTTAAAGGATAAGCTTTTTTATTTTAGTGTAATTACAAGTTTTGAAATTCTTTTACTACTTTCATAATAAACTTAAAGATGCTCTTTTCAACTTTGTAAAATTAATCCTTCATTATTCAAAAGCCGTGATATACCAAATAGCAACAACATTTCCATTTTTATCGAGTACTCTGCCTTCAGCTGCTCCTTCTTCATATGCTGTTACAACACTAGTTTTAGGGTTGACATAAATTTTATTTTCACTAAATAAGACATATTTGTATTGATTTCCGCTTGGCGTCATTGACCAAGGTTTCCCCACTTTAATGTGCATAAATTCACCTTGCACATCAGATACTTGATAAACCGATTTTGTTGATTCTGGATTGTTTACTGCAGCGTGAGTTTTAGTAGTAGCAAAAGTTCCTAAACCTCCAATTCCAATGGTAGCTGCTAACGCAATTCCAACAAATTTTTTCATGTGATAATACCTCCTTTTTTAATTCATACCTGTATATTAAACGGTTAGTCTTTCATGTCACTTTCATTTACCTTACAATAAACTTAAATTGATTTTTGAAAATTCTGACCGATGCGAGGGAGAGTATGAAAAAAAATATATTAATTGTTGATGATGACAAAGATATTATTGATCTTTTAAAGCTTTTTTTAGAAATGGAAAATTTTTTTGTTGTAGAGGCTTTAAATGGTGAAGTTGCCTTAAAGTGTCTAGAAGAAAATCATATTGATTTAGCTATTGTTGATATTATGATGCCTAAAATGGATGGTTATCAATTAATCAAAAAAATTCGTGAGACGTTACAATTTCCAATACTTATATTGTCAGCCAAATCTCAAGAAGTAGATAAAGTTATAGGTTTAGGGATTGGAGCAGATGACTTCATTACAAAGCCATTTAGTGCTTTAGAAATTATAGCTAGAGTTCAAGCTCATCTTAGAAGGTCCTATGAATTTAATGATAAGGCTGTAGAAGGTAAGGAGAAGCAAATTCATATGGGTGATTTAGTATTAGATCATCATTCTTGTACACTCTATAAATCAAGCGAATCCGTTTCTCTCAGTGCTACGGAATATAAAATCTTAACACTTTTTATGGAAGAACCAGGGAGAATATTTACTAAAAAACAAATTTTTGAAAGTGTATGGTCGGATTATTACTGTGCAGATGATAATACGATTATGGTTCATATTAGTAGACTGCGAGAGAAATTAGAGGATTCTCCTAAGAATCCAGTTTATATAAAAACGATCCGGGGACTTGGGTATAGATTTGCTAGGAAGGAAGAACTTTATGAAAAATAAAGTTTTATATATCTTAATTAAAAATTACGTTATATTTGCACTAGCAATAGGTTTCACCGTAATAATTTTATTTATATTTTTGATGTATCAAACAGAAAAGCAACTAGGAAAGCTAAATAATTTAAAGGCAAGTGAAGTAGTTCGTGAAAACTTTAAAACTATTAATGCAGAATCAATAGAATCATTTGGTGGTTGGGTAGAAATTCTTAATGAAAATTTACAAGTTATCTATACCAAAGGGGAAAAGAAGGATAAGCTTTTATCATATTCACAAAGAGAATTTACTAATTTATTATTTGATAATGATAAGCTTCCTTATTATTCATCTGTAGCAACATTTGTAACGAAAAAAGGTGAAACATTATATTGCCTTGTTAAGGTTCCTAAAAAAGCAATAAAGTATGAATATACGTTTTCTGATAAAAATGAGGAATACGTATATATTTTTTATAAGATATTACTTTCTACAATCGTTTTATTTTTTGTATTTTTCTCTATGAATGTATATATATTTAGTAGGCAAATTGCTAGGAAAATAACCAGGCCATTGGATAAACTAGCAACTGGATTTGAGGAAATTGCTAGTGGGAAATATGATAAAAGGTTAAACTATGAAACATATTTTGAGTTAATGCAAATACAGCATTCGTTTAATGTTATGTCGGAAAAACTCGATAAAATAGAGAAAGAGAAGAAGAGGTTGGAAGAAACCAAGCAGAAGATGCTTGTAGATTTGTCTCATGATTTAAGGACACCAATTACAACCGTTCAAGGTTATGTTGAAGCATTACAACTAGGGATCATTACAGAAAAAGGTGAAAGAGAAAGAACTTTGAATGTAATATATAATAAGATTCGAATCATTGCGGTATTAACTGAAGATATTTTTGAACTGTCTAAATTAGAGCATTCTGATTACCCTTTTGAAGTACATCCAACTGATGTATCTGAGTTTATTCGTGAATTGCTTGTAGAATATTATGATTTATTTCAAGCGAAGCGCTTAATCCTTCAATATCAAATTCCCTCTAAAGAAGTGATTGCTCCAATTAACAACAGATTACTATACCGTGCTATCTCTAACATAATATCTAATGCCCTACAGTATAATACGGCAGGTACGACCGTGTTTGTATCGTTAATTGAGGATGAAAGCAAAGTATATATAAACATTATAGATAATGGAATTGGAATACCTGAGGATATGAGACAAAGTATTTTTGATGCATTTGTTCGAGTAGATGATTCTCGAGAAAATAATGGGGGATCAGGTCTTGGATTAACTATTGCTAAGCATATAGTAGAAAAACATGGAGGGAGCATAAATTTAGATAGTACAAAGAAAAAAACACATTTCTGTATTTCTTTACCTAAATGCAGTGTGTAAATATCTTATGAAAAGTGTTAGTAAGTTAAATGATTGTATAAAGAGAAAACGCACGATTTACTTCCTTTAAACTTAACTCTGATTCATATGAAATTGTATAAACATAGCAACTTAAAACTGCTCTTCTTTTTGTTAAACTTCGTGACTTTATCGGAAATCTATATTAGCATTTATGTATATGAAGTAAGCATAAAAGGAGATACCATATGAAAATAACAAAAATAACATGTAGTATGATGTTTAGTTTAATACTATTAACATCATGTGATATATCGGATAAAGAAATTAAACAAAAAGCTCAAAGTTATACAAAATCGCAGTATGGTTTTTCTGTTAAACTAAATGAAGTTGAAATACCGGGGAATTATAAAGATTTACTGGGGCCAGATGTACGGATAGCTCATGTACAGCAAGTAAATGAACCGTATTTGCAGTTTCAGCTAGCTTTGGATGGACGAATCTCTCCAAAAGTAGATAGTGATAATTATAAAATCAAAAAAGAAGCGAATGATTTAAAAGAAAAGTTCAATACATATTATGCTGGAAAAGAGAATAACAATATATTCACGTTTGAACAAATGTATACGGGAAATATTGTTTTTGATAAAAAGGAAGAAGCAGAAAAAGAAAAGAAAAATGTAAAGAAATATGTTACGGCAGTTTTTAGAAGTAATATATTTTTGGATGTAAACAATCCTGTGCATATGGAAAAATTAGCAGAGCTGGCAAGAAGTATTCAAGAATTTAATAAGATAAATGGAAATAATAAGAGTAGTGTGGAAGAGATAACAATTCAGTTGCCAAATGCGGATAAGGAGCTATTACAGAGCATTGCAGTAGATTATATATTAACAGCTGATGATGCAAAAAAAGCTCTTGAGAGAAAAGAGCATTATATGGAAGCTTTACTGCTTACAAAATAAAAAAGGGGCTCATTTCGATTTCTTGTTTTATCATTTTAGTCAAGGTGGTTCTTTTAAAACCTCGTATAGGTAATCAGTACGATAAAATGGGAGACATTAGTCATATTTAAAAATTAAAAAAGTCCCTTAGTCATGTTAAAGGGAACTTGCTCACGCAAATGATCTGTAAATCAATTCATTTTTGATATACAGATCATTTGTATGATAATTTTTATAAATAATTGCTAAATAGTGAATTTACATAAATGCTTTTAGAAGTTCTTGAATTAATGGGATTGCTCCACCTAGAAATTTTAAAACTGCCATTGCGATTTCCATATTATTTGCTCCTCTTTTTTCGTATTAAGATTTGGTGAATCTTTATAATCTTATTATAGTAAGCGCTTACAATTATAACAATATATTTATGTATGCAATATTGCATATTTGTACATTAGGCCTGTTTTAGCCATTTTTTAATGTTACCATAGCAAGGTGAGAGTCTATAAGGGTTCTTCTTAATAGGAGGAAATATGGAAAGAGTGCAAGCGATTTACAGTAATCAAAAATTTAAGAGTTGGGTTAAACAGGTATTAGCTGTAGGAGGAGTAATAGGGTGCTGCTATTTGGTGTTATATGTTTTCTGTTTCTTAGTTATCATGTAAATATTATACAACTAAACTAGTAGAGTCTTGCCGAGGGAGGTAAGGCTCTTTTATTGTAGTAGCTGAAGATGGGCAAACTACATACAATACCTCTCAGGTTTTTCAGATCACTTTGTATGGTTCCTTGTTTAGAACACTAATTCCTAGCATTGAAAACAGAATTCTATTGATAAAAAAATATGTTTTTACTAGATATATATTAAAAAGACAAGCATAAATTATATTAGATTTTGGCAAAATCTTTTTGCCTTGGAAAAGGATTTAAATCTTACTGATAGATTTGATTCCTTTTTTATATACCATAATCCTTATATTACTACGTAAATATAATACAGTAATAATGGTTTAAAAGCAAGAATATTAGTAGGGGTACGTTCACACATCCATCAACTTAAGATTTTAAAGTAGCCCTTGAACAAAAAAATCTTTTTTTATTGATTGATAGATAGTAAACAAGAAAGGTTAGCAAATCAACAACTAAGAGATTTCTTCAGGTAAGCTAATAAGGAGTTATTACAGAACATTGTAGTGGATTTTGCATTAACGGCTGAGGATGCAAAAAAGGCCCTTGAAAGAAAAGGGGAATATATGAAAGCTCTACAGCTTACAAGGTGAAAAAGAAACTCATTTTAAAACTGTTTTTAACATTTTATTCTTGTACCAGAAAAACATGGGTGTTAAGGGTGGTAGTTTACAATTAATGAAGGATAAGCAAAAATAATTGTTAACAATATTAAGTGCAGCATTTTAATTGTAAAATATTTCATATTCCTGCAAGTACAATTCCTGTTAATTGAACTACTCACCACTTAACGTCCTAACGGACTGTTTGAAGTGGGAGATTCCTGCGAACACCGATGTAT
>NZ_JASNGE010000006.1:0-240224 GCF_030164735.1 Bacillus sp. RB3
GGTGTTCAAGGTAACACAGGTGCTACTGGTGCCACTGGACCTCAAGGTGTTCAAGGTAACACAGGTGCTACCGGCGCTACTGGACCTCAAGGTGCTCAAGGTAACACGGGCGCTACTGGCGCTACCGGTGCCACTGGGCCTCGAGGTAACACGGGCGCTACTGGCGCTACCGGTGCCACTGGGCCTCAAGGTAACACGGGCGCTACTGGCGCTACCGGTGCCACTGGGCCTCAAGGTAACACGGGTGCTACTGGTATAGGAGTTACCGGACCTACTGGACCTTCTGGCGGGCCTCCTGGACCTACTGGACCTCAGGGACCTCAAGGTAACACAGGTGCTACTGGTGCTACTGGACCTCAAGGCGCTCAAGGTAACACAGGTGCTACTGGTGCTACTGGACCTCAAGGTGTTCAAGGTAACACAGGTGCTACTGGTGCCACTGGACCTCAAGGTGTTCAAGGTAACACAGGTGCTACTGGCGCTACTGGACCTCAAGGCGCTCAAGGTAACACAGGTGCTACTGGACCTCAAGGTGTTCAAGGTAACACAGGTGCTACTGGTGCTACTGGACCTCAAGGTGTTCAAGGTAACACAGGCGCTACTGGACCTCAAGGTGCTCAAGGTAACACAGGTGCTACTGGCGCTACTGGACCTCAGGGACCTCAAGGTAACACGGGCGCTACTGGCATAGGAGTTACTGGACCTACTGGACCTTCTGGTGGACCTACCGGACCTACTGGGCCTACTGGGCCTACTGGACCTAGCTTCCCTATAGCAACAATTGTTGTAACAAACAATATTCAGCAAACAGTACTGCAATTTAATAATTTTATTTTTAGTACTGCAATTAACGTAAACAATATTATCTTCAACGGCACAGATACAGTTACTGTTATTAACGGTGGTATTTATGTAATTAGCGTATCCATTTCTACAACTGCGCCAGGATGCGCTCCACTCGGAGTAGGAATTTCAATTAATGGAGCAGTCGCAACTGATAATTTCTCTTCAAATTTAATAGGCGACTCACTTTCATTTACTACAATAGAAACATTAGCAGCTGGTGCAAGAATCTCTGTCCAATCTACACTTAATGAGATTACGATCCCTGCAACAGGAAATACTAACATCCGCCTTACTGTATTTAGAATCGCTTAAATTTCACTATATATTGTTTATGACAAATAAAAAAAGAGCGAGGAAACTCGCTCTTTTTTGTTATGTACAATAATTCATTACTATTCTAATTCAATTGAAACATTTTTTTGTGGTACAAATGTAGAAATTGCATGTTTATAAATAAGCTGTTGCTTACCTTCTGTTTCCAGCAGGACTGTAAAATTATCAAATCCTTTAATTAATCCACGAAGCTGGAAACCATTTAATAAGTACAGCGTAACAAACGTATTTTCTTTACGGAGTTGATTTAAAAACTGATCTTGAATATTGATTGATTGCTTCATGTCGAATCCTCCTCTTTTTCTCTACTTACTATTATTCGACTTTACTTGTAACTTTCCTTCTATGTATCGTAAAATTTCTGACGTTTTTTCACCGTTTGTAACATCAAACCACGTGACATCCATTTTATTACGGAACCACGTTAATTGACGCTTTGCATAACGACGCGAATTCGTCTTTAATTGTGATACCGCATCTTCTAAAGAAACTCGATTCTCAAAATAATCATAGATTTCTTTATATCCAATCGCTTGAATAGATTGACAATCTCGTATCCCTCTATTATACAGCCCTTCTACTTCCTCTAATAGGCCTTGTTCCATCATCAAATCCACTCGTAAGTTAATGCGATCGTATAGCATTTCTCGATCCATTGTCAAGCCAATTAATGAAACATCATAGAGTAACTCTTTTTCTTGTTTCTCAATTTGTTCACTCATTTTTTCACCCGACGTGTGGAAAATTTCTAACGCCCGAATGACACGTCGTACATTATTTGCGTGAATACGCTCCGCAATTTCTGGATCTACTTCTTGCAATTTTTTATGTACATATTCCACACCGCGTTCTAAAGCTAACTTTTCCATTTGCTCTCGGTATATCACATCACCAGCATCATCTGTAAACTGATAATCGAATAAAACAGATTGTATATAAAGACCGGTCCCACCAACTATAATTGGTAATTTACCACGTTCTGTAATTTCTCGAATATGCTTGCGAACACGTTCTTGAAATTCCGCGACAGAAAATGAATCTTCCGGATTTTTTATATCGATCATATAATGTGGAATTCCGTCCATCTCTGCTTTTGTTACCTTTGCAGTTCCAATATCCATCGTTCGATAGATCTGCATGGAATCACCACTAATAATTTCACCGTTCAACGCTTTGGCAAGATTGATACTTAAATTCGTCTTTCCAACAGCAGTTGGTCCAATGATGACAGCAACTTTTTCACGTTGCACTTCTCCCATATCATTCAACTCTCTTTATGTAATATACTCCATCTATTGATTATACCCAATCTTACCAATTTTAACGGCATGATTGCAAGTTCTTTCATTTCGGTACATGAAATTATACAGAAAAAAGAACATAGTTTGGCCAATTCTGCATATACATGATAAAAATAGTTTCGAGAGGATGAGTTAACTATGAAACAATCCACCATCAATTTTTCATCTTTGACAAAAGACCTCATTTTAGCTACTTCTATAAAAGAACAAAATTGTTCACAAGAGGAATTATACTTCGCCCTAAATTGTTTACTACGGGCTTTTCATTCTACCCTCCATGAAACAACATTACATCCAGAAAATAAAAATACAGAATATATACAAACGCAATTTTGCAGTGCATATAAAATTATTACAGGTAAAACTATTTATCCATTTCAATAATCCATAAAAAGCGGCTGCTTACATAATTTCAAGCAACCGCTTTTTATATTAATATCGATAACCTATTGTATAACTTTCACTTTTACAGATTTGCGCCCCCAGCTATTAGCACTACCATCTGAACCGACTAATACATCAATACGATTTCCTTTAATCGCACCACCAGTGTCTCCAGCAATCGCTTCTCCATATCCTTCTACCCATACTTTTGATCCAAGCGGAATTACTTTCGGATCAACAGCAATTACTTTCATATTTGGATTTGCTGTTAAATCATGCCCCATTGCAGTTAATACACGACCACCATACGAACCATTCTCACTCGGATCTGCTGTATATGCCGTCGCTTCTACTGTAATTTCACGACCACCAGTAGGCGCACTTGTTTCAGTAGATTTTGCAACTGGTTTTGCAGCCGGTTTTTCTTTTACCACAGGTTTACTTGATTCTACATTCTTAATAGAATCGTTACTCTTAACAGACTCTTTATTCTTAACTACTGTATTATTTTTAACCGGCGTATTTGTTCTAGCTGGCGCTTCTTCTTGAGCTACAACCTCTTTCTTTTCGATTACAGGGGCTGTTCCTGTTAAAAATGGCACGTGAACATATCCAACTTTTCCATTGTAGTCGAATTGTAACCATTCATTTTGAACTTGATTCGTCGTTTCAATCACATCATTTTTATTAAGTTTACCTAAAATTTCAGAATCAGTATTCGCTCCAGCACGAACATTTAATACGCCCGCCGTTACATAATATGTGCTCTTTGTAAAATCGGCACTTACAAACGCTTCCTTACCGTTCAACTTAATTTTTGTCCATCCATTTTCTGTATTTATAACATCTAGTGTATTCCCACTTAACACTTTACCTACAAGCTTTGACTCTACATTTGGGTTTTCTCTAACATTTAATACGTCTGTTGTTACAATTGTTTCCGCTTTAGCAGAACCCGCAAAAATCCCAAGACCAAAAACTGCTGCTGTTGCTATACCTAATAATTTTTTCATGAATAGCCTCCATTTGCTTTGTTTTCGTATTTTCATTATAGCAACAGATTTTTAGAATTTTTAGAAATCACACAATTACAAAGCATTCGTAATATACGATTAACGAGTTGTAACATAAATTTCCATATTAATAAAATGTATTTCTCATACAATCTCCAGTGGTTTTCATATATTTTTCATATACGAGCACAAGAACTTTTTTCCAGAAAAAATTACAGTGTTACTTTTTTGTTACAAAAAATTCACAATTCGTTACATCTTTTACCAAAAAACATCAATATTTAATTGTTAACCTATTTTTTTGTAATAAAAAGAGAGCAGCTACTAAAAGCTGCTCTCTTTTCATTTGTTATTGAACTTTCTTTTTCCAAACACCTAGCATAATAGCCGAGACAATCGTTCCAATTAATATAGAGAAAATATATAGTAACGGTTTATTTACTAACGCTATTACAAATAATCCACCATGCGGTGCTGGTAATGTAATTTGGAATAACATAGATAACGCACCTGCAATACTTGAACCAACAACACAACTTACGATTACTCGAACCGGATCTGCAGCTGCAAACGGAATCGCACCTTCTGTAATGAACGATGCTCCCATAATATAATTTGTTAAACCAGATTTACGTTCCGCTTCTGTAAACTTTGATTTAAAGAATGTAGTTGCAAATGCAATCGCAAGTGGCGGTACCATACCACCAGCCATAACTGCTGAGTGCACTCCAAAATTCTGTGCTTCTATTGCAGCAATACCAAACGTAAACGCCGCTTTATTAATTGGACCACCCATATCAATTGCCATCATACCACCTAAAATAAGACCTAGTAATATAGCATTCGTACCGTTTAAACCATTTAACCACCCTGTCAACATTTCATTTAATGCTACTACAGGCGGAATCACTGCTTTTTGCATTACAACTCCTGTAATCAATAATCCAAAGACTGGATATAACAAAACAGGTTTAATTCCTTCTAATTGTACTGGTAGTCCTGAAAATAATCTTTTCAACCCTAAAACAACATATCCAGCTAAGAAACCAGCAATTAATCCACCTAAAAAGCCAGCATTCGCATTCGCCGCTAAAAATCCACCTACAACACCAGGCATAAAACCAGGACGATCAGCAATAGAACTTGCAATAAATCCAGCTAAAATTGGTACAAGGAATAAAAACGCACCTGTTTTTCCTCCACCAATTGACATGAACAATTCAGCTAAAGGACCTTCCGCCTTTATACCACCAAACGAAAACGCTAGCGCTATTAAAATCCCGCCGCCAACAACGAACGGAAGCATATTACTTACGCCATTCATTAAATGCTTATAAATTCCTAATCCTTTTTCTTTTTCCGTACTTTCTGCCTTTCCATCTTCTTTTACATCTTTAAAGATTGGTGCATCTTGCTTTACAGCTCGATTAAGAAGTGTTTCCGTTTTTCTAATCCCATCAGCGACTGGTACTTGAATGACATGTTTACCAGCAAAACGATTCATTTCTACTTGTTTATCCGCCGCAACAATAATAGCTGTTGCACGTTCAATATCCTCTTTCGTTAAACCGTTTTTAATACCTGTCGATCCGTTTGTTTCAACTTTAATCGCTATTCCTAACTCTGTCGCTTTTGCTTTTAAGCTATCCGCTGCCATATATGTGTGAGCGATTCCAGTTGGACAAGCTGTAACAGCAAGTACGTACGGTTCATTTACTTCTGGTTTTGCGACTTCAATCTCTTCTTCTTTTTCATTCTCTTTTTCATCAAATAGTTGAAGAAGCTCACTTTCATCCTTTGCTTCTAATAGTTGCTTGCGAAATCCTTCATCCATTAATAATGTCGATAAACGAGACAACGTTTCTAAATGAGTATTATTCGCTCCTTCACTTGCAGCAATCATAAAGAATAAGTGTGCTGGCTGTCCGTCAAGCGACTCATAATTGATACCGCTTACACTTCTACCAAAACAAATCGATGGTTGTTTAACAGCCTTTGTCTTCGCATGAGGTATTGCAATACCTTCCCCTATTCCAGTCGTACTTTGGGACTCCCGCTTTAAAATAGCTTCTTTAAATTCCATTTTACTACTTAAACGATTTGCCCCATTTAATTTCTCAACTAATTCATCTATGACAGCTTCTTTATTTGAAGCCGTCAAATCCATAATGACTGTATCTCTTTTTAATAGTTCTGTAATTTTCATATGTTGCTTCCCCCTATCGCTTAGCTACAATTACTTGCGACAATAATTCTTCTACTTTTTCCTTCTTACATAAATCAGCTGAAAATGCTGTTGCACTCCCTGTTGCAACGCCGTATTGAAATGCCTTTTCAATATCTTTTGTCTGTTCATATTTGCCTACAAACCCTGCAACAAGAGAATCTCCGGCCCCAACTGAATTAATTACAACACCTTTTGGAACAGTCGCTTCATATATACCTTCTGCCGTAAATAATAAAGCTCCCTCTCCAGCCATCGATACGATAACGTGTTTTATACCTTGTTCAATTAATTTTCTTCCATAAGGTAAAACGTCCTCTACTGTTGAAAGCTCCACTCCAAACAACTCACCAAGTTCATGATGGTTTGGCTTAATTAAAAATGGCTTATTTTTAATTACATGCTGCAGTGCACTTCCACTCGCATCGACTACTACTCGAATACCTTTTTCAGCTCCGAGCGCTGCGATTGATTCATAAAAGGTAGTTGGGATAGATGCAGGTACACTTCCAGCTAGCACAACGCAATCTCCCTGCTTCATACTTTCGATTTGTTTCATTAATTGTTCAAATTGCTCATTTGTCACATTAGGACCTTGCCCATTTAATTCTGTCTCTTCTTGCCCTTTTATTTTCACATTAATTCGGGAATCTCCGTCTACTTGGATGAAGTTTGTCATTACGCCTTCCGCCTGTAATACACCTTTAATAAATTGACCGGTGAATCCACCAGTAAATCCAAGTGCTATATTTTCCACACCTAAACGATGGAGAACGCGAGAAACATTAATCCCTTTTCCTCCAGGAAACTTCATATCTTTCTCTGCTCGATTGACTGCGCCTAAATCAAAGGAATTAACTTGTACTACATAATCAATAGATGGGTTTAAAGTAACTGTATAGATCATTGTTTATCAGCCTCAATTACATTGGTTTGTCTTTTATATTTTTCTAAATCAATTTCTAAATGGTTTGTAATAATATTTGCTTCTTCAACATTTGCAATTTTCGCAAATGCAACTTCTGAAAACTTACTTTCATCAATTAAGAAATATCCTTCGTTTGCTAATGTTAATGCCATTTGTTTTAAGAGCGCTTCTTCTGGATCTGGCGTTGTAAAGCCAAGCTGTTCATGTACACCATTTGCACCTAAAAAACATTTATCAAAACGATACTTCTGCATACTTTCCTGTGCCATAGCACCGATTAAAGCTTTCGTCCTACTCTTCATCATTCCACCTAGTAAATACGCACGAATATTATTTTCAACTAAAGCTTCAATATGCATAAGTCCATTTGTAACGACAGTCACATCTTTATTTATTAAAAATGGAATCATTTCAAATGTTGTACTTCCTGCATCTAAATAAATACAATCACCTTGTTCAATAACGCTAGCCGCATAATTAGCAATTTGTTGTTTTATTTGAATGTTTTTGGATGATTTTTCAACCATCGTTGGTTCTTGCCCTTTTCCTGTTAAAACAGCGGCACCACCATGAACTCTTTTTAATAACCTTTGCTTTTCCAATTGTGCTAAATCACGGCGAATTGTCGACTCAGAGCTTTCTGTTCTTTCAACTAATTGCTGTAATTTTACAACTTTTTGTTCTTTTACAAGTTGCAATATCATTTGATGACGTTCAGGAGTTAACATTTTATTCACCTCTTCTTTGATTACAGTATAATGAAAACGGTCACAAAAATCAACCACAAACAATCAAAAATAATCAAAAACACCCATAAACATTTATAAACAGCAAAAAGAAACCTATTCGATTAAACAATCAAATAGGTTTCTTTTCTAAATTCACTTATAAAGAAGCTTTATATATACTTAAAACATCATCTTTATTTAATTTTTTAAAGTTACCAAATTCACCATACGCCATCGCTTTATTAGCCATTATATCAATTTCATTTTCTCCAATACCGTAATCAGCTAATGTTGCTGGCGCTTCAATTGAAGTCCAAAATTGACGCAGTGCCTTAATTCCTTCTAAAGCCACTTCTTTATCTGTTTTGCCATCTGTTTCTATATCAAATACACGAATAGCGAACTGTTTAAAACGACTTACATTTTCCTCTACAACATGTTTCATCCAGTTCGGGAATAAAATCGCAAGGCCACCCCCGTGTGGTATATCATGAACAGCAGAAACTGCATGCTCAATATTATGAGTCGCCCAATCTCCTTTTACTCCCATCGCTAAAATGCCGTTTAACGCCATAGTACCACAATATAAAATAGTTTCTCTATGCTCATAATTTTCTAAATCACTTAAAAGCTTAGGTGCTGTCTCAATTACTGTTTTTAAAACAGCTTCACAATAACGATCTTGTAGTTCTGTATTCGTTCCATGATGGAAATATTGTTCTAATACGTGCGACATAATATCTACCATACCGTAAATGGTTTGATCTTTCGGTACAGAAGTAGTATGAACTGGATCTAAAATTGAAAACTGCGGGAAAGTAACTGGGCTACCCCATCCATACTTTTCATTCGTTTCCCAGTTTGTAATTACCGAGCCTGCATTCATTTCAGATCCTGTTGCTGCAAGAGTAAGTACAGTACCAAATGGTAATGCCTCATTAGCAAATGTTTTTTTCGTTACAATATCCCATACATCTCCATCGTACTTACTACCAGCTGCAATTGCCTTCGTACAGTCGATCACACTTCCTCCACCAACTGCTAAAATAAATTCAACACCATTTTCTTTACAAATTTGAATCCCTTTCTTTACAGTTGATACACGTGGATTCGGTTCAACACCTGTCAATTCAAATACTTCTGCATTTATATCCTTTAAAATAGAAATTACATTATCATAAATACCGTTTCTTTTAATGCTGCCTCCCCCGTATACGAGAAGAACTTTTTTACCGAACTGTGGAATTTCAGTTTTTAACTGCTCTAATTGACCTTTACCGAAAATAAGTTTCGTTGGATTACGAAATACAAAATTTTGCATATTCCTTTACCATCCCTTCTATATGAAAAGCAACTATACTTTTGTATACCATATTTTTTTCATTTCACAAAAATATTTGCTTAATAAAAAAATCCCAGCCTACAGGCTGAGATTTTTTATTGGTAATACGGTGAGATCATTAAGTAAACAATAACACCAGATAAACTTACATATAACCAAATCGGCATCGTCCAACGTACAATTTTACGATGACGTGTTAATTGATTTGTAAAACCAAATACAAGTGCAAACAATGCAAGCGGTACAATAATTGCCGCCAGGATAATATGTGTAATTAAAATGATGAAATACACATATTTAATGAATCCTTCTCCGCCAAAATGTGTTGCTGGCGCTAAGTAATGATAAGATAAATAAGAAACACAAAATAGCAACGTCGTTGTAAATGCTGCCAGGATGAAACCACGGTGCATTTTCACATTCTTCTTAATAATAGAGTATAGAGCTGCTAATAAGAATACGAACGTAAAGCTATTAAAAATTGCATTTAACATTGGTAAAATTGTTACATCAAAATGTAATTCTCCTTCATAGCCAACAGGTCCAAAGAACAAAAATAAAATAATCGCATTTACAATTACAGAAAGCGTTATCACAATAGGAGCATAGCTTTTCTGATTTGTTGATTGATCCACCAAAATGGTCACTCCCTCTTCCTTCAAATATGTATACGTAACCTCACTATTTTAACATACTATTCACAGTGTAAATGTGACAATAGTTTGACACAGCAAGATAAGACAAAGAAAAAATCCTTCTTAATAAAACTTCTTAAGAAGGATTTTATCGCTTTATTATTCAAATAGCAACGCGATTAGTTTTTGTTAAAAAATGTATCGCTATATGCTTGAAAAATTTCAGACACTTGATATCCCATTAAAGAAATTGCTGTTAATGAAAAGAAACCAATCATAAGAAATCGAAACCACATATAAATCTCCTCCTTGTATTTAGCTTAAAAAACATTCGCTATATTACAAGTTGAGTGGCACTCTTCATCGTCACTTTCCTTTTTCCTTACAATTGCTGTAATAAATCGAATCATAAAGAAAATAACAAAAGGAATTTGTTCGTAATTCACATTGGCATAGTTTAGCAACGGCTCGCGCTGCATATCGAACGGGGATGAGAAGGAATAGAACATACCTTGCTCTTCCATATATACAATTACAATTTTCATGCAAAATACGATTCCTAGAAACGAAACAATATCTTGCCATTCTGTCGTATATAACAGGTTATACAGCTCTAATACGTACTCTTCCATTATCATCCCCCCCTTCCTTTTTTACCATTTTGCTCGCCTTCGTATAAAAAGTCAAGAAAAAAGTTTATATCCACTATGACAATAGTAATTACTTGTTTCTATGATTATATATGATTCTTTTATAGCAATGACTGGGTGTAACTCTCTTCGAAAATTAGAAAATTAGAAAATTAGAATCGAACAGATTCCTCATTCTTACTTTTAGGATTCAAAACTGTGCTATTTTTATTTCTATTAAAAATAAAATAAGAAAGTATGATAAGAACAGTAACAAACATTGTTAAAAGTGCTTGTGAACGTAAAGTATCAATTGCGAACATCGCAACTAAAACTGCTATAATAGCAACAATTGTAACATACGTTACATACGGAAAAAGCCACATTTTCACTTTCAAATTTTGTTGTTCCACTTTCCCCATTTTTTTACGCATCTTTAAATGCGAAACTGCAATAACGAGATAAACTAGTAACGCAATCCCGCCAGATGCATTCACTAAAAACAAAAAGACTTTATCTGGAGAAATGTAACTAAACACAACGCCAATATAAGCGAAGAAAGTTCCAAATAAAACGGCCCGAACTGGAACACCACTACTGTTCAATTTCAAAAACGCCTTTGGAGCATCTCCTCTTTCTGCCATCGAAAAAAGCATTCTTGAGTTTGTATATAAACCCGAATTTAAACAAGAGAGTACAGCTGTTAAAACGATAAAATTCATAATTTGTGCCGCAGCTGGTATTCCTATATGTTCCAATACAGCTACAAATGGACTTTTTAATATGTTTGCTGAATTCCATGGCAGTAGCGTAACAACTACCGCTATAGACCCAATAAAAAATACAAGAATACGCCAAATCACACTGTTTGTTGCTGTTTTTACTGCTTTTACAGGTTCTGCAGATTCACCTGCGGCTACCGCTACAATTTCTGATCCCATAAATGAAAATATAACGACAGTAATTCCAAGCAGTACCGAACTTATACCGTTTGGCATAAATCCACCTTGTCCAATTAAATTCGAAGTGCCGGGTGCTTCTGTTCCTGGAATAAATCCTAAAATAACAGCAAGACCTAGACAAAGGAACAAAACAATACTTATTACTTTAATAAAAGAAAACCAATATTCAAACTCTCCAAATGATTTCACCGAAAAAACGTTCGTCAGCGTTAATAAAATTGTTAATATTAAACTTAATAACCAAAGCGGTATTTGTGGAATCCAATATTGGATAATACCAGCACCTGCTGTGGCTTCTATTGCAATAACAATTACCCAAAAAAACCAGTATAACCAGCCTATTGTATAACCCGCCCAAGGACCAATCGCTTCTCTTGCATACGTTGCAAATGAACCACTTGTCGGATTAACAGCTGCCATTTCTCCTAGCATTCTCATGACGAAAATGACTAGAAGTCCTGCTAATGCATATGAAACGATAGAACCTGGTCCTGCCGAATGTACAACTGCACCACTTCCAACAAACAAACCAGCCCCTATTACACCGCCAATTGAAATCATTGTAATGTGGCGTATTTTGAGGTCTTTCTTTAGATTTTTATCCAAATCTTGTACATCCCCTTCCAAACTAAATTTTGAAATTTATGTAAGAGTACTGTGCGAAAGATTTTGTCCTATACTTTAAAATATATCAAAATATTCTGAATTCAACAATTAAAATTCAACCTCCTTCAAAAATTATTACATTAGGTTTAATACTTTCCCATACACAATTGTTGAGAAAATTATAGTCCCTTTACAAAAGAAAGAATTTTCAGATATTATTAAATAAACAAGATTATACATCTAGACAACTTTTTGTATAGGAGTGTTGATATGTTAAACAAGTTCAAATTTTTTTGTTGTATTTTAGTAATGTTCTTACTTCTACCGTTATCCCCTTTCCAAGCACAAGCAGCAAACAATTTAGGTTCAAAATTACTCGTTGGATACTGGCATAATTTTGATAACGGTACTGGCATTATTAAATTAAAAGACGTTTCACCAAAATGGGATGTAATCAATGTATCTTTTGGTGAAACTGGTGGTGATCGTTCCACTGTTGAATTTTCTCCTGTGTATGGTACAGATGCAGAATTCAAATCAGATATTTCTTATTTAAAAAGTAAAGGAAAGAAAGTAGTTCTTTCAATAGGTGGACAAAATGGGGTCGTTTTACTTCCTGACAATGCCGCTAAGGATCGTTTTATTAATTCCATACAATCTCTGATCGATAAATACGGTTTTGACGGAATAGATATTGACCTTGAATCAGGTATTTACTTAAACGGAAATGACACTAACTTCAAAAACCCAACTACCCCTCAAATCGTAAATCTTATTTCAGCTATTCGAACAATCTCAGATCATTATGGTCCAGATTTTCTATTAAGCATGGCCCCTGAAACAGCTTATGTTCAAGGCGGATATAGCGCATATGGAAGCATATGGGGTGCATATTTACCAATTATTTACGGAGTGAAAGATAAACTAACATACATTCACGTTCAACACTACAACGCTGGTAGCGGGATTGGAATGGACGGTAATAACTACAATCAAGGTACTGCAGACTACGAGGTCGCTATGGCAGATATGCTCTTACATGGTTTTCCTGTAGGTGGTAATGCAAATAACATTTTCCCAGCTCTTCGTTCAGATCAAGTCATGATTGGGCTTCCAGCAGCACCAGCGGCAGCTCCAAGTGGTGGATACATTTCGCCAACTGAAATGAAAAAAGCTTTAAATTATATCATTAAAGGAGTTCCATTCGGAGGAAAGTATAAACTTTCTAACCAGAGTGGCTATCCTGCATTCCGCGGCCTAATGTCTTGGTCTATTAATTGGGATGCAAAAAACAACTTTGAATTCTCTAGTAACTATAGAACATATTTTGATGGTCTTTCCTTGCAAAAATAACAAAGTAAAACTATAATTAGCCCTCATCAATCGGACATTTATGGGCAATCAATGCAGGATAAAAACAACAATAGGTCCCTTTATAGGTCCTATTGTTGTTTTTTACTTATGAAAATTACTTTGTCACATCTAAAGTTTTAAGAAACTCTTTTCCATCGACCAACATCGCACGTTCCTTGGAATCATATTGTTAAATATTCTAGTTACTATTTTGCTTCAACACAAAAATTGAAAGTTCAGGTACACTACAAAATCTAACAGGCATCCTAGTAGTCCCAATGCCACGATTTACATATAAATATAACGGCTTACTCTTCCCCTCTACTTCATACATACCTTCAACGTAGTGCTCAGCTAGTTTGGTAGTAATTAACGGACCTACAAAAGGAATTTGGACTTGTCCTCCGTGACTATGTCCTGACAGTTGAAGATCAACTGGGTAACGATTTATTTTGGTTACAACATCCGGCTCATGTACTAATAACATGTTGAAATCATTTTGTTTCAAGTTTTTTAAAGTTGAATCTATTTGCGGCTTCCCTAATAGAAAATCATCCAAACCTGATATTATAATATATTTGCCGTTTTCCACTTTAATTTTCTGCACTTCATTTACTAATACAGAAAAACCAGCTTCTTCCATATATTTTTTGTAAAATAAACTACCGCCCCCGCCCCTATCATGATTCCCAAACACAGCATATTTCCCTAAGGGAGCGTAAATTTTCTGCAAAATAACCTTCGCTTCTTCTCTTTCCGCACTATAAGACCCAAATTTATCTATTAAATCTCCGGTAAAAACTACTATATCTGGATGTAATTCATTCATCTTCTCCACTAAATGTTCAAGTTGTTTCAGTGTAAACTCTGGTCCTAAATGTACATCTGAAAACTGCAATATTTTTTTATTATTAAACTCTTTAGGAATTGTAGAAGCTTCTATTTCATTCCACGTAACTGTTACTAGTTTTCGTTCTATTTCTGTCGCATAATAATACAAACTTACTGGTATCATTAATATACTTATAAAACTAATAATAAATATCTTTACGATTGATTTTTTTCGTTCTTTTTTTACATGATTCGTATTCATGTTTTCACCTCTATAAACACTTTAAATCCTTATTGTTACATTCATGTGACAACATGAACAATGTTATCAATATGTAATTCCCTCTCTATTCACTTTGACAATTTTATACAGAAGTCATAACATATTTTTATAATACATAGATTTTCGAAATTTTTTCTATTCATTCCATCATTTTATTACGGAGGGGTTATTCATGTCTGTATTTACACCAGAAGAAATTACGGAACTTGCTGCTAATTCCGGAAGAAAAAAAGCTCATTTATCATTACTCCCTATGTTAATTCTCGGTTTTTTTGGCGGTGCTTTTATAGCATTAGGGTATTTACTCGATATTCATGTTATTGGAACAATGCCAAAGGCTTGGGGATCATTTACTAGTTTTCTAGGCGCTGCTGTATTCCCTATTGGCCTTATTCTCGTTATTCTTGCAGGCGGTGAACTAGTAACTGGTAACATGATGACAGTTTCTATGGCCTGGCTTCAAAAGAAAATTACTTTATTTTATTTCATACGAAATTTAGTTATTGTTACATTTAGCAATTTCATAGGGGCTGTATTTGTAGCCTACTTTTTCGGTCATATCGTTGGCTTAACTGAAGGAGCTTTTTTAGCAAAAACTATTTCTATCGCTCAAGCGAAACTACAAGATACACCATTGCAAGCATTTATTTCTGCAATCGGATGTAATTGGCTCGTTTGTTTAGCTGTTTGGCTCAGTATGGGAAGTAAAGAATTTATCGGAAAGATTATCGGTATTTGGTTCCCGGTTATGACTTTTGTTGCGATTGGATTTCAACACGTTGTAGCCAATATGTTTGTCATCCCAGCCGCCATTTTTGCCGGTCATTTCACTTGGGCTGAATATTTTCCAAACTTTATTTTTGTTTTCTTTGGAAATTTAGTAGGAGGTATGTTATTTGTAGCACTACCTTACTTCATATCTTATAATAAGAAACTACCTGCTCATCAAGAGAAGACTGAAATGAAGAACAAATCTCTGTCCGCTTAAATGGAATGTCTATAAAGTGCCCTAAAAAATATTACAAATTTCATTTTTTTTGCGAATATATGTACGTACACTTGTTCTCGAATGTTTTATACGTTATAATAACAACTTAAATAGCATTATTTACATATGAGGTGAAAAACATGAACAAAACAGAATTAATTAAAAACGTAGCACAAAATGCTGAGATTTCTCAAAAAGAAGCTACTGTAGTTGTACAAACTGTAGTAGAATCAATCACTAACACTTTAGCTGCTGGTGAAAAAGTACAACTTATCGGATTCGGTACATTCGAAGTTCGTGAAAGAGCTGCTCGTACAGGCCGTAACCCACAAACTGGTGAAGAAATGCAAATCGCAGCTTCTAAAGTACCTGCTTTCAAAGCTGGTAAAGAACTAAAAGAAGCTGTAAAATAATGAAAAATATCCTTCTCATTTATGAGAAGGATATTTTTTTCATAACATAATTAATAAAAATCTGACCATTATGTTGTTTCTTTTGTTCTTTTATGCAAATAAAACCTTTACTTTCAAAAAAAGGTTTTGCGGTAATGCTCGCCTCTGTATATATCTCCCTATGCCCTAGGTTCACTGCTTCTTTTTCTAACTTCTGTAGTATGTATGAAGCTACTCTTTTCCCTTGATAATCTTTATGCGTAAATAAACGATCTACGTAACGATCATCGTTATAATCCCCAAACCCCACAATTACACCTTTATGATCCGCTACATAGCTAATATTCTTTTCTAAAGACTGTAACCAATTTTCTCTATCTAGTCGCTCCGGTGCCCACGCCTGTAGCTGTAACTCATTATAATCTTTTGCATTAACCGTATGAACTGTTTCATAGAACAATTGTAATACTTGATCTAAATCTTCTTTCTGGAATGTTCTAATTATAATATCTTTTAACATATATAAGTCTCCTTACGAAACTACCTCTTAACTTTTCTACTACATACGATTCTATATTTCTGCTTTATTATATCGTTTTAATTTCTATACGAACAAAAAAACAATACTTATTCAAAGTATTGTTTTTTAATTCTATTCAATTACTTAATGTAGCTCTTTAAGATTTTAATTTAACTCTTTGTAATCGTAATGCATTTAATACAACGGATACAGAACTAAATGCCATCGCTGCTCCAGCAACCCAAGGGGCTAAGAAACCTAATGCCGCAATTGGAATTCCTAACGCGTTATAAGCTAATGCCCAGAATAAATTTTGTTTAATATTTCTTATCGTCATTTTACTCATAAAGATCGCATCAGCAATACTATTTAAGTCACCGCGGATTAACGTTATATCCGCTGCTTCCATCGCTACATCCGTTCCCGTTCCAATTGCCATACCAATGTTCGCTGTAGCAAGAGCAGGAGCATCATTTATCCCGTCTCCAACCATCGCTACTTTCTTACCATTTGCTTGCAGTTTTTTCACTTCTTCTGCTTTTCCTTCTGGCAATACTTCTGCAATTACGTGATCAATACCAACTTGCTTTGCAATTGCCTGAGCAGTTTGTGTATTATCTCCTGTAATCATCACAACGTCTAGACCCATTTTTTTCAGTCTTGCGATAGCTGCTTTTGAAGTATCTTTTACAGTATCTGCAACGGCAACTATACCAGCATATTCTTTATCGATTGCAATAAGCATTGCTGTTTTTCCTTCTCGTTCTAGCGCTTCCATTGATTTAGAAACTTCTTCAATATCAATATTGAATTTCTTCATTAATCGACGTGTACCAATTAATAAGTGTTTTCCTTCTACAACTGATTCGATACCAAATCCCGGAATCGCTTCAAACGTTTCTGAACTTGGGATATCAATTTTCTTTTCTTTAATTCCTTCTACAATCGCTTCTGCAAGTGGATGTTCAGAATTTCTTTCTGCTGCCCCTACTAATCTAAGCAGTTCATTTTCATTGAATCCATCTGCTACAATTACATCTGTTAACACCGGCTTCCCATTTGTCACTGTACCCGTTTTATCTAAAATAACCGTATCTAATCGGTGCGTTGCTTCTAAATGCTCTCCACCTTTAAATAAAATACCATACTCTGCTGATCTTCCTGATCCTGCCATAATAGATGTAGGCGTTGCAAGACCTAATGCACATGGACAAGCGATAACAAGTACTGCTATCATTTTCTCAAGTGCTCCGCCAAAATCACCAGGTGTAACAAATATCATCCATACTGCAAATGTGATAATCGCAATCACAACTACAACCGGTACGAAAATACCTGAAATTTGATCTGCTACCCTTTGAATAGGAGCTTTTGAACCTTGTGCCTCTTCTACTACTTTAATAATTTGAGCTAATGCAGTATCTCTTCCTACTTTAGTTGCTTTCACTTTTAAAAATCCATTTTTATTTATTGTCGAACCTATTATTACATCCCCAATTGACTTATCAACAGGAATACTTTCACCCGTTAACATCGATTCATCAATTGCTGACTTTCCTTCTACAATCTCACCATCTACTGGTATTTTTTCACCAGGCTTTACATAGACGATATCACCAGCTACTACTTCTTCAATCAAAATTTTTATTTCTGTTCCATCTCGCACAACTGTAGCTGTCTTCGCTTGTAAACCCATCAATTTTTTAATTGCTTCTGATGAGCGCCCTTTTGCTTTCGCTTCAAATAATTTACCTAAAATAATTAATGTAATAAGTACCGCACTCGTTTCAAAATATAAATCTGTCATATGTTTCGAAGAACCAATAGATTGAATACTTAAATATACACTATAGAAATACGCGGCCGACGTTCCAAGCGCCACGAGAACATCCATATTCGCACTTTTATTACGTAACGCTTTATAAGCTCCAACATAAAACTGTCCACCAATGATAAATTGAACAGGGGTTGCAAGTGCTAGTTGCACCCAAGGGTTCATTAACATATCCGGTAAATAAATAAACGACGTAAATGAGAAATGACTAACCATTGCCCACAATAATGGGAAAGATAAAATAAACGAAATAATAAACTTCTTCTTTTGTCTTTCAATTTCTTGTAATCGATGATCAGTTGATGCATCTTGATCATCTGGTTTCACTTCTAATTTATATCCTAGCTTCGTAATCGCACTCTTCATTTCATTTACATTAACTTCATCAGGATTAAAGTCTACTGTAGCTGATTCTAAAGCAAAATTTACTGTCGCTTTGTTCACACCATCTAACTTATTTAAACGCTTTTCAACTCTATTTGCACATGCTGCACATGTCATTCCTGAAACAGTAAATTCAGCTTTATCACTTACAATTCCATATCCTAACGATTCAACTTTTTCTTTAAACTGTTGCGGATTTGTTTTAGTTGGATCGTACATTATTTTTGTTTTTTCAAGTGCAAAATTTACATTCGCCTCATGAACACCTTCTACTTTTTTTAGACCTTTTTCAATTCTATTTGCACATGCCGCACATGTCATTCCTGATATTTGAAGATTGGCCTCTTTTTTTTCATTCATGTCTCTCACCTCTATATACCCTTATGAGGTATAATTATTAGCAAAATAAATCGTACTTCATTTAAAGTACGATTTATTTCCATATCTAAAAATAATTATTGAACATCGTATCCTTGGTCTTCGATTACAGCAACGATATCTTTTAATGTTACGGCAGACGAGTCGATAGTAACTTCAACAGTTCCTTCTGCTAATTGAACCTTCACTTGTTCAACACCGTTTAGCTCTTTCACACTGCTTTCGATAGCATTTACACAATGTCCACAAGACATACCTTCAACTTGTAATGTTAACTGTTCCATTTAAAATCCTCCTCTTGTTTCTTCATTCTTTGTTAATCACAATTACATCTTACCATACCCCCCTAAGGTAATCAATGGTTTTGTATCATGATTTTTCAATTATTTTCTAAAAGTTTATTTTACACACACTTTTTCACATCAATACCCCGAAACCTTATTATGAAGGTAAACAAAAAAAAACAAGCCAGTGACATACTAGCTTGTTTTTACGCTTTTGAAAAACGTTCAAATACAGTCATTAATTCTTCAATTGCTTCGTCACCATTGCCATCTTTAATAGCACCTGAAACACAATGACTTGTATGGTTTTTTAATACACCCATTCCTACTTTTTTCATCGCTGCATTAATCGCTGAAATTTGCACTAAAATATCCACGCAATAACGATCATTTTCAATCATATTTTGAATACCGCGGACCTGTCCTTCAATTCTCTTTAATCTATTTATAATTTGTTCTTTTTCTTTTTCTGATCTATGTGTTACCGCTTCATGCTCTTTATGACCCATATTATCACCTTCTTAAAGTTTCTCTTCATCCAATAAAACAATTGCTTTTACGAGTATACCAATTATAGCATTAATTATCTATGTATGATACCCCATATGAGTATATTTCCGCTTTATGATTATTCTTAACAACGCATTAGCTTCTTAATCTCAATTTTCAGTATACCCTTTCTTTTTTTCAAAAAAATCATTATATCTCTCATCAAAGTTCAATAAAATGAAACAAGAATAAGCGGGGATTACCCGCCCCCCGCTTATTCTTTGTCTATAATATTAAAAACTTAATTTTCAGCTATTTAATCCAAGAGTTTTTTCTTTCCATATATGATTATTGCTGATCGCATACTTTTGTATCATTCACTACTGAAGTTCCTTCAACGGTTACCGTATGAAAACAGTCATTTACTCGAACTGTTACAACATTATCTTGCCGGTCAATGATATGATATTCATTAAAATTTTTATTCAGAGCACTGCGAATTTGTTCTCCTTCATAAATTGGGATGCCATGCGATAGAACCCAAATAAGTCCAGCGATAGCAAGAATAGTTTTCATACGATCTACCTCCTTGGGAATATAGTGAACTTTTAATCCATACTTTTTCAGCTCTACAAATCATGATCGGAATAAACCGAGCCTTTTTGGAAATAAGTTCATTTCGTCTATTTTATGTTTATGCTAATTGTGACCGTTTTGTGACAACTTTTTGTCTCTTTAGACGAAAAGTTGAAACAAAACTTTCAAAAAGGACAATTCTACATATCAAAAAAGGTTATGGAATGTTTCATCCATAACCTTTTTTCCTATATGTAACTAATAAATCTCAACCCTTTACTTAAAGACGTCGGCACAACAGATGCATGATTCTCCCCTTCAGCTTCATAAAACTTAAATTTAAGTTTATCGTGGTTTACTTGGAGAAGGCGCTCTGATAATTCATTTGCACCTACAACCATATGCTCTCGTTCTAGTGACCCAACTGTAAGGAACACTCCTGTTTCAAACTTAGCATTGTTTAATTCATTTATAAGGTTCTCTTCTTTTTCAAGTACGGATTTATTATTCCACCATATAGATGGACTACTAATAAAATAATTTTGAAAAGCATTTAAGTTTGTAAATAGTATATGGAGAGCAAATAATCCACCTAAAGAATGCCCAAATAACGTTTGCTTACCTTTATCAATCTCAAAATTCTTTTCAATTTGTGGTTTCAGTTCTTCTTCAATAAAAGTAAAGAAATTATGTGCTCCTCCTGTTTTAGGCCACGGTTTACCGTCTGGTTTTAAAGGGGCATCTTTTGAAATTACGCTAGGCGTAAAATCATAACATCTTTCTTCCCCTGAAAATGCGCCTTCAATTGGATAACCCACTCCTACTATAACAGCTGGTGAAACACCAGTTTTTTCCGCTCTTACTGATTGTATTTTAACTGCTTCATGAAATGTTTGAAAAAAGGCATTGCCATCTAATACGTAAATGACAGGATATCCTGAATCCGGTGCTGGTTGCCTCGGCTTTGAAATATGAATTTGATATTCCTTACCTTCTAATTTTGAATACATTTTCCATTGTTCTGTATTAGATATTATAATCTGCTGTTTTTCAACTGTAGTATTCACCCTATCCCCCCCTTTTTAACTTGTTACATATATTTCGATTTTTTCTTCTTGAGATACAACGCTATCATAACCGAAACAAACAGGAGCCCCGTTATACGGATCAATCATGACACGTGCATCAATATGAAATACTTCTTTTAATACTTCATTTGTAATGATTTCTTCTGGGCTACCAGTTGTAACAATTTCTCCTTCCTTCATTGCAATAATTTCATCTGAAAATCTTGCTGCATGGTTGATATCATGTAATACCATAACAACCGTACAATTATGTTCTTTATTTAACTTCTCCACAATTTGTAATACATCTAATTGATGAGACATATCAAGGTATGTAGTTGGCTCATCTAATAGCAACACTTCTGTCTCTTGTGCTAATGCCATCGCTAGCCATACCTTTTGTCTTTGACCACCTGATAAATTTGCAATTTGTCTCGTTCGAAATTCAGAAGTTTTCGTTATATTTAATGCCCAATCAATCATTTCTTTATCTTTTGTCGTTAACTTATTTACGTTATTTCGATGTGGATAGCGTCCATAAGAAATTAATTCTTCCACTTTAAGTTCACCTGGTGCAATTGGAGTTTGCGGGAGTAAAGCTAACTGCTTCGCAATTTCTTTCGTTGAAATTGTATGTAAATCTTGCCCTTGCAAATATACTTTTCCGCTTTTTTGTTTTAAAATTCTTCCCATTGTTTTTAACAATGTCGATTTACCGCAACCGTTTGGACCTATAATTGTCGTTACTTTTCCTTCTTGTATTTCCACATTTAAACCGCGAAACACTGTAAGCTTTTCATAACTTGTTTCTAAATTTTTTGCACTTAAAATACTCACTTTTATTCCTCCTCTTACGCTTTCGCCTTATAAAGTAAATATAAGAAATACGGTACACCGACAATAGAAATAACGATTCCAACTGGTAACTCTACAGGTGTGAAAACTGTTTTTGCAATAAAGTCTGAGGCAATTACAAGAAACATTCCGATTACGCCGCACGTAGGAATTATATACTTATGTTGAATACCAACAAGTCTTTTCGCTATATGCGGTGCCATTAAGCCAATAAAACCGATACTCCCTGAAACAGCAACACATGCACTCACAAGCCCGATACTGCTTAATAATAAAATCGATTTCTCTCTTTCTACTGAAACACCTAAACTTGTAATACTCGTTTCTTCCAATTGGAATAAATCTAATAAATAAGCTTTCTTTTGTATAAGTGGAATTAAGATAATAAGCCATGGTAACATAGCCACAATATACTTCCAGTTCGCACTATATATGCTTCCAGACACCCACACTGCAGCCATCTCGAAATCAGTTGACTTCATTTTGAGTGATAAGTACATAGAAAAAGCTCCAAATCCCGATCCAATTGCAATCCCTGTTAATAAAAGTCGCTGCGAATCTAATTTACCGTTTTTCCAAGAAAACAGATAAATGATGATAGCTGCACCTAATCCACCTACTAAACCAAACATTGGCATCATCATAATAGAAACCCAGTCTGTGGTTTTTAATTGTCCTTGAAAGAAAAACATAAAAATGACAATCGCTGTTCCCGCTCCGGCATTTACTCCTAAAATACCTGGGTCCGCCAATCCATTTCTCGTAATCCCTTGAATAACAGCACCTGCAACACCAAGGCCTAATCCTACTAATCCAGCAATTACGATACGCGGAAGACGAAACTCAAAAATAACTAAATCATGTTCTGGTACTGGATCAATTCTAAAAAGTGTTTTAAATACATCTGTAATCGTAATGTCGAACGTACCATTTGTTAAACTAATATAGATAGCACATAGTATTAAAAATATAATAATCCCCATCGTCATTCCGAAACGTTGACTTGAACTTTTAAGCATGTCTCTCTCCTCCTCTAGTACGGATTAAATAAAGGAAGAAAGGAATTCCAATTAAGGAGGTAACGACTCCAATAGGTGTTTCAAATGGATAGTTTACAAATCTACTCAAAACGTCACATAACGCTAAGAAAACGCCACCAATAACACCTGCACATGGCAAAATCCACTTATAATCTACCCCAATTATAAAGCGGGTAATGTGCGGAATAATTAAACCTACAAAACCAACTTTCCCCACTAAAGCAACTGCTGTTCCTGTTAAAAAAATTACCGATAAAATTGCCATCGCTTTAACTAGTTTTGTACGCTGTCCTAAATTAATAGAAACCTCTTCGCCTAATGAAAGAATGGTAATAGATTTTGATATTAACAATGCTAAAATTATTCCAATTATCCCAAACGGTATCGTGATTTTAATTATATTAGGATCTACTTGATCTAACTTTGCATTAAACCAAAAACTAACATTTTGAGAAATTTGGAAATACGAAGCCATTGCAGCCGATACACTGCTTAAAAATGTTCCAATAACTGTTCCTATAATCGCTAACCTAACTGGTGATAAGCCATTTTGAAGGAGCGAACCAAAACCAAACACGATACCGGCTCCGAGTGCAGAACCAATCATTGAACATATAACCATACCAATTGATGACATTCCTGGAAGAAAAATTATACAAAGTGTAATAACAAAGGCAGCACCATCCGTCACACCCATAATAGAAGGGGATGCAAGATAGTTTCTTGTCATCCCCTGCATAAGTGCTCCTGATATGGCTAGAAATGCTCCGACTAAAAGAGCTGCAACTACCCTTGGTAAACGTGAAGTAATAATAATATTATGATTTACATCACTTGAATCAAAATGAAATAATGCGTTCCACACTGTTTCAGCATCAATACTTTTCGCCCCATACAAAATCGAAAGTATAACTGTAAATAAGATGAGTATGGGTGCTATACATAATATAGTTACTGGTACTGCATTTGTTTTCTGCATATCATTCAACGCACCTTACTTATTGTATTATTTAGATAAATTTTTCACTGCTTCTTTTAAGAAGGCAGTTTTACTCCAAGCAGTACCACCTTGCGCCATTGGATCTACAACGTTTACAAATACTTTCTTTTCCTTCGCAGCATTCATACTTTGCCAAATTGGATTACTTTCAATTTCTTCTAACACTTTTGGATTTTTATTTTCACTTGCCTCATATTGTAAGAAAATATAATCTGGGTTAAGTTCAGCAAGTTTTTCAAATGAAATTTTCTCTTGTGCTTTTACAGTTTTCAATTGTTCTGGAGCAGTTAGTCCAAGATCTTTATAAATTACAGGGTTGAAGTATACTCCTTCTGGATATAGGAATAATTCGTTTGCTCTTAGTCTAATGACAAGTACTTTTTTATCTTTTAACTTATCTCCTAGTTTTGCTTTTGCTTTTTCAGCGTCTGAATTGTAGTCTTTAATAATTTTTTCTGCTTTATCTTTTTTACCAGTTAATTCTCCCATTAACTTTAAGTTATCTTCCCAATTTGTTGAAACGTGTGATACCGGGAATGTAGGAGCTACTTTCGTAAACTTTTCAGCTGTTTCTGCTGGGAATTTCGTACTTGATGTAATCACATCTGGTTTTAATTGTAGTAATGTTTCGAAATTGGGTTGCATTTTCTCACCAACAGATTTCGCACCTTCTAACTCTTTTTCCAGGTATTTTGGTAGTTTACCACCTACAGTAATGGCACCAACTGGTTTAATTCCAAGTACTGCCGCATCTTCCATTGACTCTAAACTAGCTGTCGCAATTTTATCTACTTTTGCTGGCACTGTATATTCTTTACCTAAATATGTAATTTTTCGTTTTTCATCTTTTTTCGTTTCCGTAGCTTTTGTCTGTTGTTTTTGCTCGCCTGAAGTTTTATCCGCACTATTACATGCCACTAAACCTACACTTAAAACGGTAACCATCCCTAAAGTAAATAATTTCTTGTTCATCTTTATATGTCTCCTCTCAAATTTTCAAACTATATTCTCAATAGAATTTAACTATATGAATCTTATTCCATATATATATTTCATTAGATTAATAATTTTATCCAGAACTCATTCACGTTCACTTCCCCTAGACTATAATTCTTTTACGTCTTCATCACTTGATAATCATTTTCACTGATAATGATTATCGTTACTAAGTATATATTTAATATGAAATTATTTCAAGAATGATTTGAAAAATTTTAACAAACTGAATTAAAAAAAGAAGTATCTCCCTAATATTAGGGAGATACTTCTTTTTTTAGAAATTTATATGTAATTCAACTGGACAATGGTCTGATCCCATCACTTCACTATTAATTTTCGCTTCTGTTATCTGGTCTTTCATTCTTTCCGAAACAACAAAATAATCTAAACGCCATCCGATATTTTCACCTTTGTAATCTTGCTCTTACATTTATGAATACATACATACGCACTTTATTCAGGTTATACTAATTTCAGAGGTGATGTTCTTTGCACAATGAAGGAGTTACATTAACAAATGAGTATTGGCAAGCAATTATTCATAACGATTCTTCCTATGATAGCAAATTCTTTTATGCTGTGAAATCAACTGGAATCTTTTGCAGGCCATCATGCAAATCAAGAATACCAAATAGAAACAATGTACGAATTTTTCATCATGCAGAGCAAGCATTAAGTGAAAACTTTCGCCCGTGCAAACGTTGTAAGCCAAATGGGATCACTTTACCTAATGAAGAGTGGGTAGAACAAATTAAAGACTATATCGAAAAGCATTATGACAAATCCTTAACTCTCGACATGCTTGCGGGAATGTGTCACGGTAGCCCTTTTCATTTACAACGTACTTTCAAAAGAATAATAGGGCTAACTCCTATAGAATATATACAACAATTCAGAATTCTTAAAGCAACCAAATACCTTTTACACACAAATCAATCTATTAAAGAAATTAGTACTGCTGTCGGGATAGAAAACCCAGAGTATTTCGCAACTTTATTTAAAAAGAAAACCAGCTTTACTCCTACTGAATATCGAAAAAAGAACGAGATGAAAGAGGGATACGATAATGAATTCCTACAAAAATAATTATATATATTGGACGCTACTTACACATAAAAATTGGCGATTTCATATTGCTGCAACTGAAAATGGACTATGTTTCATTGGATCACAAGACGAAAACTTTGAAGAATTAAATATATGGGCTAGAAAAAAACTGCCCCAACATATATTGATTCATAGTCCAGATTACTTGCAAATATATACGCAAGAAGTTATCGAGTATTTAGAAAACAAGCGAGAAACTTTTACATTTCCTATCGATGCTTATGGAACTAATTTTCAATTATCTGTTTGGAATACGGTACGTGAAATTCCTTATGGAAAGACATATTCTTATACAGAAATTGCTGAAAAAATTCAAAAACCTAAAGCTGTGCGCGCCGTTGCTTCTGCTATTGCTGCTAACCCTCTCCTTATTACTATTCCTTGTCACCGTGTTATTGGGAAGAATGGGAAACTAACCGGATTTAGGGGTGGATTAGAAATGAAGAAAAAATTGCTTACATTAGAAAAGTTACAGGTGGAATTCATATGACAGCAGAATATAATAGCGCATTATCTATAGCAGTTCCAAAAGAATTTTGTTTCCAAGAAAATTTACGTTATCTATCACGTTCTAACAATGAATGTATGTTTCATATTGAAGATAACAAAATTTATAAAGTTATCCCTGTTCAAGATGTAAATCCTTTAGTTGAAATTAGTGTGAATACAGATGGCAATATTCAAATACGTTGTTTAGAAGAATCATATACATCTGAAAAATCGATACGTGAAGCTGTAGCTAACTATGTAAAAGAATGGTTTGATTTAGCTACTGATTTAGCTCCCTTTTATACATTAGCTAAACATGATTTACTCCTTCAAGGACCAATTGAACAATATTATGGCCTTCGTAATTTAGGTATTCCAGACTTATTTGAGGCACTTTCCTGGGGAATTATCGGTCAACAAATTAACTTAACATATGCTTATACGCTAAAAAGAAGATTAGTTGAGCAATTTGGCAGTTATGTAGAATGGGACGGTAGAAAGCATTGGATATTCCCATCACCTGAAACAATTGCAAATCTACATGTAGAAGATCTCCAACAATTAAAAATGACGACTAGAAAATGTGAATATTTAATCGGTATTGCGAAGCTTATTACAGAGAGAAAACTATCAAAAGAGGATTTACTGCAAACACAAGATGTAAAGGTTGCTGAGAAACAATTAACTGCTATCCATGGTATAGGGCCATGGACTGCCAACTATGTTTTAATGCGTTGTTTAAGATTTCCTTCAGCTTTTCCAATTGATGATGTTGGTCTGCATAATGCAATTAAATTTATAACAGGTTCCGAAAATAAACCGACTAAAAATGAAATAAAAGGTTTCGCGGCAAACTGGGCTAATTGGGAGTCTTATGCGACTTTTTATTTGTGGCGAGTACTATATTAAAAAGAACCAAGTAGCACATTCGTACTACTTGGTTCTTTTTTAAGCTTGCTCCTCAAAACGTCTTGCAATTTCCACAATAACTTGAACGGCTTTTTCCATAGTATCTACCGAAACATATTCAAATTTACCGTGATAGTTTTCACCACCAGTGAAAATATTCGGCGTCGGTAATCCCATATATGATAATTGTGATCCATCTGTGCCTCCGCGAATCGGATGAATATTTGGTTCAATGTCTAAACTTTTCATTGCTTCATATGCAATATCAACAATTTCTCTTACCGGTTCAATTTTTTCAAGCATGTTATAGTATTGATCATTCATTTCTAAAACGACTGCATCTTCGCCATACTTTTCTTGCATAGTCTTCACAATATTTTTAACGTTATTTTTACGCGCCTCAAAATTTTCACGATCAAAGTCTCGAATAATATAATACGCTTTACTTTGCTCAACATCACCATTTAAAGAAAGTAAATGATAGAATCCTTCATAGCCTTCTGTATATTCTGGCGCCTCTTCTACTGGTAAATACCCGTTAAACTCCATAGCCAGTTTAGTAGCATTGCGCATTTTATTTTTCGCTGTTCCAGGATGTGTATTCGTTCCGTTAAACGTTAACTTAGCACCTGCAGCATTAAAACTTTCATACTCTAAACCACCTAATGGGCCTCCATCCATCGTATAAGCGAATGATGCACCAAACGCTTCTACATCAAAATGCGCTGGCCCACGACCAATTTCTTCATCCGGTGTAAATGCTACTCTTATTTTCCCGTGCTTAATTTGCGGATTATGTATTAAATGGTTCATTGCAACCATAATTTCTGTAAGACCAGCTTTATCATCTGCTCCTAGAAGTGTTGTACCATCAGTTGTAATAATGGTATGTCCTTTATATGATGGTAATTCCGGGAACTGCTCTGGTGTTAACACAACATTTAGCTCTTCATTTAACGTAATTGCATTACCATCAAAATTTTCATGAATTTGTGGTTTGACGTTTTTCCCTGTAAAGTCTGTTGCTGTATCTAAATGGGCTAAAAATCCAATTACAGGAACATCCTTGTCCGTATTAGCTGGAAGTGTTGCCATTACATAACCATTATCATCCATCGTTACTTCTGTTAAACCAATTTCTTTTAGCTCTTCCACTAATAACTTACCAAACTCAATTTGTCCTGGTGTTGTTGGTACTGTATGGCTTTCTTCATTTGATTGCGTATCAATTTTTACATATCTCGTAAATCTTTCAATAAGTTCTTGTTTCAAGTTCATTCACTCCCTTTTATGTTTCTCCCTCCATTATAATCCTTAAAACGAAATATTTTAACTTTTTTGAATGTGAAGATGTATATTTCATTTACATTGTTAACACTTTTACATATTTTACATAACAAAAAGAAAATTAGTGAACATATTTAAAGTACAGCTTAATACAAATAAATTCACCCTATTTACGACTCTCATCGCAAATAGGGTGTTTCTGTTTTTATCTCGCAATTTAAGAATATATACTACTCATTTACAATAAAAGTATATACATCATCATAAATACAGCCATTTACTTTAATCACATACTTCCCAGGTTTATTAAAACTAATTGTGTATTTATTTAACTGAATTGCTTCTTTATCTCCAGAAAGAATATCAATACTTCTGCCACTTAATACATACAATTCATTTAGATTCATCGTTACATCAATTATATTGAAATTTTCTACTTTCACTTGCTGTGCTTCCGCAACGCTTACACTTGGTTCTAAAAACAGTAGTCCACTTAATCCAATCGTCCCCGCTAAAGCAACTCCCGCAAACTTTTTAATCTGTTTCATTACAATGACCTCCTTATAGATTTTGTGTAAAGGTGATGTCCTCCCTTACACCACAAAGCCTATATGTAATGAAATGAAAAGTAAACGGGGACTGTAAGACAAAATTCTACATCTTTTTCTCCTATTGAATATAAATCCAACGTTTGGAGTTTTGACACATTTAAAATTGTTTCCCTAAACCAATTTCTCCATAATTTATTCAAAGACTGAATAATTACTTATTTATTTAACATTCTAAAAATAGTTGATAAAGATGCTTTCTATTCAAAACAAAAGACTTTGCTATAAAAGTAACTTTTACAACAAAATCCATGCAACTAATTTTATTCCTCTTTCCATAATCTCTCTACATTCATTAATTGTTCTTCTTTAAACTCCATCTTATATATATCCGGTTTTGACGTATTCATTAAAAATTCAAAACCATATTGTTTATCAAAATAGTTCATCATTAATGTCATGACAAGCCCATGTGTACCAATTACAATTTTGCATCCTTGAAAATCCATTAAGATTTCTTTTAATACTTTCACTACTCTTCTCTGGCAATCTGCATATGACTCTCCTTCCGTTCGTGCAAAGTCCGGATTAGAGAACATCTTCTGTACAAGTGGATACACCTCTTTGTCTGATATAACCTGATCCTCACTTGAAAACATACACTCTTTAAGATTTTCATATACTACTATTTCTTTTTCATGGAAATTAGCTGACTCCTCTATCGTTAGCATAGCCCGATTATAAGGACTGGAAATAAAAGTATCAATCCTCTCCGCTTTTAATATGTCAGTTACTCTACGGGCATCCATATGTCCCCTCTCAGTTAACCCGCGCATTCTTTCATTTCCTTCTAGTTTTGGTGATTCACCATGTCTAACCATATAAATATATGTGCTCATAATTTCTCCTTAAAATTTTTTATAAAGTGAAACTTTAATTAGCCCTCACTAATCGGGCTTTTACAGGCAGCCCGCCCCCAGCTAATTTCTTTGCTTCCGCTAAATTTTGAGGTGGGGGTCTTACTGCCCGGCAAATAGCGAGATAAGTTAATAAATCACGTTCATTTATCCCATTTCAACACTTAGGCGTAATACTAAAATACTTTATAAACTGTGCTGATTTGTTCGTCTAATCCATTCTCCTACTAAACTCTCAAATAATTCAGGCTGCTCAATTTGCAAATTATGCCCTGCCATATCTAACACTGCTAATGTTGCCCTTGGATATTCTTCAATAATTTCTATAATATTTTGATAACCTACTGATATACCTTGTCTTCCAGTCAGTAAAAGAACGGGATTTTCATATTTTTTACGCTGAAAATCCATAGTAAGAGAGTAATTCTTTTGCAACCTTTCAATAAATTCATCATTAGCAACATCTAACCCAGGCTTAATTTCTTCTTTAAATCGCTTATATGTATATTCATTTGCTATTACAGCTAACTCACAAAATTCCTCTCTTTCTGTGGAAGTGAGCGTATTTAAAAATTCCTCATCTTGTACAATTACCTGTTTATCTGGAAGAATCCTTTTTTCTGGCTCCGCTACAACAACAGGACATACTAATAATAATCCGCTAACTCTCTCAAACATCTTTGCAAGTATACCTTTGGCTAAATAGCCTCCATATGATTCTCCTACCAATAAAAATTTTTCAGTAGAAATGATTTCCTCAATAAATGTGATAAGCACTTCTACTATACGATCTGAACTATTTATCCAATTTGGAGCATTCGATTTTCCCATACCAGGTAAATCAATATATATTCGCTTATAACCTTCATACTTCTGAAATACTGATTCCATACATTTCATCATTAACCTATGGTCAGGGGAGCAGCCATGTATGATAATGACTGGTTTACCCTCTCCCACAATTTCATAGTATATTTCTGCATCTTTAATTCGATATATCATAAAAAAGCCTCCCTATTTAGTGGCAATACTATTCCACTCTGTAAGAATACACGTTCTTATTTTATATCCTTTCTCAACATTTTCACAAATGTTAATTTTCAGATCAAAAATAAAAATCTCACCAAAAAAAGATACACATCATTTTATATGCAATTTTGCATCTCCACTTACAAATCACTAAAAAAACTTTACAATTCAAAGGATGACTAAATATACAATTTCTATTTAAAGTCTTGATACAGTCTATACTATCAACCGCAATATTTTTTCAACCTTAAGAATACTTACACTCTTTAACACTTTCCTTATAAACATGATTTTTATAAGGAAATCTGATACAATTCTTAAATAATATTATTATGTATAGATATAACGAACATAGTGCATAATTAAAGAAGGTGATTTCATTGAAATTAAATAAAAATTTACAATTATGTATATTAATCGGAACATTGATATGCTATTCAATCTATTTTATGTTTTTCTATCTGTTCCCTACTCATTTTTCAAATTCAGATGTACGCTTCGCTTCACTTGTCGTTGAAGCCATTACATTTGTATCACTGATTTACTCTATATATTCTAAGAAAGTCAGTTCAAATCCGTTTTGGATATGTATTACAATAGCAATTGGTAGTTTTTTATTAGGAAAAATAGTATATACATATCAAGATAGCTTCTTCGAAATTCCAATACATCGTTTTACGGTTTCTGATGTATTTTACATGGTTTTTCTATTTTTCTGTCTTATCGCTTTCTGCTATAAAATCTTAAAGGAATGCAATAAATGGGAAAAAGCGTTCTTTATTTGTGATATATGCATAGTGCTTACTTCCATATTCACATTAGAATGGTATTTATTTAATCAACCAAATTTAAATATATTCGCTCTTTCACTAGGAGATGTTTTCCTTTCATTTTTATACCCAATTGCAGATTTATTATTTCTACTGCTAGGTGTTAGTCTCTTTTTCCGTCCAACAATTTTTAATTCCAAACGGAAAATTTATATCTTTATTTTTGTATTAATAAGTTCTGCAACTTTTAACTATATTTATTTTTACTTAAATAACCACTTATCAACTGAAACTATAATATTATTACGTCTTTTATATAGAATACCTATATTACTTATTGCAATAGCTGGCTCTATTTCAGAAGATCATAATAGCCATAAAAATTATTTCCTTGTAAACCCTATAATAGGAAAAAAAGCTTTAGTTGTATTTCCCTATCTTGCTGTTGCAATACTAATCGGGTTTACATTAAAAGAACAAACATCCTCTTCAACTCTCATTACAGGAAATTGTATTACTTTTATTTTCGTACTCATTCGTCATTCTATCGTACGTATGCAAAACAATTCCTTAACAAAACGTTTGCAGGCATTTAATGCCCAACTAGAAGAAAAAGTTACTTTACGGACGTCTGATTTAGTTCATAAATCAGAGGCTCTTTCTCAAAAACAGCAAAAGTTTAAATCATTATATGAATATCATCCTGACCCTATCTTCACCATTGATTTAAATGGAATATTCTTAAATGTAAATAAGGCTGGGAGTGTACTACTTGGGGCACCAACGGATGAGTTACTAGGTGAAACTTGTTTTTCGATCATTTTAGATGAAGATAAGCATAAGCTAGCATTGGCATTAGAAAAAGTGAAACAACAAGAATCGGCATTCTTACAACTTAGTTCTCAATATAAAGATGGCTTTACTTATTTTTTATACGTTACAATCATTCCTATTATAATAGACGGACAAATTTCAGGAAGCTATATTATGGTGAAAGATATTACTGCACTAAAAAAACAGCAAGAAGAAATAAAATATTTAGCATTCCATGACACTGTAACGAAAATTGGGAACCGTGCCTTTTTCCATAAGAAATTAAAGAGAGTTATAAAAAATGCTAAAATAACAGAAAGCGAGTTTGCATTATTATATTTAGATTTAGATCGCTTTAAAGCAATTAACGATACACTTGGACATTCATCAGGAGATTACATATTAGAAGAAGTAGCAAAGCGATTCCAATCATGTCTTCCATCACATACTCATCTTTCAAGAATCGGTGGCGATGAATTTACAATCATAATTGAAAACTATATTGACGAAGATTACTTATTCCAATTATGTAACCAATTATTTGAATGCATGAAAAAGTCATTTATCATACATGAGCATAAATTAACTTTATCACTGAGTATCGGCATCGCTATTTATCCACATTCCGGAATCGATACCGCTACACTTCTGAAAAACGCTAATGTTGCAATGTATGATGCAAAAGCAAAAGAGCTTAACTCTGTCTCTATTTATGACGATGTAATCGCTAAAAAAATTGAAAGACGATTACGATTAGAAAAAGATTTACCAAACGCACTACAAAATGAAGAATTGTTCCTTTTGTATCAACCTCAAGTTGATAGTGAATCTAATAAAATTATCGGTGCAGAAGCTTTAATTAGGTGGAATCATCCTGAATTAGGTATTATTTCTCCATACGAGTTTATTCCGATTGCAGAAGAAACACTACAAATTATTTCAATAGGAAAATGGACATTAGAGCAGGCTTGCAAGCAAATGAAACGTTGGCACGCACTCGGATATTCACATTTAAAAATAGGTGTAAATTTATCTGCTAAAGAATTTGAACAAGAAGATTTTGTAAAATCTATTTCTTCTACTTTAACAAATACAGGTTTACCAGCAAGCTCTCTTGATCTTGAATTAACAGAGCGAATTGCAATGATGGATGAGCGAGAAACATTGATAAAACTGCGTACACTAAAAAGTTTAGGGATTCACATTTCTATCGACGATTTTGGTACAGGTTATTCTTCGCTAGCCTACTTACCTTTGTATCCAATTGATACGTTAAAAATCCCGAGAGAATTTATTACAATGTCTGAAACATGTGATGATGGAATGGAAATTATTAAAACGATCATCACATTAGCAAATACATTAGGAATGTCTGTCATTGCTGAAGGTGTAGAAACGAAAGAGCACGTAAATTTCCTTCAAAAAAATAAATGTCAGTTTATTCAAGGTTATTATTACAGTAAACCTATTCATATTCATGCATTTACTGAGCTATTAGAAAACGGCATTCACCGATAGTACATAACTAATTAGAATAAATAATAATGAATTTGAACAAATATAGTAAAAAGGAAAGAAGATACCTTCTTTCCTTTTGTTTTTCTATTTACATTTCTATTACTCCACCACTTCATTTATTATATCTATTATTTGATGAATTCCCTCATCATTTGTTTTCTTATATCCATTCATGTTTTGAATATATTTCTCCTTATTTGTATACAACTTATTTACTGCATGTATAAATGTATTCGTACTTACTCTGTCTTGGAGTATAACTTCCGCATATCCTTGCCGTGAAAAATATTCAGCATTTAAAACTTGATCTCCCCTGCTGGAACTGTTAGTTAACGGGATAAGCAACATCGGTTTCTTCAAAAATAACAATTCAGAAATAGCAGTAGAACCCGCTCTGGAAACTACAACACTTGCCATATTTAGTATATGCGGCAACTCGTCGCCTATATATTCAAATTGCATATACCCCTCCATGCCAATAGATGGGTCTACCTTCCCTTTACCACATATATGAATAATATTAAAGTTTAATAGCATTGTATCTAAACATTCCCTTACCATATCATTTATCCACTTAGCACCTTGACTCCCACCCATAATTAATAATACTGGTTTATCTTGCTGAAATTCACAATATCTTCTTCCTCGTAATACGTTACCCTTCTCAATTTCTTCCCTTACAATTGGTCCTACATAAACCTTCTTCTCATTACTTACATTTTCTCCTGTCTGAGGAAATGTTGTGCATAGCTTTGTAGCAAAAGGTAATGCTATTTTATTGGCAAGTCCTAATGTGCTATCTGGTTCACGTATAATTATAGGCACACGATTTAACCATGCTCCTATAGCTACAGGAACTGAAACAAATCCTCCTGCTGAAAAGATAACGTCAGGCTTTGTTTTCTTAATTAATTTATAACTTTGTAAACAACCTCGTATAATTTTAAAAGGATCTTTAAAATTTTCCCAATCCCAATATCTCCTAAGCTTGCCCGTTGAAACACTATTGTATTTAACATTTTGCACTAATGATTTTTCAATTCCATTTTTGGATCCAATATACTCGACTCTCCAGCCTTTCTCTATAAATTTAGGAATTAATACAATATTAATCATAACGTGTCCGGCTGTACCGCCCCCAGTAAAAAGAATCGTTTTGCTCATAACTTATACCCACCTTTATTATTAAAAATCTAGCTTTATATTTACCTTTTAAATGTAAATAAAATTATTATTTTTTATATAAATCTTTAACTCCACCTCTATATCTTGTAAAAGATCTTTAATGAGTTCATAAAAATCATTTCCATACTCACTACACTCGTATTGAGCAAAGATTTGAATCACATATCTAGTTTCCGTCTCTAATGCTGACTTTATTTGATTAACCCTTTTTTCTTCTACATACGCTTGATATTTATGTATTGCCTCATAAAGACGCAATACATGCGCTTCTTCATCTCTCCAATCCAACGCATCAACAATTGAAAGAAATAGCGTATTTTGATTATCTATTATTTCATAATCATTCATATATTTCTTACACCCTTTTTTGTTTTTCATTGCATGCAGATGTCACTACACTTCGCATACTCAAGTACATCTTTTAATGATTGATGAAATTCAATTTCTGGGATCCAACCTAACCTTTTTATTTCCTCTATTGCTAAACTCTCATTTGAGTCGCTCCCACTTTTCTCTGTTTCCTCTATAAAAAAATTTAGCTGTGTTAATTCTTTATATTGTTCTAGTACATTTAACAAAGATCGTTTTACTCCTGATCCGATATTATATTGTTTTCCATTTATTCCATCTCGTAATAACACATGATACGCTTTAATCGCATCACGTACATCTAGAAAATCTCTACTATCTTTCAAACTGTTTACTTCAATAATGGCTTTACTTCTACCTGATTCTATATCTATCATTTTCTTTGCGAGAATCGAACAAATGCCATTCGATTCCCCTGGACCAATTAAGTTTGAGGGCTTTGCAATGATAATATTTGAATCCATTAATCCTCCCCAAGCCTCTGCAATAATAACTTGCATCGTTTTACTTAAACTATATGGATTTGAAATTTTTATTTCGTTCATACTATCTGCTTGCAAAGCAGATCCTATAACTAATGTTCTACAATGCGAGGCTTCTTGCTTAATTGCTTCTAATAAATATAATGTTCCTATTACATTAACCTCTATATATTCAAGGGCAGCTGTCCAAGATTCTATAACCGAATTCCTTCCTGCTAAATGCAATACGTAGTCTGGCTTTATTTGTTTCATTACCTTCATTACTTCGCTCTTATTAGTTAAATTACAAGTAATACCATTTCTAATTTTTTCTCCATATGCACGATTTTGAAACATAGGAATTACATGAAAGCCCTGCTGTAAAAAATAGTGGCAAGCATGGCGTCCTGTGAAACCATTTGCACCAGTTATTAAAAGGCTCGCATTTTTTTTCATCGCAAAAACCCTCCTTTTAATAGCATTTGTTTCACCTCATGTTTTGCAAGTAAATCTTGTTGAGAACTAAAACTCTTCACATCCACTAGAGGATAGCTTGAATAATATTGTTGAAGTCCTTGTATAGGAATAGTCGGTAGTACCACAAAATAATTTTGATCAAAACTTATACTTGTTTTACTCTCTACCTCAGATAGAAGCATTTCACTTAATTTTTCACCCGGTCTTATCCCTACCTCTTTTACCTTAACATTTTCTTTTCCAGAATCTTCAATTAATACTTCTGCTAAATCTGTTATTTTACATGCCGGCATTTTCATAACAAAGATTTCCCCGCCTCTACCTTGAGATACGGCTTTAAATAACAACCCAACAGCATCTTCAACTGTTAAGAAAAATCTAGTCATATTCGCATCGGTAATCCCTACTTGTGAAGATTTTTTAATTTGTTGTTTAAAAAGTGGTACTACACTTCCACTCGTTCCTAAAACATTTCCACCACGAACACAAATGAATTTTGTTTTCTTCGTTTGTATATTCGCATGAACCATTAATTTTTCACCAATTGCTTTTGTCATCCCATACGTATTTGATGGATCAGCTGCTTTATCAGTTGAAACATATATAACTTTTTCAACTTGCATCTGTATAGAGGCTTCAATTACATTTTGCGTACCATGTATATTGGTTTTTATAGCTTCATAAGGATAATACTCACATACTGGAACATGTTTTAAAGCTGCAAGATGGAACACATAATGTACACCTTGGCAAGCATAGACTAGTTGATCTTTATCACGAATATCTCCAATAATAAATTTTAACCTATCATCATTTATAAACTGCTGCTGCATTTCAAACTGAACCGTTTCATTTCTTGAAAAAATTCTAATTTCTTTCGGTGATTTTTCTAATAGTTGTTTTATAAGTTCATGCCCCCACGAACCTGTACCACCAGTAATTAAAATTATTTTATTTAACATTCTTCTTCCTCCTACGAAACATCTCAATTTAAATAATATTTATTGAATTATTTTCAATTGATTCAAATCATAATCGTCGTTTGTTACATTTAATTGACAAAATAAAAAAACAGAAACTATTAAACGTAGTTTCTGTTTTTCATTTCATCTCACAACAGTAAGATTTTTTATACTGTTTGCATGATAAATAAATTCCTTGTAAAAAAACACCGCTCATTTATTTCTTATACTCGTAATAAAATAAATAGAATGATTCATAGCCAATAATCATGTTTAAATTTATGAAAAAGGGAGGTAACGGAATGGACCGAAGCAATTCAAATCATACATATAACGGACCTTCCAAAGCACTGCCTCTCTCCCTATTCGACGTAAAAAATGAATTGAAACAAAAAAGCAAACTTATTCCTTCTGACACCATGTATAAATTAACGAAAGAAGAACAACTCATCATCAACAAAATAAAAATACAAACAGAACAACTAAATAAAAATAATGTTACAAGAACACGCGCATACTACCAATTTTACATTCAATATCCAGAAATACATTGGGCACTGCTTGGGCATATGGTATCACGTAACGGCGGTTGGAATATGACTGATTTAAAGGGCGATTTATATACGAGAATTTTATCAGAGAAAGATCAATTCATATTTTTTTCTTTTTTAGAAAGAGGGAATTGGCTTATTTTCCAAGATGTATACCCTCAATTTTTACTTTACGAACAAAGTGTAAAGAGATCACAAAAGTTATTTCACCTTCTCCCTCACCTAAATGTTTCTACATTTATGGAAACGATGTGGAACCATTTTTGGAAAACAGGTAACAAAAAAACTTTAGCAATTGCAACTATTATTAATGAACAAAACTACTTAGAAAAAAGAGTAATTCAAAATGTACAATTTAAAAAGACTGTACTAAATAGTATTGGATTTAAACTCTTTGATTTCTTTCAGTTTAATCATATCCTTTTCCCATTCTACGAAAATGATAAGAAACAAAAAGTATTACTATTTGGTGATACAATGAAACATTTCACTTCCTTACATGAACGGATATTAATTGGAAAAAGATTGTACTCATTATTATTTCGAGATACACATGTTTTATCTCAAATAATAAGCTGGGCTCAACACCATCCACATACAGGATCTAGGAAAGATTACTGGCCCCATTTATTTTCAAGTGTAAATGAATCTTTTTCCCGTGAGTTTTATAAGCGCCGAATTAAGAAATGCCAGTTACGAAATGGCGCTTATCGTATATACAGCCCTGCACTCATCTATGCATGGCGAGATATGAAGCATGAAGAAGTTGACAGTGAAGATTGGTTTACCGATTGGCAAGTTGTAAATTACTTAGTTGATAAGGAGGAAAATATAAATGGACAAATTACAGAAGACTACTGCAAAACACTCGAAAAAATTGAAATCGCCATTCTCGCAAAGAAAAATGTCCTCCTCCGAGAAGAAGAATGAGTTTCTAGCATTAGTAGTTACAATCTTTCTCTCTTCTATTATTGCAACTTGCTTAGATGCCTTTTTTGTTCATAAACAAATATATTCCTTTCCGGCTAGGCCCTTCTCATCCACATTTTCGGTTAATATAGCTTTTACATTGTTCGTACTGCCGATTTTAACAGTTATCTTTATACACATTTCAAAAAAATTATCTAAAGTTTCTAGAATTTCATTTATTATTTCAATCGGTATTTGTGCTAGCCTTTTTGAACAGATTGCTGAAAGTTTAGGTTTATTTGTACATAGTGCGAATTGGAACCATACATATTCTTTATTTGGTTATATAATTTTTCATTCTTTTATTTGGAACGTATATAATTGGATAAAAAAATAAAGAGACCATTATAGGTCTCTTCTTAAGCATACTCTTCCGTTATTACTAATGGTGTCAATGTTTGAAGGCTTTTAGAGCGTAAACGATAGGCAACGACTTTCTTCTTATATTGCTTAATGACATCAACATGTTCCTCATAGCTATATAGCGAAAATCTAATCTCTTTACTCCCTTTCTTCGTATCAATGACTATTGGTGTCCCTTCTCCGTGCGGCGGGAAATAATGTTTATCTAAAAACAACGCCTCATTAAATTCATGAATAACTTGTAGTTTCATTTCTCCCTCTATATTTTTTCCATCTATCGATATAGAAGTATTTTCCGCCTCAAGCTTTTGATGCAATTCAAATCTACTAATAATTGATTCTACAACAGAAGTGGGCATGCTAGAAACTAATACTTTAATAGCTCCAAAAACAAATAATGTAACTATAAACCATGTTGTCATTGTTATCATCTCCATTACATTTAAAAAATAAATTTCGTTCCATACGGTATTAGTATACTAATAAGTATTCCAGTTACAATCATCGTTACCGAACCGATAGTCGCTTCTTTCTCGCCTTCTTTCACTAAACGACTCACACCGATAATATGTGATGCACAGCCCATTCCAACTCCTTTTCCAATCGTACTTGTTATACGGAAAAACTTAAGTACTGTTGGTCCGATCATAGCACCTGTTATTCCTGCAACAACTACAAAACTAGAAGTCATAGATGGAATACCACCAATTTGATCCGCTATTGAAAGGGCAATTGGCATTGTCGCTACCTGTGGTAAAGTAGTTAATATAAGTTCCTTATCTATATTTAAAATTCCGCCAATCACTACATTCATGCTCGTTACAGCCACTATACCTATCACTACTCCGATTAGTATCGATGAAAAATTTTTCATCAGTATCTTTCGCTCTTTAAATAGAGGTATGGCCAATGCTACAATTGCAGGGCTCAATAAGCTTGAAAGAATGTTTCCCCCATTTTCCCTATACTCATGATGAGAAATACCAAAAATCAAAAATAAACAAATCATAATTGCCGTAACTGTTAACACTGGTAACGTAAATGCAAACGTAAATTTTTTATATAGCTTTGTCGCCAAGAAATAAATTGCTACAGTAATAATAATTAAGACCATTTGAATCGTGCACCTTGTCGATTTTATTTTTTTGATGTGACTAATAATTGACTTATATACCCTGAAACAATCAAAGTTACTACAGTGCTTGCAACTACTAAAAGGAATATAATACTTCCCTTACTGAAAAGAAAAGACCCGTATTCCATGAGCCCTGTTGTCGAAGGGATTAAAAATAACGGTAAAAATACGATTAACTTTTCCGAACCTAACTCAAACCATTTTAACGGTAAAACGCGAGTGGAAAGGAGCAGGAACAGTATTAACATCCCTATTAAATTCCCTGGTATTGATAGATGGAATATTTCCTGAATCCACGTACCCACTAGGCTAAATACATATAGCACGCCTACTTGAAGTAAAAGCGTCACGTACTTCATTTCTTTCCCTCATTTCACTATCACACATCCATATTATGAAATCTCATTTAGCGTGTCGGCAAACCGTTTAATTCCAAGTTGAATTTGTTCTATATTCGCTCTACCAAACGTAAATCGTATATATTCATTTTTCGAACCTAAAACACTGCCCGGAACAAATGCGACACCATTCCGTATAGATTCACCTAATAAGTGATATTCATCAAACTTTCCTGTTACTTTACACCATACATGTATTCCACCCTCTGGCACGAAACATTCAACTCGTTCTCCCAATGTTCCTTCAAGCTCTGCAATTAATTCATCTCTTCTTTGCTTCAATTGTCCACGAAGTATCGTAATATGTGTATGGAAATCCTTTGATTCTAAAAATTGATTTGCTACCCACTGCGTAAATACACTATGGCCAAAATCAACTTGTTGCTTTGCATCTGCTAAACGCTCAATTACGCGTGTAGGACCAATTACCCATCCAATACGTAATCCTGATGCAACAATTTTTGATAGTGAACTTATATAAAGAACATTTCCATTTTGGTCCATTGATTTTAATGTTGGGTTCACTTCTCCATTAAAAGAGATTAAACTATACGGATCATCTTCTACAATTGGTATACCGAACTCAGAAGACAGTTCTAAAATTTTTTTACGTCTCGCTAATGAAAGCACAGTACCCGTCGGATTCTGATAATCTGGATTCAAAAATACCATACGAATGCGATGCTTTTTGTGCAAATCGATTAAGTCATCTGGATTCATTCCATGCTCATCAACAGGTAAATGAAATATGTTTAAACCGGCCGATTTAAACATTGGAAGCGAAAAACAATACGAAGGATCTTCAATCGCAATCGCATCGCCAGGTTTTAATAAACATTGAACGATAAGATTAAGTGCCTGTTGTGCTCCAGATGTAATAAGAATAGAGCTTGAATCTGCTTCAATTTGTTTATATTGCTGAACATGTGCTGCAATTGTTTTTCTCAACATCTCATTTCCAAGTGGATGGTCATAGCCGAGATTTTCCATAAATGTTTTCTCCGACAAAATTGTTCGAAATCTGTCACTTGGAATTAATTCTGGTGACAGTTCACCACTTGCTAAATTAATTAAATCATCTTTTTGTGTTTCCGTTCGAATTTGTTGAACGAGTGGTACGTTAGGTAAGAACGATCCATCCTCCACGTACCTACCCCAGTTCGGTATTCGTTTATGTGAGACACCCCATATGTCTGTATTGACCCGTGTTCCGCTTCCCTTTTGCCGTTCTACTACTCCAAGTGATTTTAATTCTTCATACGCAGCTACTATTGTACTCCGGTTCACCTGTAATTCCTTTGCTAACATACGCTCAGAAGGTAACTTACTATCAGAAGGAAATTCGCCTGAAGAAATGCCTCTTTCAATATAATCTGCAATTTGTTTATATACAGGTGTCTTATCTGCACGATTTGGTTTCCATTCCATATAGTTCCCTCCTTTCAAAACGAACTATCCTCATTTTTTACTAACAGTATTCACCGTAAAAATAGTATTAATTAGTCACATTTTCTTATCCGTAAATGGATATATCCAAAATGGTTCTCTTTCTGATTACTCAATAGCTTCTGAAATTCCAACTTCATACTCTCATTTCAGTTCTTTTACAAACTATTAAATCATTACCGCATACCATGTTACCCCAACTAGTAGAACAAAAAGAAGAAGAATATAGATTGCAGATAAGTTTTTCACATTTCTTTTTGTAGACTTACCGTAATTCTCCTCCACGTTTCTTGCAACTATTACAGTCCCAAATAGCGATACAATTACAATAATAACGACTAGTGAAATTGCAAAACTCATTGTCTTTTCACCTCTCTAAGACCCATCTATTTTAATTAAAGAACTTACATAAAAACCTTCCTCTTTAAAACGTTGATAACATACTACCTTTCTTCTCTTATCATAATAGATGTTTGCAAAAAGCGGACCAACCACTTTCGTGTTTTTTTGCTCATCCACTTAAAAAATAAAAAGCAACTGATCACTTAGGACCAGTTGCTTTTTTCACACAATAATTTTTCATTTAAAATTAATTCGATTTAAAAGTTTCGCCTTTTCATAATGAAACATCGACTGAGATAACTCAAAAATTGTTCCATTTACAAGATACACTGTATTTTCAATAAGAAGCGCCGGATCACCTTCATTTAATTCTAAAAGCTGTGCATTTTCTTTATTTACTTTTTCACAACTAATAACTTTATCAGCAAAACCAATATTTAATCGTAAATCTTCAATGAAATAACTGTATACAGAGCTTAATGCTATTTCTTCGTTCAAATATGGAATAATATCCTTTTTGAAATAACTTACTTCAATAGAGAATGGTTTAGCATCTACAATTCTTAAGCGCTTCAAAAAATACAACCTAGTTCCAGCTTCGCATTGCATCTGCTTTGCTATCTCTTCGTCCGCATCTATTACTTCAAGCTCTAACACTTTCGTTTCAATATTTTGTGAAACAAGATTTTTCGTTAATCCACGTAAACTTCCTAAATTAATGTAATCTGTTACAGAAGTTTCGCGTAAAAACATGCCACTACCTTGCACTTGAAAAATATAACCTCTATTCACAAGCTGACTAATTACTTTACGTATCGTATTACGGCTTACTTCAAATCGATTCATCAACGCTTCTTCTGTAGGTAGTTTTTTCGTTTCATTAAAAAGCCCATCTCGAATGTTTTGCTCTAACACATCTGCAATTTGTTTATACTTTGCACTCATACACTTTCTCCTAAAATACTCTTTTATCTGTTATAACTCTTCCCCTCTCGTTTCGATCACACGTTTATACCAATGAAACGAAAGTTTCTTCTTACGTTTTAAGTTATCATTATGATCGACAAAAATAAAGCCATATTGCTTTTTATATCCATTTAACCAACTTAAAAGATCAATCACTGACCATGCATAATAACCTTTTAAGTTAATTCCCTCTTCAATTGCACGCTTCATTACTTTTAAATGCGCTTCAATAAATTTAATTCTCGGAACATCTACAATTTCTCCGTCAATGATCGGATCTTCATCACCAAGTCCATTTTCCGTTACATACATCTTTATGTCACCGTAACGCGCTTTCAACATATGCAATCCCTCTAAGAAACCTTCGGGAGATATTTCCCATCCCCATTTTGTATATGTTTTATCATCCATTTTAACTGTTCGATAAAAACCATCAAAAGAAGAGTTACCTGGAGCAAGCGTTGAGTTTTCTCGAGAATGTTCCTCACTCTTTATATCCATATCGTATCTTTCTACTCGTATTGGTTGATAATAATTCAAGCCAATAAAATCATTTTCTTCTGCATTTTGTTTAATGATTTCTAATTCTTCAACCGTCCAATTAGGAGTCCATCCTTTTTCCTTTAATTGTTGTACAACATAAGACGGATACTCGCCTTTTAAAATTGGATCATAATACCAATACGTTTCATATTCATTCGCATGATTTGCTGCTTGTATATTTTCTTTTTGATCATCCACACTATAAGCTGGTAAGAAAACATGTGTAATCCCAATTTCACCATATTGTTTCAGCTGCTTGTACACCGCAACTGTTTTCGCGTGTGCATAAAATACATAATGAGTAGCTTGAAAATACTTTGGAACATCATTTTGTATTCCTGGTGGATGTGCACCTTTTAAATAACCTAATCCACAAAACATTACGGTCTCATTAAAAGTAATCCAATGCTTAACTCTGTCACCAAATGCCTTAAAACAAGTTTCTGCATATTTTACGAAAGCCTCTGCTGTTCTTTTATTCGTCCATCCACCATCTTTTTCTAACGGTAATGGTAAATCCCAATGATATAAAGTGACAAACGGCACAATCCCGTATTTTAAACATTCATCAATTAAGTTGTTATAAAATTCAATCCCTTTTTCATTTACCTTTCCATCTCCAGTCGGCAATATTCTCGCCCAAGAAATAGAAAAACGATACGATTCTAATCCCATCTCAGCCATTAAGCGAACATCTTCCTTATATCGATGATAATGATCAACAGCTACATCACCATTTGTTCCATTGTATGTTTTGCCAGGAATTTTTGAAAACTCGTCCCAATTCGTAACACCTTTTCCATCTTCATTCCATGCACCTTCTACTTGATAAGAAGCTGAAGCAGCTCCGAATAAAAAATCATGTGGAAACTTCATAGTATATACCTCCATTTCATTACAACAAATCAAATTCAATCATACATATAAAATTTATAGGTACAAATTTTATATGTATGATTATATCTTATGTTTTTATTTTTTTCTATTATAAAAGTACAATTTATATTGTTGGTTATTGGAAAAGAAAAAGAAGCGATATATTTTATCGCTTCTTACTCTCATCATCTTTATTCTTTTATTAATGACTTATTCGCTCTTATAACTTCTTGATACAATAATGGTGACCACTTTTCATTTATGTAGTCTTGAATTACCCAGCCCACTCTCAAAGGATTCTTTTGTTTTATATAGTTTGCAATTTCAGGATTTATATAAGAGGCATAGTAATATGGACTATTCCATGCTGTACCACCAGAAGACAAGCTTGTAAAATTAATATATAGATGATTTAAATCCTCGCTATTGTTCATCGTTTCATCCATCGTATCTTTAATAGATTTTACTTTCTCATCATAGCTCACTTTATATTTATCTTGTACTGTTACATTTGCATTTTGGTTTACAGTTGTGGTAAACGTCTCATTATCTGGCCAATAAAAATTATTATATCCTCCAGGTTCATTACTACCACTATATCTTTTTAGTAGTACAATTTTCCCACGAGCATCTCCAAGCTTTATATTTCCTTCTGTTTTTAAAAAAATAGGATCAACAAAATATTTTTTTTCAAACGTGCTACTAAATGAATCTTCTGCCCCTTTCATATCCTCATACTCTTTTTTTAAAGACATAATAATTGTTTCACTCGGGTTATCTTTTAAAAATTGTTTCGCTTCATTTATGAATTCATGCAGTGTTACGTAAAGATATAATGGCCCATGATGAAGAACTATCGTATTATCATCTGTTAAACGTCCTCTTATATCAAAAATGCGAGCTCCATGGTCCATTTGATAGCGAAAATCATATTCTTGCGTCATTCCCCATACTTGCTTAATCGGATTTTGCAACTTGAACGTCCCACTATCGTGTGTTCCTGGAATTGAAATTCGTGCTAACGGGATATTATCAGGTATAGGTTGCATCCATTTTGACAAATTTTCAAGCTCATTAACAGAGCTAGCTGCAACTACTCTCTTATCATGTAAAGCAAATACAAATGTGATAAATATTGTACTACATATGAATAATTTCAAAATTAACTTCTTATTGCTCATTATTATCCCTCTCTCTTTCTGTTTTTATATCAAACTTATTGAATATAATATAAGCTAGCTCAGAAAAAATAAATAACATTTCATCAATATGAAATATTGCATAGAAGTAAAGTTAAAAAATCATTCACATATACTAAATTATTTTATGTTCAATACGTATGAACCATTTTTATTCTCATATTTATAGACGTATAAATAATATTTACCTGGCTTTGCATTATAAGTTCCTTTAACTACATTGCCTTCATTTTCACCATATGCTACATAGTTATTTAAATCTGATTCATGATGAAGTACCCATGTCATTCCAATATTTTGTTCATTTAGTAGAGAAATATTAATATTTTCCGGCGAATCAATTTGGAAAGTAAATACATCTACTCTATCACTATTATGTAGCGTTCCTTTCACCGGTGTATGAAAGTTAACTTTATTTGCCTGTCTAGGCTCATTATTTGGTTCATTTTCTGTTACTTGTAATTCATTCCCACCGTTTGGTTTTCTTTGTTCATAGCCTAAGTTTGCTAGTATAGACTTCAAATCTGGTAAAACACCAATTTTATCTGCATATGGATCTTTAGATTTTGTTCCTGTGCTCTGGTTACTTAATATTGCTCTTAGTTCACTTGGTCTATATGGTTGTCCTAAATTTTCTTTAGCAATGCTTTGTACTAAAGTCGCTGCCCCAGCAATAATTGGCGAAGCACTAGATGTTCCGCTAAAGCTTGAAGTATAAAGATTTACAGCACTTCTACTTTGCTCGGCTGTAGTTGTATCTACATTTTCTCCCCATCCGTACACATCAATACGGCTTCCATAATTCGAAAACCACATACGTTCATGAGGGAAAGATGAAGAGCCAGCTCCTACCATAATTGCACCCGAATCTTTAAAATCTTTACTATTACGATTTAAGACTTGCTTACCTTTTCTATCTTTGAACTGGTCTAAATCATTCCACCCATTTGCTCCGGCCTCTATAATTACAATCCCTTTATCTGTACCAGCACGAATTGCATCAAAGATATCTGGTTGTACTTCAACAGGTAAATATTTATCACCATATCCATCGAAAGATGCTTGTGCCTCTAACAATAAAACATCCCCAGCTTCTAACTGATTTACAGCGCTTAATATTGCATCAGCCGTATTATACTGTCCATTATCTCTTATTTGAGAGATAACCTTTGCTTTCGCTTTTGGCGCAATCCCAATATTCCCAACTTCATTGTCCTCAGAGGATACAATTCCTAGTACAGACGTCCCATGACCGACATGCTGATCTATATTTCTTCCAGACATTAACTCAATTTTTTGATGTAATAAATCCTCATGATTTAATAACCATCCGTATTCCATATCAACAAAAGTGATACCATTTCCATTACCGCCTTGAATTCCCCAGGCGAAAGGCGCATTAATACCGTATGGGGCCGCTTCAAGATAACCTTGTTTTTTAAATCTAGGATTGTTACTAGGATTAAGAGCTACACTTGATGATTGCACTTCAGGTGGCATTATTTTCTCTTGTTTCTTCATATACGCATCTTCTATTAAAGAAGATGCCTTTAACTTATCTACTATTTCTTCTTCATACCCACTATTTTGATTTTGAAGAATATAGTAGTTTAATAAACTTGTAGATACATGATTAGGTGCTTTCACTTCAAGGTTTTGTATTTGTTCCGGGCTTACAGATGTGAATAAACGAGTAAATGTTACATCTGGATATTCTGTCAAAAGATCTTTTATTACTTTATCATTCGTTTGAGATTGTATTTGTTTTTCAATACCATCTTCATATGGCAAATCCAAATCCGCTTTAAATTTTACAATGATTTGCTTATCTGTTTCTTGTTCTATCCCTGATTTAATCTGCTGTTCTATAGAATCAGCATGTACACTATTGATAGTACCCCCTGTTCCTAAAAGTGTTGTAATGATTACAGTTGACGCACACATTTTTTGAAATATTTCCATTGCATTAATCCTCCTATTAATAATTAATCATTATATTAATCTATAATGATTTCGTTTCTATAACGTATTCCCTTTCTACTAAATAGATTATAGTAATCAGAAATATGAACTTCAATGTATTTTCATATGCAATATTTCATATTCGGACTCTACACTACACGAATATGAAACTTATAGTGATTATTTATTTTATATGTGCTAATATACTTACATTAATATATTACGCATATATACATTTCAAACTACATTACTTAATAGTTTCACCTTAATTTTTTCTTAGGAGGATTTACAATGAAATTACTAAAACTAAAACATATAATCCCTTTATCTGCAGCTGCAATTACATTCGTATGTAGTCAAAGCACAGCTGAAGCTTCTACCATTCATACAGTAAAAAAGAACGATACACTTTGGGGCATTAGTAAACAATACGGAGTTTCAATACAATCCATTAAACAGGCTAATAATAAAGGAAACGATCAAACCTTTATTGGCGAACAGTTACATATTCCAGGGTCCGTGAAATCAAATGAAATCACTGTTCCTCAAAACGCCAAGCCTGCGAACATTTCTGGACAAATTATTTATCAAGTACAACCGGGAGATTCATTAGAAACGATAGCAAGGCGTTACAATGTCACTGTCCAATCTATAAAACAAATTAACAATACAGTCGGAAACAAGCTTTATACAGGACAACATTTAAAAATCAACTCAAGTATTTCACAAAAAGAAAAAGACTTAATGGCACGCTTAGTTACCGCTGAAGCAGGTGGCGAATCCTATAAAGGAAAAGTAGCAGTAGCGAAAGTTATACTAAATCGTGTAAATGCAAAAGGTTTTCCAAATACAATAACAGGCGTTATTTATGAACCTATTAAATACGGATATGCATTTACTCCTGTTACAGATGGAAGAATTAATCAGCCTGCAAGCGCAGAAGCAAAAATGGCTGTAGAAGAGGCTATCTCCACAAATGGAGTACATTCTGACTGGCTTTATTTCTACAATCCAAAAACATCAACAGACAAGTGGATTACGACACGTCAGACAGTAGCAGTAATTGGTAATCATGTGTTTGCTAAATAAGATTTAAAATCATTAACAGACCTCTTCACTTAAAAGGTCTGTTTTTTTTCTATGTAAGATGTTATTAATCATATGACATAGTTATTTTTTAAACTATTTCTTCTTTCAAATAAAAATTTTTGTATTTACTCCGCCACTCGTAGAAATTAATAAAGCATCAAGTTCAAAAACTCCCACTTTATTAATAAAAGCTATTTCTTAACTTCATAAAATTGTTATACACTAGAAAAATAAAAAACAAACTATTCGTTAGCAGGTGGAAGAATATGTATGATGTTACAATTATCGGCGCTGGAGTAAGTAGCATTTTTATGGCTTATTCACTAGCTAAAAGTAACAAAAAAGTTTTAATTCTTGATAAAGGTAAAGCGCTAGAAGATCGCCATTGTCCTTTAGACGAAGGAAAAGTGTGTAATTGTACTACATGTGATAAATATTTCGGGTTTGGTGGTTTAGGAAAATCTGAAGGGAAATTTAATTATACAAACGGATTTGGCGGAGAACTTGAGAAAAAAGTCGGTAAAGAGGGTTTTATACAACTCATGGCTGAAGTAGATGAAATTCTATGTCAGTTTGGTGGAAGTTCGGTTTCAAAATATTCTACTGAAAATTCAAGTCTCACTAAGAGAGCTGAAGCGTGTGGTTTACAAATGCTAACAACAGAAGTAAGACATCTTGGTACTACACTTTCCAGTAACATTTTTCAGCAGCTCTATGAATTTTTACTGACGAAAATAAAGATCCAATTTCATATAGATGTACAACATATTCTGAAACAGGAAGATCATTTTACAATAGAGACAAATCAAGGAACAGTTCAAACTAAGCAACTTGTATTTGCAACTGGGCGCTCTGGGGCCGATTGGTTAAAAGAAATATGCAGTTCCCTAAATATTTCTCAGGAGCAAACACGTGTAGATTTAGGAATTAGAGTAGAAATGAAAGAACATCAATTACGTTCTATATTAAAAGATACTTTTGAAACAAAACTTTCTTATCAAGGTGAGCATTTCACAGCAACTACTTACTGTATGAATCCACAAGGCCGCATCATTCGAAAGTACGAAGAAGGTTTAGTTATGCCTGACGGTCAAAATTTTCGGGAACAAGGAACTGGCACTTCTAACTTAAATTTCACTTTATTTATTCCTCGCTATTTTCCAACTCTCAAAGAAGCAAATGCATACGCAAGTTCAATTATTGAAGGCATTAACCAAGGACGAGATCGGATTGTTATACAGCGCTTAGAGGACTTACTAAAGAAACAACCTACGGTGGAAAACAGCATGGAGCATAATCGTATACAGCCTACACTACAGGGGGATTATGGAGATTTGAATCAAGAAATTCCTCAATTATATATTGAAGGGCTCAAAGAATTTTTATTACGCTTAGAACAATTTATACAGGAGCCTATCGATCAACATACTTTACTATATGGAATTGATGGAAAGTTCTATGCTCCTACGATAAAAATTAATAATCATTTTGAAACTAGTATACATGGGCTATTTTTAATTGGAGATTGTTCAGGCGTTACGCATTCATTATCTCAAGCAGCTGCAAGTGGTCTGTATGTTGGAAAGTACTTATCTGACATTTAATTTCTATCATTAAAATATCAGTCAAATATTTTCAATTTCAAAACACTTTACTTATATATAGTAAAAGTATATTAATAAGACCCCTATCCTTCCCTGCTAATGATTAACCGACAAAAAATCGGGATTTTACAAAATACATATGTAATATAACTGTATATTTAAAACGATTGACATTCAATTCTAATAAATTGAATGTCAACAGTTTTAAAAGTCTCTATCCATTTTCACTTTTATTTGTTCGATATTTTGTAACATCATCATAGTGTTTAATATGGTAGGATGTCTATAAGTCAATTTCACTACAACTATGACTTTTTCTGCCTGTTTCTCAAAAAAGAGTTATATTTATGCTACTACGCTTTAAAAATCCCCATTGTATATATATGAATACTTCAAATTATTCCCTTTAGAAAACAAAGTCTAAATGGTTCATTACAGTCTAATAGTTATAAAAACATAATATATAACTTTAGTTAAATAAATTATATAAAGAAGGTGTAAAAATGAAGAACAAAATAAATTTACAAATGCAAAATATAAGTTTTGTTATAATAATGGCTTTAGCAGTATGGTTAAAAACATATCTTATTACGCGATTCAGTTTTGATTTAAAAATCGAGTCTTCAACGCAAGAGCTCATTTTGTTTATTAGCCCTCTAGCCGCATCATTAGCATTTGTTGGATTAGCATTATTTGCAACTGGTGAAAAGCGAAATTATATAGCGCTCTGTATTAATTTCTTATTAACAATCGTGCTTGTTGGAAATGTAATGTTCTATGATTTTTATAGTGATTTCGTTACATTACCAGTACTTGGACAAACCTCAAACTTTGGCCAATTAGGCGGCAGTATTATAGAAATATTAAACTACAAAATTATACTCGCATTCGTAGACATTGTTTTCTTCTTTATTTTATTAAAAAAGAAATCATTGGTCTTTAAAACAGAACGTGTAACTCATTCTACGCGCTTGTTATACTTTCTTTTAACGATTGGTGTATTCTTTGCGAATCTACATCTTGCAGAAAAAGAGCGCCCTGAATTATTAACAAGATCATTCGACCGAGTCATGCTTGTCAAAAATTTAGGCTTATATACTCACCAAGTATATGACTTAACACTGCAAGTAAAAGCTGGGTCACAAAAAGCACTTGCTGATAGTAGTAAATTACAAGAAACTGAAAACTACGTAAAAGCAAATCAAAGCGAGCCAAACCCTAATATGTTTGGTGCAGCGAAAGGAAAAAACGTAATTGTCGTCACTCTTGAATCCTTGCAGACCTTCTTAATAGGCGCATCAGTGAACGGGCAAGAAGTTACACCATTCCTAAATGAATTCATAAATGAAAGTTATTACTTTGATAACTTTTTCCATCAAACTGGTCAAGGGAAAACATCCGATTCAGAATTTCTAATCGATACGTCGTTGTATCCATTAAATCGAGGAGCTGTATTCTTCACACACGGTAACAATGATTATACTGCAACTCCAGAAATTTTACGTCAACAAGGTTATTTCACTTCTGTATTTCATGCGAATAACGCAACATTTTGGAATCGTAATATTATGTACTCCGCTCTTGGTTATGACCGTTACTATAATGAACTTGATTACAAAATCACACCAGAAACAAATTTAAATTGGGGATTAAAAGATATCGAATACTTTGATCAATCAGTAGATATATTAAAAACTGTTAATCAACCATTCTATGCTCGTTTCCTTACTTTAACAAACCATTATCCATTTACGTATGATGAAGATACAAAATTCATTGAACCATACAACTCTGGTAATGGCGTATTTGATCGTTACATCGTAACAGCACGTTACTTAGACGAATCCATTAAAAAATTTATTGAACGTCTAAAGGCCGAGGGGCTTTACGATAATTCTATTATTGTGTTATACGGTGATCATTATGGAATTTCCGAAAAACATAATCGTGCAATGGCACAGTTTTTAGAAAAAGATCAAATAACAGAATTTGATACTTTAAATTTACAACGTACACCTTTATATATTCATATTCCTGGACAAACAGAAGGTCAAACTATTTCAAAGCCTACGGGACAAATCGATATGAAACCTACGATTCTAAATTTATTAGGTGTTGATTCTACGAATGATATCCGTTTTGGCCATGATATGTTTTCAGATGAATATACTGGCTTTGTTGTTTTACGTGATGGTAGCTTCGTTACAGATAAGTATGCATACAAAAACAACACTTTCTACGACCGTATAACAGGTGAAATTGTAGATTTACCAAAAAAAGAAGCTCAAGCCCTCATTAAACGTGCACAAAATGAATTACGAATGTCTGACAAAATTATTGAAGGCGATTTATTACGTTTCTCAGAAAGCAATAAAATTAAAACTGGCGAAGTACAAACTAAAATTAAAGAAACAGAAAAATAATCTATATGAAAAAGGAGCAACTTATTACAGTTGCTCCCTTTTACTTTTATTCTACACTTGTTTCTAAAGCTACATCTGTATAGGTATTATCATCACCTATATTTAAAATTACTTCACATTGACGCAATCTCAATTCAAAGAGCATGATAGAATCATGATAAACTTCAGGATTTGATTTCATTTTATGTAACATCTCTTGTTTTTCTTGTATTTCTAATTGCGTATTTTCTACAGCTTGCTTTAAGGAGTTAAATGGATTCCTAAAGAATATATGAATATCCCTCTCTTGTGTGTTTTCAAACAGCTCAAATTGCAAGAAAAATTTCTTCATAATAGAAGCCGTTACTTCAGTATAATCTTCATTTTCTACATACTGTTTATATTTGTTATATAGCATAGATTTATTTTTAGGAAGAACTCCAAATAATTTACCGGCACTTTTTAGTAAAAATTGTGCTGGCGTAAATCGACGTAAAATATTTACTTCATCCATTTGTATTCTAGTCGTCATCCTGTCAGTATCTCTGCGCCAGTCATCAAGCACTTTAAAGTCACATTCTAACTGTATTTTATTTTCTCCAAATAGTGAATTAAGCCCTTCACTAAGTTCTTCTAAATACGTTTGACTTTGAAGAAGCTCATTATTAGAAGTTGCAATCCAATTTTGCATAGAAAGAGCAAGATTAGGTAATACAGTTTGTTCTAAATATTTATGCACTCTTTCATTCATTGCTTTATTTAGTTCCGTATCCATGTGCCCGAAATCACTTTCTTCACTAATTAAATTAGAACAGCTCTTTAATATCTTCGGAATATTTTCGGTAAGATCATTTGTAATTTCAGTCTTCATTGAACGATATGATTGTGTAATGAAATGAATTTTTTCCCTTTCAAATGCAGTAAGGTTATTAATGCTACCGTTTAGTTTCACTAGCATATCTTCATTCCAATTAATAGCATCCACCAGGTTATTTTCTTTCTCAACACGTTTCTCCAAAAGATATGTAATTGTTTTTCGAATGAAAAATAATAACTTTTCAGTACGTTCTGCATCGATATTTTTATGATTAAAGTTAAAATGAATAAACTCGATTAAACCATTTAATTGTTGACTACTTGTATATAACGAGGAATAAGGGGAAATTCTCGCATACGGGAAATATGTATTTATTCTCGTTGCCGTATCATGTAATACCCTTTTCACTTCTGCTTCACTGTAAATGTTATCGATTTTATTTAATAAGAAATGAATTTGTAAATTTGGCGTATGTTCTTGAATACTTAATAGAATGTCACGTTCTTTATCAGTAAAAGGTGAATCCGCATTCAATACGAACAGTAATTCGTCTACAGAATTTAAATATTCGAATATCTCATCTCTAGTGTCGTTATTTCTATTAAAGCCAGGTGTCACTACAAATGTAAGTTTATTTTCATTTAAAAATTTGCATGGTAATTTAAATTCAACACACGCTCTATCTCTATATGTTTGATGGTGCTGAGACATCATATTATGGTAATCAGTGATATCTTCCGTTGTTGTAATTGCTGAGTCTGTTATAGCGTTTATTTCTATATGAGCATCATTTTTTAAAACTACTACATTTGAAATTGATTTTTCTAATATATTTTCTCCTAATATAGAGTTAATAAATGTAGTTTTTCCGTTCCCTGAAGTTCCCGTTACTAAAATACGATTTGTTCTTAAATCTGCGAGCTCGTCAACTAACCATTTAAATCGGTGACCTATTTCTATATTCTGCTTTTGTGCCCACTGTGTAATAGATTCAAAAAGGTGTAAGCTGTACTCTAAGCCATTTACATGATTAATAGAATGTGACAGTAAGTTTTCCGCATGTTCTATATTTGCTGAATCTATTTTGGAAGGGAAAATCTCATCCCATGCCAATACAGCTGCAGATGGAAATACAGCATAAGATGGATTGACTACCTTTAACCAGTTTGCTAACAGATTTGGTATGATATCGTCTAATTGTCTAAGCGTATATTGACCTTGAATTAATGTAAAGTACGTTTCTTCGTAAAGAGCAGAAACTTTGTTCCATATATCGGACGAATGTATTTCAATATGTAAGAAAAATTCATTTATTGTATTAAGCCATAATAAATAATTTGGTTCATCTTTATAACTGTTCCAAAGTGATGAAACCATTTGTGTAAATTGTACTTGATCTACATTATTTAATGTAGCTAATGCATCATAAAAATAGTCTGGTGAAATATGTTTAGTAAACCCTTTATCGATATATCCTTTTAACACCTCAAACCACGGATACGACTCTATTCGAATTAACTCATTCACAGCAAGCTCTACTGCACTATCAAAATCTTGCTGTTCCTCATAAAAGGAACGGGCAATTTTTGTGACGTTCGGATAATCAGGATTTAAAGAAACTGCTTCTTTAATAACACCGAAAGCTGAATCAAAATTATTTTGCTCAATGTAAAGAGAAAGTAGTTGTAATCTAATTTCGGTCATCAATATTTTATTATCAGTAGTAATGGAAGTATAAATATTTTCAGCATATGGTAATTGATTAAGTTCGAAATAAGCATCCGCAATATTTTTTTGTGCCCATGGTGCTAATTCATTACTAACCTTCTCCCATTTAAAAATAGCTGCTTCAAAATCTTGATGACGATAATAAAATTCACCTTGTGCAAAACGAATATAAGACCCATCAGAAATCTCATTTCGTTCTTCGTTTACATAAGCTTGTCCAAGTACGTCAAGAATTGACTTTGTTTCATTCTCCATTAGGAATGTTTCATAATACACCTTTTTTATTAATTGTTTTTCTAATCTCATCTTTTCCCCCACTATATCTTGAAAATACATTTTTAAGATATGTCAATGCTTTTTGTATGTATGCTTTTTATCTTAACAAAGAATATCTTTTGGAAAATTTCATTTTCCTTTCATTTTTCAAGTTAGATTGAATTTTTATGAGAAAAGTTTCAGTTTTTTTTCAATTCCCTTTCAGTTATGAAACAGCATTAAATGTTCCTAATAACCTAATAACACTATAATATTCCACATTATATTATCAGGAAAACCCCATATAAACCATATTATAAAAACAATCTATAATGAATTTATATGCGCAATTCACTGTGCTGTCAAACAAAAAACAACAATAGGAGCCAACATCTATTCATACCATTTCTTTCTCAAATTGTTTTCCTTTAAAATGTTTCAGTAGTTATGTAATTAAATTCCATTAACCTATATAAATAACTAGTCCAAAAAATATCTATATGCATATCATGTTATAGTAAAGAATTTAGGAGATCCTAAAAGGAGGCATTTTCATGTTTGAAGATAAATCTAAAATAAATTACCCATATGAATTTACTGAAACTACAACAGTTCCTCTAAAGAACCCCATTGACAAAAAATTCAAGAACGGCACAGGTACACATAACTTCCCAATTAAGAAGCACTATAAAGAGCAAGTTCTATACACTGAAAAAATTAATAATAATAAAAATAAGTAATTGTATAGATCCTTATGACAATTGGCTAAATAAGAAGCAACATTTGGCCATGCATAGTTATTTAGTTAGTAATGATACAATTCATGCACCTTTTAAAAAGTGCTGTATACAGCGCTTTTTTATACATAGATAAATTTAAGTTAACGCAACCAAGAAATACACTACAAAATTACTCCACCATATTCTCGTTTACAATTAAATCTACATATGAAAAGGGAGCAACAGTAAATGTTGCTCCCTTTTCATATGTAATCTATTCACTCTACATAACCCTCTTAAACATCTTCTCCAACTCATAAGTAGAATGATGCACAAGAATTGGTCTTCCGTGCGGGCATGTGTACGGGTTTGTTGTTGTACGTAGTTCTTCCAGTAAAGCAAATATTTGATCGTTCGTTAAATATTGATTCGCTTTAATGGATGCTTTACAGCTCATCATGATGGCTGCTTCTTCACGTAACTTTTTAATATCAACTTTTTTTAGTTTAACAACTTGCTCCATCATTTCATCGATGATTTCTGTTTCTTGTCCTTTCGGGAACCATGTTGGATGCGAGCGGACGATAAAGGATTGATGGCCGAATTGTTCTAAAAATAGCCCGACTTTTTTTAGTTCTTCTAACTGCTCTTCGACACGTAAAAATTCAGTAAGAGATAGATCAATACGGTACGGTACAAGTAACTCTTGTACTTCTTGCGCTACTCTTCCTACTTTATCACGGAAGTATTCATAATTAATACGTTCCTGCGCGGCATGCTGGTCAATCATATATAATCCTTTATCATTTTGAGCGAAAATATATGTTCCATGCATTTGTCCAATTGGATAAAGCGGTGGTAAGTCATTCCCGTTCATCTCAATCTCTTTTATTTCCCGAACTTCTTCTTCTAATTCCTCTAGTTCAAAGTCCTCTTCATTACTGTCCCACGATTTCTCTTCTTGAATTGGCTCTTCGATTATCGGTTTAGTGGATGGTTGCCAACTTTGTTCTTCTCTCACGAGCGACTGTGGTGGTTGCCATTCTTGCTTCGGTGGTTGCCAAAGCTGCGCAGGCTGTTTCACAGCCTGCGGTTCTTCTTGTTTTGCATCCATGCCAGTCGGTAAAACGATGTCCGGCATAGATGGTTCTTTCGGCTTCGCATGCTCAAACTGGAACTGTTCTTGCACACTTTCGTCTTTTTCTTTTTTCTTCGTTGTTACACCTGCATCTGGAATAAGCTGTATTTTTTTAAATGCAGCTTGCAATGTTTCTTCGATCAGCTTTAGCAATTCTTGTTCTTTACTAAAACGAACTTCTAATTTCGCTGGATGTACGTTAACGTCAACTAGCATTGGATCCATTTCAATCGATAAGAAACCAATTGGATACCGGCCAACTGGCAGTAATGTATGGTATCCTTGCTGAATTGCTTTCATTAATACAAAGTTTCGAACGTAACGACCATTTACAATCGTTGACATATAATTACGAGATGCTCTCGTTACTTCTGGTAATGTTACATAACCTTTAATTGTAAAGTCTAAAGATTCAGCTTCAATTGGAACAAGCTTCTTCGCAACTTGAATACTGTAAATCGATGCAAGTACTTGTCTTACATCACCGTTACCTGACGTATGAAGCAATTTCTTTTCATTATGAAATAGTTTTAACGATACTTCTGGATGTGACATTGCAATACGATACACGATATCTGTAATATTTCCGAGCTCTGTATGAATGGTTTTCATATATTTAAGACGTGCTGGTGTATTAAAGAATAAGTTTTGTACTGTAATATCTGTTCCTTTTCGGCTCGCAGTCTTCTCTTGCTTTATAATGTCTCCACCTTTAATAATAAGGTGTGTACCAGGCGCATCACCTGTGCTAGTAATTAATTCTAATTCACTAACTGAGGCAATACTTGGCAATGCCTCACCGCGGAAACCGAGTGTTCTTATGCGGAACAGATCGTTTTCATCTTTAATTTTACTCGTTGCATGGCGTTCAAAAGCGACGATACAGTCTTCTTCTGCAATACCATCACCATTATCAATGATACGAATTTTCGATAACCCAGCTTCTTCTAAGTGGATTTCAATAGATGTACTATTCGCATCGATAGAATTTTCCACAAGTTCTTTTACGACTGAAGCAGGGCGCTCTACTACTTCCCCTGCCGCAATTAAGTTAGAGAGTTGGTCATCGAGTTTGCGAATTTTCCCCATCTACTTACTCATCCTTTCTTTAACTTTTTCTGTAAGCGATACAATTCGTTCATCGCTTCTAAAGGTGTCATATCAAGTAAATCGATTTTTTTAATTTGCGCCAGTACTGCTGTTTCTTTTTGATCTAGCAGAGGCTTTTCTTGTTTCTTCGAAGACTGTTCTCCTCCAAAGAAAGATAGTTGCGATTCTTCTTCAGTCTCTACTTTCGTTTCCTGTATTTCTGCTATTTCTTCTTTTACAACTACAGGTTCTGGAGTAGCTTCTTGTACTTTCACTTCTACTCGCTTTGGAATAATAATTTCTTCCTGTCCTTCTAGCTGTGCTAACACTTCTTTCGCACGAGCGATTAGGCTATCTGGAAGCTCCGCAAGTTGCGCAACGTGAATTCCGTAACTTTTATCAGCTGCTCCATCTTGAATTTTATGAAGGAATACTACTTTTCCATTCTCTTCAATTGCTGAAACGTGTACATTTTTCAGTTGATTTAAACTCTCTTCTAACACCGTCAATTCGTGATAATGCGTAGAGAATAACGTTTTTGCACCAATTTGGTCATGAATATGTTCAATAATCGCTTGTGCAAGTGCCATACCATCATACGTAGATGTACCGCGTCCAATTTCATCGAATAAAATTAAACTTCTTTCTGATGCGTTTGCAATTGCATTTTTCGCTTCTAACATTTCGACCATAAATGTACTTTGACCTGAAATTAAATCATCCGCTGCACCAATTCTCGTAAAGATTTGGTCAAATACAGGTAATACTGCTTCTGTTGCTGGTACGAAACAACCGATTTGCGACATAACCGTTACAAGTGCTAATTGTCTCATATACGTACTTTTACCAGACATGTTCGGCCCTGTAATTAAAAAGACATCCATATTCTCTGGCATAATACAATCATTCGGTACATACAATTTCCCGTTCAATACTTTTTCAACAACAGGATGACGACCATCTTTAATAAAGATTTCGCGCTTCGTTGTCAGTACAGGTTTTACAAACTGTTCTTCTTCACTAACTGTTGCAAAACTTTGCAGTACGTCTAATTCACTAATTACTTTCGCTAAATGTTGTAATTTCGGAATAAATACTTTTACTTCTTCACGAAGTGCTGTAAATAAATCGTATTCTAGCTGTACAATTTTTTCTTCAGCTTCTAAGATTAACGTTTCTTTTTCTTTTAGTTCATCTGTAATGAAACGTTCAGCATTAGCAAGCGTCTGTTTACGCTCATAGCGACCTTCTGGAAGTGCTGCAAGATTCGCTTTCGTTACTTCAATGTAGTAACCGAAAATACGGTTGTATCCGATTTTTAATGATTTAATTCCGGTAATATCACGTTCTCTTTTTTCAAGCTCAGCAATCCACGTTTTCCCGTTTTTACTAACGTAACGATATTGATCAAGCTTGTCATTATAACCATCTTTAATAATATCTCCATCTTTAATCGAAAGCGGTGGGTTTTCTTGAATACTTCTTCCTAGTAATTCTGTTAAGCTTTCACATGGATCTGCACCTTGAATTAATCTCGATGCATAAGCGTTATCTAACAAACTAATTGCTTCTAAAATAGCTGGTACTTGAAGCAATGAACGTCTTAATTGTAATAAGTCTCTTGCATTTACGTTACCAAATGCAACTTTTCCTGCTAAGCGTTCTAAATCATATACTTCTTTTAACTTTTCCTTTAAATCTTCACGTAAGAAGTAATCATTTACAAACGTTTCAACCATTTCTAAACGCTCTTCAATTCTTTCTTTCTGTATAAGTGGACGTTCCATCCACTGTTTTAACATACGACCACCCATAGCTGTTTTCGTCTTGTCCAATAACCATAATAGTGATCCTGTTTTTTCTTTCGTTCGAAGTGTTTCTGTCAGTTCTAAATTTCGCTTTGAATGTACATCAATTTTCATAAATTGATTCGTATAATAAATTTCTACTGGTTGCAAATGATCTAAAGAACGTTTTTGCGTTCTTATTACATAGTTAAATAAACGTCCAACTGCTTTAATTAATTTTGCTTGTGAAACATTTTTCACAAGATGTTCTAATCCTTCCGGAATTGCCGTTGCATCTTCATACGAAATCGTCATTTTCAATGTTTCAGTTAACTTGTTTAGTTCATCTTTAGAAAATGAAGAATCAACAACAATTTCTTTCGAACCAGTTGCATACACTTCTAATAAAATATCTTCTACTGAACCAGTCAATAACGTTACTGTATTTTGTCCAGTCGTTAAGTCGTTACAAGCTAATGCATATGATCCATCTTCAAAATGTGTTAATGCGGCTAAGAAGTTATTTTCTTTCTCATCAATTGTACGCCCTTCCATCATCGTTCCTGGCGTAATTAATTGTACTACTTCACGACGTACTACACCTTTAGCTGTTTTCGGATCTTCTACTTGCTCACAAACAGCTACTTTATATCCTTTTTCAACAAGTTGTTCAATATAGTTTTTAGCCGCATGATACGGTACACCGCACATTGGTATACGTTCACTACTACCGCCATCTCGGCTCGTTAATGTAATTTCAAGTTCATGAGCTGCTTTTACAGCATCCTCAAAGAACATTTCATAAAAATCGCCTAAGCGAAAAAATAAAAAGGCATCTTGATAATCTGCCTTAACCTTTAAATATTGCTGTATCATAGGCGTATATTGAGTCATACTTTTCCTCCATAATTCTTACATGATAATCTATTTTCATATATGTCGCATTTCACGGACACTCTTATCTCCTATTTCAGGAGTCTTTCTTCATTATAACATATTTCATAAAGAATCATGTTCATTCAGCCCCACTTATGTAAAGTAAAAAGCTAGGAAGAACTTCTCCCTAGCTTTCTATTACTCTTCTTCTGCATCAACTATAAAGTTCGGATCTAATTCTTCAAATTCATCATCAGCAATTTGGAAATCATCATCTGATTCTACGCAGCCTTCAGGATTTACACTTACACAAATTTTCGTTTCTCCAACTACTTCTGTTACAAATTCACGTTCTACAGTTACAACAATTTTATTACCATTTGGTGATACAAGTGCTTCTAAACAATTTGGCGGCTGAATAACACGAGCAATAATTTCTAAATCGTCACCAGAAAAGTTTTTATCACGATAACCAATACTTACTTCGTCCGTGTAGTTCACACGTTCTGTTACAACTTCAGTCTTTGTATTTCCATCAAATGAATACCAAGTGTTCACATCATAGAAACCTTCAATTTCCACATGTTTTCCATTCTTTCTTGCTTCGTACGAGTGGTTAATTACCCAGCACCCTAAAATACTTGTTGGCTCATTATTCGATTCACATGTATGCGTTGACTTTGTATACTTACGTCCTTTTCCAACCACTGCTTTTGTAATAATCTCTCTAAATTCGGACATTCGTAACCCTCCTCAATCACTATTCACTTAATCATATGCGTGACAATAGCGGAATGTGTCATTCTTTTTTTGAGAAGAACTTACGTTTAATCCACAAAAAAAAAAGAGATGTCAATATGACATCTCTTTAACAACCACAATTTCCTTTTTTACTTTCTACCGCTGCGCCAGTTTCACCCTTTAGTACATCGCCACCAGTTGAAATTAATATTTCATCTGTTACGTTGTTAGAAATTGTACTAGCAACTAACTGTAATAAGTCATTTACGTATGTTTGTGAAGATTTAAATTGTTGTACGACTGGAATACTGTCTAACTTATCTTGCAATGCATCAATTTCAGCTTCTACCTTTTTTAAAGCTTCCCATTTCCCGTAATGTTGCAAGTTTACTGCTTGTTTTTGCAGTGCTTTAATTTCATCGATTGCGCGCTTTACATTTTCATTTTTATGAATTTGCGCCTCTGCTTTCTTAAAAAAATCAACTTCTTCTGTTTCAGAAATCATTTTTGCTAATTCTTTCGCTTGTTCAACAATGTCATCTTTCGAATATACTTTCATCTATTATTTCACCTCAATCGGCTCTTCAACTAATTCCCCGTTAAGAGACCAAGTTTTTGCTTCCGTTATTTTCACTTTCACAAGCTGACCAATTAAAGATTTTGAAGCGACGAAGTTTACAAGTTTATTCGTACGAGTATAACCTGCAAGTACTTCCGGATTATTTTTACTTTCCCCATCAACTAACACTTCTACAATTTGACCTTTGTAACGACTATTCTTTTCAATTGCCAACGTATTTACTAGTGTATTTAAGCGCTGAAGACGTTCTTTCTTTACTTCCATCGGTACATTATCTTTCATTTTTGCAGCTGGTGTACCTTCGCGAGGAGAATAAATGAATGTAAAGGCAGTATCAAACCCTACTTCACGATATAACGACATCGTTTCTTCAAATTGCTCATCTGTTTCATTTGGAAAACCAACGATAATATCTGTTGTTAATACTACATCTGGAATTGCTTCTTTAATTTTTCTTACAAGTTCTAAATAATGCTCACGCGAATATTTACGTGCCATAATTTTCAGCATATCTGTACTTCCAGATTGAACTGGTAAATGGATATGTTCTACTAGGTTGCCACCTTTTCCAAGCACTTCAATTAAGTGATCATCGAAATCACGTGGATGGCTCGTTGTAAAACGAATACGGGCAATATCAACTTTACGAAGTTCGTCCATTAAATCGCCAAGACCGTATTCTATATCTTCAAAGTCTTTACCATATGCATTTACGTTTTGTCCAAGTAAAGTAATTTCTTTATAACCATTTGCAGCTAAATGACGAATCTCTTGGATAATATCTTCTGGACGTCTACTTCGCTCTTTTCCGCGTGTATACGGTACAATACAATACGTACAGAATTTATCACAGCCATACATAATATTTACCCACGCTTTAATATCACCACGACGTACTTTCGGAAGGTTTTCAATTACGTCACCTTCTTTTGACCAAACTTCAACTACCGTCTCTTTCGAGAACATCGCATCTTTTAGAATATACGGTAGTCTATGAATATTATGCGTTCCAAATACCATATCTACATGCTGATTTTTTTGCATAATTTTATTTACAACAGATTCCTCTTGAGACATACAACCACATACACCAATTAAAAGGTCTGGATTTCTTCGTTTGAGTGACTTTAAATGGCCTAGCTCACCAAACACCTTATTTTCAGCATTTTCACGAATTGCACAAGTGTTTAATAAAACTACATCTGCATCCTCAGTTGAAAAAGTTGGTTCATATCCAAGTGCTGTGAAAATACCTGCCATTACTTCCGTATCATGCTCATTCATTTGACAACCATATGTACGAATATAGAACTTTCTTCCTGTACCAAAATTGCGAAACTCTTCAGGTAAGCCAAAATCCCGTTCAATTTTAACTTCTTCTTTCCCACGCTTTTTCGCATCCTTTAAGGAAGGTGGTTGATATACACTTTCAAAGTATTTACTATAATCTTTCTCTTCTTTTTTCGTAGAGGAATTTGCTTGTTGACTTGCTAATCGTTGTTGCTCGTTCATCGGTAATCTCCTTTCACCCTTAACTATACACACTCTATAGTCCATTTTAATGCGCTTAGACTCACCTCAAAAATGGTTAGATAGCTGGAGAGATAACTTGTCCTTTGAAACTTGAGTAATCAATCTAATCATTCATAAGAATGAAGTCTTCCCCACGCAAATAGACATTCCCTTTTTATCATTTCTTGTTGTCCTACCCAAAAGCATATTGCTTTATCCCTATAAACATTACCATAGTATGACGTGTTTCGCCAATTTTAACAATACAAAGGCCTTTTATTACCTTACATTTCATAAGCAATGAACTTGCCATTTTCATACAACGATTTATATATTATTTTATCATTCTGAATTTTCTAAGTAAATAAGACTACCCTATATTTTTGTACATAAAAAAAGGTTGCCAAATCGGCAACCTTTTTTTCTTACATTACATAAATTCAGCAACAAGCTCATCAAACATTTTCTGATCCATATTTAAATCAGATTTCACTAAAGGCTCTTCACTATAGCCTTTAACAAGTTCTTGATATGATGGTTGCTTAGTATTTTGATAAATTAACCCTGTTACTAAACCGTTATTTTCCATTAAAGTTTGCATAGCCATCATGCGATTAGATGGATCATATCCCTCTACTGTGCTTAGTTTCGTTAAGTTCTCTTTAAACCAATCGTAAGTATTTACTTTATTGTAAGTAACACATGGGCTAAATACGTTAATTAATGAAAATCCTTTATGGTTAATACCAGCTTCAATAATTTGTGTTAATTCTTTTAAATCACTCGAAAAGCTTTGCGCCACAAATGTCGCACCAGCTGTTAAGGCCATTTCCATTACATTTAGTGATGGTTCAATTGAACCTTGTGGTGTGCTTTTCGTTTTAAATCCAGCTTCACTACGTGGTGAAGTTTGCCCTTTTGTTAATCCATAAATTTGGTTATCCATTACGATGTACGTAATGTCGATATTACGACGAATAGAATGGATTGTATGTCCCATACCAATCGCAAATCCATCACCGTCACCACCTGAAGCGATAACTGTTAAATCACGATTTGCCATTTTCACACCTTGTGCAATCGGAAGGGCACGACCATGAATACTATGCACACCATATGAATTAATATAACCTGAAATACGGCCTGAACAGCCGATACCAGAAATAACAGCAAGTTCATCTGGATTTAGGCCAACGTTAGCTGCCGCACGTTGAATTGCAGCTTGCACTGAGAAGTCTCCGCAACCTGGGCACCAGTTTGGCTTTACACTGTTACGAAAGTCCTTAAATGTTGCCATTTAATACAACCCCTTTTTTGCATTCGTTGTAAATCTCTTTCGGCAAGAATGGGTTTCCATCATATTTTAAAAGACTAGAAATTTTCTCACCATTACCAAGATTCATTTTCATAATGTTAGCAAGCTGACCTGTTGCATTGTTTTCTACTACTACAACACGCTTCGCCTTTTTCACAAGTGGATCGATTTCAGCTGTTGGGAACGGGTGAATTAAACGCACATGAGCATGGTTTACTTTCATACCCTCTTGTTCTAAACGCGTCATTGCCTCTTCGATCGCACCACGAGTTGAGTTAAATCCAACAAGCAATACGTCTGCTTCTTCATGCTTAACATTTTTATAAACAGGGGTATTAAACTTCAAGTTCTCCATTTTACGGAAACGTTTGTCCATTTGATCTTTACGGTTTATTGCTGATTCCGATGGTTTTCCAGTTTCATCATGTTCTACACCTGTAACATGGTGAACACCATTTTTCATACCAGGTAAAACACGTGGTGAAACGCCGTCTTCTGTTACTTCATAACGCTTGAAGTATGCTTTATTTTCACGTTCTGGTAATTCTGCTTCTAAATCAAGCTTACCACGACGAATTTCCACTTTATCTAATTTAAGTGGTTCTACTGTTTGTTTTCCTAACGAAAGCTGTAAATCTGTTAAGAAAATAACAGGAACTTGATATTCTTCAGATAAGTTAAATGCTTCTACAATGTCATAGAAAGCTTCTTCAACTGTACTTGGCGCCATTACGATTTTTGGAATTTCACCATGCGTACCGTAAATCATCGCCATTAAGTCAGACTGTTCTTGTTTCGTTGGTAATCCTGTACTTGGGCCGCCACGTTGTGTATCAACAATTACTAATGGGGTTTCTGTAATACCTGCTAAACCGATTGCTTCCATCATTAATGAAAGACCAGGACCAGCAGATGCCGTTAATGTACGAACACCAGCATAGTTTGCACCGATTGCCATTGTACAAGCTGCGATTTCATCCTCAGTTTGGATTACTGTTCCGCCGACTTTCGGTAATTTTTTAATTAAGTATTCCATAATTTCTGATGCAGGTGTGATTGGGTATGCTGACATAAAACGAGCACCACCAGCTACCGCACCAAATGCGATTGCATCGTTTCCAATCATAAACATGCGTTTTTTACCATCAGCTTTTTCAAGCTGCATCATGTTTACTTTCTCACCTAGTAATTCTTTCATATATTGAGAGCCGCGTTTAATTGCGTCCATATTCTTTTGAACGACTTGCTCTCCTTTACGACCAAAGATTTCTTCAACAACATCTAAATAAGCTGTTTCATCTAATCCTAATACTGCACTTGATGCTCCTACAGCAACCATGTTTTTCATTAATGATGTGCCTAATTCTGAAGCAATATCTGTAAACGGTATCACATATAGATTTACATCTGTATTGTCAGGTATTGTTGGATTAAATTTCGCATCCGCAACTACAATTCCACCTGGACGTAGTTCGTGGAAATTAAAATCAATTGTTTCTTGGTCAAAAGCAATTAAAATATCTAAATCATCTGAGATCGCTCGTACTTCTGTTGTACTTACACGAATTTTATTATTTGTATGGCCGCCTTTTATACGTGATGAGAAGTGGCGGTAACCGTATAGGTAATATCCTAATCGGTTTAATGCAATACAGAAGATTTCTCCTGTACTTTCAATTCCTTCACCTTGTTGGCCTCCAACTTTCCATGAAAGTTGACTAATCATCTCCTACACCCCTTTTGGCTGCATTCATTGTAGTGTATTTTTTTACAGTAATAGTTTAGCATTTTTTATGCAAATAAACTACAACGGACGCAAATTATGCCTCTTCTGATTTCCCTGAATCTTTAGTATAAAGCTATTTTGTTTTTCATTCTAGTATTAGGTCTTAAAAAAAGCAATAAAATCAAATGAATTAATTTTGATTTTTCTGAATTTTAAATCAAAAACTTAAAAACTTATATGTTCAACAAAATTATTATATAAAAATCGTTCTACAGTTGATGCAGCATAGTGTTTACAAAGCTCATTCATTACATTTTCATAATCTCGATAAGCTGATACATTTACAACTGTATCTACAATCCCATCAAAATCTGAACCAAACCCTATATTGTTTTCTCCACCTAGCGAGCAAATATATTCGATATGTTTTATTATATCTGTTATATTTGCTTGCCTTTCGCTTGTTAGAAATTGCGTTACAAAAGTGACACCGATCATGCCATTTTTCTTTATAAGAGCTTTAAGTTGTTCATCATTCAAATTACGTGGGTGCTCGCAAAGTTTCATACAATTTGAGTGGGAAGCAATAGGATTTTTTGCAATCTCTATAACATCCCAAAAACTTCTTTCATTCAAATGAGACACATCAGTCCATACATGTAACGTATTCAGTTCTTGTACAACATGTTTACCAAAAGTCGTTAAACCCGCCCCACGTGTCTCTAGCGCACCATCAGCTAAGAGATTGGCATAATTCCATGTTAGTCCAAAAGAACGTACTCCTAGGCGATACAACAACCGTAATTTCATTGCATCTTTTCCAATTGTTTCGCATCCTTCTATTGTTAATATCGCTCCAATCTCGTCCTGTTTTAATATGTTAATATCATCTTTTGTCTGAATAAACTTCACACCTGGTAAGGATAAAATTTCATTATAAAAAATATCTACCATTTGTAATGCTACTTCAAATCGGTTTTCATATGCCACTGTTTCTGGTACATATATAGCAAAACATTGTATACTTCCTTTTCTTCTCTTTAACTGTTCAAATGTAATATGTAATTGTGAATCATCTTTAAAATTCCTTTTCCCTTGTGCACTCCATAACTGAAGAAGCACGTCACAATGAGCATCAAAAATTTTCATTTTCATTCCTCCATTATAAAAACAACCTGTTTGCATACTGCAAACAGGTTGTTTAAACTTAACGAGGTTCTACAATTAATTTTATTGCTGTACGCTCTTCGCCATCAATCATAATATCTGTAAACGCTGGGATACAAATCAGGTCCAAACCACTAGGCGCTACAAATCCTCTTGCGATTGCTACTGCCTTTACAGCTTGGTTCAATGCACCTGCACCAATAGCTTGAATTTCTGCTGTTCCGCGTTCGCGAATAACACCTGCAAGTGCACCAGCTACAGAATTAGGGACCGACGTTGCTTTAACTTTTAATATTTCCATTCCGCGTTTCCTCCTCGTTTCTTTAAAAAGTATTAGCAATTATTTCACTTTAACTTATATTCACGAGGAATGGCGCGTATTCCTGCTAAATTTTCGTAATTTTTCTAAAAAATTAAAATATAATAACTTATCTAAAATTTGACGGAAATTTACTCAAAAAATGGTTGATCGTCATTAATTAAAATACGTTCAATTTTCTTTGCTTTTCCTGTATTTGGATCCACATCAATTAACACTGCACTTAATTGCGTTCTGCCATTTGTTACTTCAAATCGTACTGGTAAGTTTGTTAAAAACTTCTTCAATACTGCTTCTCTGTCCATACCTAATATTCCGTCATACGGCCCTGTCATCCCAACATCTGTAATATATGCCGTTCCGCTTGGTAAAATACGGTTATCCGCTGTAGGGACATGCGTATGCGTACCTACTACTGCTGTAGCACGTCCATCTACATACCAACCTAGCGCTTGTTTTTCACTTGTAGTCTCCGCATGGAAATCAACAAATATAATATTCGTACGTTTTTTCGCAATATTAATTAATTCATCCACTTTACGGAATGGACAATCAATTGGAGGAAGGAAAGTACGTCCTTGTAAATTAATAACTGCAACTTCTGTTCCATTACAGTTCACAAAGATAAGTCCTTTTCCTGGAGTTCCTTCTGGAAAGTTAGCTGGTCTTGCAAGATATTTTGCATCATCGATGAATTCAAATACTTCACGATTATCCCAAGCGTGGTTTCCAAGTGTAACTGCCTGCGCCCCACACTCTAAAAAGTTTCGATATATTTTTTCTGTAATCCCACGGCCACCTGCTGCATTTTCTCCATTAATGATTGTTACTGTAGGTGTATATTTTTTCTTTAATGCCGGTACGTATTGTTGAATCATACCTCTACCAGGAGATCCTACTACATCCCCAACAAATAATATTCTCATATGTCTTACCCTTTCTATGTACTGCATTTTTTATTGCTATAGCATCAAGTAAATTCCTTATAATATCTTTATTATAAGTTTGTTTCACTTTTATGCTATATAACTAACTGTCTTTATTTTATCCAATTCCAACACAAAAAAATAAAGTGGTGTTTCACCACTTTATTTTGCGTATTCCACTGCACGTGTTTCACGAATAACAGTTACTTTAATATGTCCTGGGTAATCCAGTTCATTTTCAATACGTTTTCGGATATCACGAGCTAAACGATGAGCTTCTAAGTCATCGATTGTATCTGGTTTTACCAAAATACGAACTTCACGTCCTGCTTGAATTGCAAATGATTTTTCAACGCCTTCATAAGACTCTGAAATCTCTTCTAACTTTTCAAGACGACGAATATAGTTTTCAAGTGTTTCACTACGAGCTCCCGGTCTTGCAGCTGATAAAGCATCTGCTGCTGCAACTAAAACTGCAATGATAGAAGTTGGTTCTGTGTCACCATGGTGAGATGCGATACTGTTTATAACTACAGGATGCTCTTTATATTTCGTTGCAAGTTCAACACCAATTTCAACGTGGCTTCCTTCTACTTCATGGTCAATCGCTTTTCCGATATCATGTAATAGACCTGCACGTCTTGCTAGTTTTTCATCCTCGCCAAGCTCTGCCGCCATAAGTCCAGTTAAATATGCAACTTCCATAGAGTGTTTTAAGACGTTTTGACCATAACTTGTACGGTATTTTAAACGACCTAAAATTTTAATTAAATCTGGATGTAATCCGTGAACACCTACTTCAAACGTTGTTTGCTCTCCGACTTCGCGAATATACTCGTCCACTTCACGTCTTGATTTTTCGACCATCTCTTCAATACGCGCTGGGTGAATACGTCCGTCCTGTACTAGTTTATCAAGAGCGATACGAGCTGTTTCACGACGAATTGGGTCGAATCCAGAAAGGATTACCGCCTCTGGTGTATCATCGATAATTAAGTCAATACCCGTTAACGTTTCTAACGTACGAATATTACGACCTTCACGCCCGATAATACGTCCCTTCATTTCGTCATTTGGAAGATTTACAACCGAAACGGTTGTTTCAGCAACATGATCAGCTGCACATCTTTGCATTGCAAGAGATAAAATCTCTTTTGCTTTCTTATCCGCTTCTTCTTTCGCGCGAACTTCACTTTCTTTTACCATAACAGCGATTTCATGAGAAACTTCACTTTCTACTTTACCAAGAATAATTGCTTTCGCTTGTTCGCGTGTCAGATTGGAAATGCGCTCTAATTCTGTTTGTTGCTTTTGAACTAACTCTCCCACTTTGCTTTCCAACTCTTCAATCTGTTGTTGTCTCGCTACAAGAGATTCCTCTTTCTTCTCTAACTGTTGCTCGCGTTTATCGAGCGTTTCGTCTTTACGATCAAGGTTCTCTTCTTTTTGCATTAAACGATTTTCTTGTTTTTGTAATTCGCTTCTACGGTCACGAATTTCTAATTCAGCTTCTGTACGAAGTGTATGAATTTCATCCTTTGCTTCTAAAAGCGCTTCTTTCTTAAGTGCTTCAGCATCACGATTCGCTTCGTCTAAAATACGTCTCGCTTCATTAGCTGCACCATTAATCTTCGCTTCAGCAATAGACTTTCGAACAAAAAAGCCAACAACTGCACCGACTGTTGCAAGCAAAATGGAGATGAGTATCCAAACTGTACTCGTCATGATTTCACCTCCCCTTGCTATGAATGAAAAAAGACTGTCGGCATGTACATTGAATTACAACATACAGCAAAGACCGTCGTCCCGCTTTTTTAAGGGACTTTCTTCATTTCACAATTAAAATGTCATATTATTATTTCGGTAAGATTTAAACCTTACTCCGAATATTACTTCTCTTCTTGAGAAGAGTATATTGTATATAAGAAAAAATATACATTCTCATTGTATCTATCGTAATTTTCATTGTCAAGCGTTGTCTACTTTTACTTTCTTTACCTTCAGCCTTGAATGTGACCTAAATTTAAAAAGTAAGGAGCCTACTATACTGGAAAACCTTAGTAATTCCCATTTCTTTTCCTTAAAATATTTAAATATCCCTCTTTACACAACCCATTTGAAGTAAAAAAATATTTTTATCTATAGTATTATGCTCCTTAATAGTAGATAAAAAAATAAAAGACACGAGGCCGTGTCTTTTATTTTTTTAATCAAGAAGAGTTGAATCTTCTGCGCCCTCAGCACCAGAATCTTCACTAATTCCGTGATGCTCACGAATAAAGAAGGCAATTTCTTCTCTTAAATCTGTATTTTCTTTTAAGAACTGCTTCGAATTTTCACGACCTTGTCCTAGGCGTTCTTCATTATAAGAATACCAAGCACCGCTCTTTTGAACAATATCAAGCTCAGAAGCCATATCCAAGATTTCACCTTCTCTTGAAATACCTTCTCCGTACATAATATCAACTTCCGCAACACGGAATGGTGGTGCTACTTTATTTTTCACTACTTTTACTTTTGTTTTATTACCAACGATGTCGTTACCTTGCTTTAATTGCTCCGCACGACGCACTTCAAGACGAACAGTTGAATAGAATTTCAACGCACGACCACCTGGAGTTGTTTCTGGCACTATCTATAGATTTTCCATCTCTATAGTCTGGACTATCTCTTCATCTCTTTATAGAGAGCCTTGCACTTCCAGCAGTAGCCTATCATCTGCCGTACCCTACTCAGTTAACTAAAAGTCCTTTTCGGTAGTCTCTACACCTTCCCCATATCACTATGGAGCTTGGCACGGTATTACCCTAAATAATGGTGGGCTTCACCGTTAGCAACTATATGGATAGTTACACCCTTAGGCAATAAGGTTCACAAGGTTTTTTAACATGCTATCACTAGCAAGGGAAACCCATGGTAAACTCCTTAATCTTTTCGATTAAGCAACTTGTAGTTGATTTCCGAACATAACCCCAACTTTTTCACGAATTTGGTTAATAAAGATTGCAATTGTTTTTGATTTGTTAATTGCTCCTGAAAGCTTACGAAGTGCTTGTGACATTAAACGCGCTTGTAAACCTACGTGTGAGTCACCCATATCGCCTTCAATCTCTGCTTTCGGTACAAGAGCTGCTACAGAGTCAATTACGATAATGTCAACCGCACCACTTCGTACAAGTGCTTCCGCGATTTCCAATCCTTGCTCCCCTGTATCAGGCTGTGATAATAGTAATTCATCTATGTTAACGCCTAATTTTTGTGCATATACAGGATCCATTGCGTGCTCCGCATCGATGAATGCTGCTTGTCCACCTTGACGTTGTACTTCTGCAATTGCATGTAATGAAACTGTCGTTTTACCTGAACTTTCAGGTCCGTAAATTTCGATAATACGGCCACGTGGATATCCGCCTACTCCTAGTGCCACATCAAGTGCTAAAGAACCACTAGAAACCGTAGAAACTCTACGCTCCGCTTGTTCTCCTAATTTCATAATTGAACCTTTACCGAATTGCTTCTCTATTTGTTTTAACGCCATATCTAACGCTGCTTGACGATCACTCATTCAAAATTCCTCCTTAACTGAATTGCTAATCTTATTATACCTATTTTCAATTCAATTTGCCAACAAAAATCGAACATTTATTCGATTTTTTTATTTTCTATCAAATAATATCTAAATTTAACCGTAAAAAAAACTAGAAGAAACTTATATCTCTTCTAGCTTTTTATATAAATGATAAAATCCATATTTTGCTGTTCGTTCTCTAATTTGTTGACGACTTCCGCTTAAATTAAGAGGAAAGACCACAGTTGGTTCATCCTTAATCGAAAGCCCAACAAATACTGTTCCTGGTTCTTTCTGTTCTGAAGCATCTGGCCCTGCTACCCCAGTGAAACTAATTCCGATATCCGCTTTTAATACATCCTTAACATTTTCAGCAAGATAACGAGCACATTCTTTACTAACTGCACCATCAGTATGCAACACTTCTTCAGGCACACGTAAAACATGTTGCTTCACATCATTATGATAACAAATGACACCGCCTTTAAACACAGAAGAAACACCAGCGTTTTCAGTTACTTGATTTCCAAAAAGACCACCTGTTAAACTTTCTGCACACGCTAAAGTTAACCCTTTTCTCTTCAATAACTCGATTGCCTTATAATGCAAAAATTCTTGGTCATATCCGTAGAAAAATTCTCCTACTCTTTCTAAAATCAAATCTTCCACATGTTGAATTAGTTTCTCCGCTTCGCTAACATTTTGATGCTTAGCGGTTAAACGTAATGTCACTTCTCCATCATTTGCTAACGGGGCGATTGTTGGGTTTGTTTGTCCATCAATTAAATCTTGCACTTTCACCTCTAATTGGGACTCCCCAATACCGAAGAAACGAAGCACACGAGAATAAATGTTTTCTCCTGTTGTAAAATTACGTAAAAAAGGCTCTACGTAACTTACATACATTGGTTTCATTTCTTTTGGCGGCCCTGGTAATAAAATATAAACTTTTCCGTTCTTATTTACCCCCATACCAGGCGCCATACCGTGGTCATTTGCAAATACTGTTGCTCCATTTAAAACGAGCGCTTGCTTTTTATTATTCTCCGTAAATTCACGGCCTGTACGCTTAAAGTAATTACTTATTAAGGCTAATGCCTTTTCATCATACACAAGCTCTTCATCTAAACTAGCAGCTATCGTTTCTTTCGTTAAATCATCTTTTGTTGGTCCTAATCCACCTGTAAAAATAAGTATATCAGCACGTTCTTCCGCAGCTTCAATCGCCTTTTGCAATCGCTTATTATTATCACCAACAACAGTATGATAGTACACGTTAATTCCGATTGAAGCTAACTTTTCAGATAAAAACTGGGCATTTGTATTTGCAATTTGTCCAAGTAATAATTCGGTTCCAACCGCAATAATCTCAGCATTCATCCCAATTCCCCCATAAACTTCTATTTTGAGTTTACAAAAGCAGCTCTATTTTTCCAGAAATAATCCCATCCTGAAATAACAGTAAAGATTAATGCAATCCATATGAAGATATCTGCAACTGGAATATGGATTAAATTTAAAGGTACATCGTGTAATAAATATGCTGCAATTGCAATAATTTGTGTCCACGTCTTAATTTTTCCTAGCTGGTTTGCTGCAACTACTTCCCCTGTTCCAGCAAGTACAAGACGTAAACCTGTTACCGCAAACTCACGACTGATAATTACAATAACAATCCAAGCCGGTACATATTGCATCTCTACCAATGTAATAAGTGCTGCCGAAACAAGCAATTTATCAGCTAACGGGTCAAGAAACTTCCCTAAATTCGTTACAAGATTATACTTTCTTGCGTAATGTCCATCAATCCAATCTGTAGCTGAAGCAATGATAAAGATAAGTGCCCCCACTAAATGTTGAATTGGCAAATCAACATCACCAATTTTGTATGAACCCCAATCAAAGGGCGCTAACATAATTACCATAAAAATTGGAATTAAGAAGATTCTAGATATTGTAATTTTATTTGGTAAATTCACAGCTATTCCTCCATCATATCAAAAACATTTGTTCATCGAAAAAAAGTCATCGAAGCGATGACTGTTATTGTGCTGGTTGCTCTATCCCTTGGTTTTTAATCACCAATCTTTGGTGATATTCTTTTTGTGGATCTAACGGGAAAGCAAGCACTTGGCCATTCAGTTTAATTTCAACATTCGGTGCACTTCCAATATTAAGTCGTACTTCTTTTAATGTTGATACATCGCGTTTCTCTGTTTGACCGCTTTGTACTGTAGTGTTTAGAATTTCGTTACCCGCATCATCCTTAACATCTACATAACTTGTACCCTTAGCTGAAATTTCCAGTTCTAATGTTTTATTATTATGAATTTCCAAAGTAGATACCTTTCCAGTTGTTCCAACTACTTTCACTTCTTGCTGTCCAGTTGGTTGTGCTGGTTGCTCCTCTTTCTTTGGTTCTTCTTTCTTTGGTTCCTCTTTTTTTGGCTCTTCCGCTTTCACTTCATCTTTCTTCGTATCTAACGGAGAATCTTTCGCTTTTTGAACTTCAATTTTCTCACTTTGAGCGCTTGGAACTTTTTCATCATCTTTTCCAGTTAACGCTTGAAACACAAACCAGATTACCACTCCAACTGCGATGACTAACAGCGCAACTAAGATTTTCGGCATGTGATCTGCAATTGGCCATGATGAAGATTTTTGCATTGTTTCTTGTGTTTTTTGTCCCGTTGATACTTGTGGAACTTCACGCTTTTCAGATTGTGGTATCGTACTCTGATGTTCTACGAGCAGTTCCTCTCCATTTAATCCAACCGCATCTGCGTATTGTTTAATGAATGCACGCGCATAAAAAGCTCCTGGCAATACATCATAATTGCCTTCTTCAATTGCCACTAAATGGCGTTTTTGAATTTTTGTAATCTCATGCAGCTGATCAATAGTCAAGCCTTTCGCTTCTCTTGCTTCTTTCAGCTTTTGTCCCAATTCCGTCACTACTAACACCTCAATATTTCTTTAAAAGTCAAACATAGAGAAATTATTTTGCGTACCTTGCTCAATTTCATCTACTAAATTATATTGAATTTCTTCATCATAATCGTTACGCAACTCGATAATATAATCAAAATCATCCAATGTGTATTCTGACTGACTCACAAATACATCAGGATGTTCCACAACTTTCGTTGCAGGCAATCTCATAATTTCACGAACGAGCTGCCAATGTCTTTCGTTAGCACGCTTCGTTGACACAATTCCATCTAGGATGAAAATATTGTCATCGCTATACTCATCTTCAATTAATTGACTGCGAACAGTTTGCTTAATAAGAGTAGATGATACAAATAACCACCTTTTATTTGCACAAACACTTGCAGCAACAATGGATTCTGTTTTTCCGACACGAGGCATTCCACGTATCCCAATTAGTTTATGGCCTTCTTTTTTCATGATTTCTGCCATAAAGTCTACAAGTAAGCCTAATTCATCACGCACAAATCGAAATGTTTTCTTATCATCTGCATCTCGTTGTATGTACCTACCATGCCTAACCGCTAGTTTATCTCTTAGCTTGGGCGGACGATATTTCGTTACCGTTATGTTATCCATCGTATTTAAAATTGATTCAAGTCTAGAGATTTGCTCTTGATTATCACACATAAGAAGTAACCCACGTCGTGCATTATCTACACCATTAATTGTGACAATATTAATGCCGAGCATACCGATTAACGAAGAAACGTCACCAAGCAAGCCAGGTCGGTTTTTATGTATTTCATATTCAAAATACCATTCAATCATCCAAGATCACTCCCCTTGCTTACTTTACACCTACGTACTATATTATATGATTTCACCCTAATAGGGAAGCTAAATGTATAATCTATCCTGTGTAATTATTATACAAAAAAAGTAGAGAGGAGAATCTCCTCTCTACTTTTACTTATGTTGTACGAACTTAACCATTAAATTTGCAATTGTATGTTGCTCCTGTTCATCAGCAACTTTCCAAAGCTCAGCTAATAATTTCTCTTGGTCATTGCGTCCTTCTACTTCATTAGCAAGATAGTCGCCAACACGAAATGCCATATCTGATACCGCACCGCCATCTAAACCTTTGTCTTGCGCTTGCTCTAAACGTTCTCCTAAAAAGCTCTTCCACTGATCAAAATTATCTAATACTGACATAATTAAGCACCTCACTATTGAGTAATAAAATCATCCTTAATTTGTGCAACTATTCATTTTTTATGTAAGAATTTTTTAGCAGTGCCAACCGCCATTCACTCCGATAATTTGTCCAGTTATGTAAGACGCTCCTGGTGATACGAGAAATGAAACTGTTTTCGCTACTTCTTCTGGTAATCCTATTCTACCTAATGGTATATCTTCAGCAATTCCCATTTTATCTTCTTCAGAAAAAACACTTAACATTTCCGTTTCAATTGCTCCTGGTGCTACTGCATTCACACGTAATCCACTTAAAGAAACTTCTTTCGCTAAAGCTTTCACATATGAATTTTGCGCCCCTTTTACCATTGAATAAAGCACTTCACAAGAAGCCCCTATTTGTCCCCATATAGATGAAACAATTACAATATTACCACTTCTTCTCTCAATCATAGGCGGAAGTGCCATTGAAAGTAATTTATATACGTTCTTCACTTGAAGTTCTACCATATAATCTAATTCATCGTTTGTTACATCTGTTACTAATCCAAAAATACTCTTCCCCGCTGCGTATACAATAACATCAATAGGATGTTCAATTTGTCCCCACAATCGTTCTGCTCCATCACTAGAAGCTAAATTAGCTTGAACAGGGATAACTTCTCCCCATGCCTTCTGCAATTCCAATACCTTTTCTTCACTGTTATTGTAATGAACATAAACTGTATATCCATCTTGAATTAATTGTTTCGAAATAGCAGAGCCAATCCCTCCGCTCCCTCCAGTTACTAACGCATACTTTTTCATAAATTCCCTCTCTTATCTCTACAACTTCAATTTTCACACAACTAAATAATACCCTCATCTTACAATTTTTCAATGATAAGATGAGGGTATCTTTAAAATTTTATTTTTTCGGTAACACCTGACAAACACTCATTTTTTCTTCTGATAACAATAATCCCGCTACTTCTTGTAAGTCTTGAACGGTTAGTCCTTCTAATACAGTCAATGCATCAAATAGGCTAGATTCATTAAACGCGTATCGTGTAAATTGATTTGCAATATATTCTGGTGAATTTAACGAGCGTAAAAAACCACCAATTTTCTTTTTCTTCACTCGTTCTAATGCCGTCGCATCTAATTGATCATAATCTGTTTTTAATAAAATATCTTTTAAACGATCTGCCAATTCATCAGGTTGTTTCGTATCACCACCAACCATTGCAAAACCGAAGTTATTTTCTTCTGTATAGTCATACGAGAATGAATCATCAATAAGTCCTTCATTATATAAAGCTTCGTAATGAACAGAACTTTTTCCAAATAAATAATCTAAAAGTAACGTAAGCGCAATTTCTTGTTTTAAAAGCGCTTGCCCCTTTTCTTTTAAATTAGTCGCTTTAATACCAACTAAACATTTCGGTGTTTGCACAGGCATTGAAATAATTTTTTTCTTTTCATTTACCTCATTTGGTTCTTCTTCAAATGAACGCACAATTTCTGGCTGGTTTTTATAATCTTTTTTCGATTGATTTTCACGTACTAAATCCATTGTTTTCTCTGGATCAATTGCACCCACAACAAATAATAACATATTGCTCGGATGATAAAATGTTTCATAACATTCATATAATAAATCTTTCGTAATTTTACTAATAGATTCGATTGTCCCCGCAATATCAATTTTAATTGGGTGTTTTACAAATAAGCTATCAATTAACCCAAAGTACAAACGCCAATCTGGGTTATCTTGATACATTTGAATTTCTTGCCCAATAATCCCCTTCTCTTTTTCAACCGTTTTTTCAGAGAAATAGGGCTCTTGTACGAAGTTTAGCAATGTATTTAAATTTTGTTCTACGTTTGAAGTACCTGAAAAAAGGTAAGCTGTTCGTGTGAAGGATGTAAAAGCATTTGCCGATGCTCCTTGTTTACTAAACAATTGGAAAGCATCATGATCTTCTTTTTCAAATAATTTATGCTCAAGAAAATGTGCAATCCCATCTGGCACACGAATCATTTCTTCTTTCCCTAATGGTACAAATGTATTATCTACAGAACCATATTTCGTCGTAAACGTTGCAAATGTTTTATTAAATCCTTGTTTCGGTAAAACATATACATCTAATCCATTAGGAAGTTTTTCATAATAGAGTGTTTCTTTTAATTGCTCATAAACAATTTTCTCCACTTACTCTCCCTCCGTTCCTTGTAAAAAGTAAATTGTATCTAGTTCAATATTTTTAGCAACTTTTACAATTTCTTCTTTTGTCACACTTTCTATACCTGTAAGCCATTCTTCAACTGGACGTGTACGATCTGAAATAATACCATGATATAGCATTTCTACAAAGCCACGTGGTGTATCAATTGCCTCTAATATTTGATTTTGGATGACACTTTTTGTTTGATGTATTTCTTCTTCAGAAAACTCTCCGTTTTGCATCGCAAGCATTTGTTCTTTAATAATCTCAACTGCTTTTTCATAATTTTTCGCTTCAATTCCTGACATAACAAATAATAAACCTTTATGACTTTCAAAGCGCGATGCTGCATAGTACGCTAAACTATTTTTTTCACGCACATTTACGAATAACTTCGAATGAGAAAAGCCACCAAACAATCCATTGAACAATTGCAATGCAAAATAATCTTCATCTTTATATGTGACAAATGTACGATAACCGATGTGTAATTTACTTTGTTTTAATTCTTGTTTTTCAACAACTTCTTTTTCTTCATTATTTCGTCTATGAAGGAGTACATTTCTTTCTCTCACTGGACGAGCTGAAATAGAAAAATACTTACTTACAAGATCAACGGCGTTTTCTGAAATATCACCAATAATATATAGATCCATTTCATCTTCCGCTAACACCTTTTGATAATATTGATACAGACTTTCATTTGTAATAGACATAACACTCTCTTTTTTTCCATTTGCACTTAAACGATACGGTTCTACTTTGCACATTTCTTCAATTAAACGCTCGTTTGCATAACGCATTTTATCGTCATAAGTAGCTTCAATTCTCTGTAACAGTGCTCTTTTTTCACTTTCTACGATAGAAGATAGGAAACCGTTGCCCTCCGTTGCTGGATGTAACACAATATCTGACAACATAGAAAGCGCTTTTTCAAATAACGGTGGTGCATCATGTAAGTAAACTTCATTTGCAATGTCTACATAAATGGAGATAATATGGTCTTCCCCTTTTTTACTTACATCTACCGCTAAAGAAGATCCGTATAATTCTTCTAAATATTGACGAAGACGAATTACAGAAGGTAATTTTTCTGTCGCACTTTGCAATACGTATGGCAATAAGGCACGCTCTGTCACCGTCTCCTCATTTAAAGGCGCTTTAAAACGAAATACAAAGGTATTCGTTTTATATTTATCAGTCGGAATAATATGTACGCGCAAACCATCTAACTCATGTAGTTGTTGTTCCATTAGTTTCATTTATAGCCCTCCTTTACGTATATAGGAATATTCCTCTTCAATATACAGTTTTTAGAAATAAAAAATCAACTTTTCTCCCTTATTATGCTTACATATGATTCTTTCTAAAAACTTTAATATGTAAGGAACATAGTAAAATTCCGTATTAAATATATTCTATGTAAAAAAGCCCACACTAATGTGCGAGCTTTTTTATACTTATAAAATACTTATCGTTTTCCTTTTTCATAAGGAGTTCCTAATGCTTTCGGAGCTTCAGAACGACCTACAAAACCAACAAGCGCTAATATTGTGAATACATATGGCAATATCGTTAATAAAACACTTGGAATTTGATCTAATACAGGAATTGTTCCGCCCGTTACACTTAGAGATTGCGCAAAACCAAAGAATAGAGCTGCACCTAATGCGCCTAGTGGATTCCACTTCCCAAAAATCATAGCAGCTAAAGCTAAGAAACCTTGTCCTGTAATAGTTGCCCCTGAGAAGTTATTAGAAATTGACATTGCAAAAATCGCTCCACCGATTCCAGCAAACACTCCTGAAATACAGACTCCAATATAACGCATTTTATATACATTAATCCCCATCGTATCCGCTGCCATTGGGTGTTCACCAACAGCACGTAGACGAAGACCGAACGGTGTTTTATAAATAACATACCAAACAACAAATGCTAAAATAATGGCAATATACGACGTTATTGGTACGTTCGAGAAAAATATTTTCCCTAAAACCGGAATATCCGAAAGGCCTGGAATATCAATCTTTTCAATACGATACTGAATAAAGTCAGTCTGCCCTTTATCAAAAATCTTCTTAATTGCAAATACTGTTAAACCAAGAGATAAGAAGTTAATGGCTACACCACTTACAACTTGATCTGCTCGGAATGTAATAGAAGCTACCGCATGAAGTAATGCAAATAATCCACTACCAATTGCCGCAAATAATAACGCAATCCATGGAGTCATCGTTCCCCAAGTATCACCCATTAATAAGTTTGTAACAACTCCAATAAATGCACCAAATAGCATTAGTCCTTCTAATCCGATATTTACAACACCTGATCGTTCACTAAATACACCACCTAGTGCTGTGAAAATGATAGGTGCCGATGTATATAACGTACCCGTCACAAGAATGGCTAATATATCTAAAAAGCTCATTTATTTCCCCTCCTTGCTCATGCGTGTAAGCGCCCATCTTAACACATAACTACATGCAACAAAGAAGATGATACATGCAATAATTACATTAATAAGCTCTGACGGTACATCTGCCTCAAAGTTCATTTGAGGGGAAGCACTTTTCAAACCACCAAATAATAAAGCTGAAAGGATTATACCAAACGGATTATTCCCTCCAAGTAATGCTACGGCAATCCCATCAAATCCTACTCCTGTAAACGAAGACATCGCTGTCATACTCTGGAATGTCCCTAATCCTTCCATCGCTCCACCAATCCCCGCAAATGCACCAGCAATTGTCATAGAGAATACTACATTACGAGAAACTTTCATACCTGCATATTGAGAAGCATGCTGATTAAATCCTACAGACTTTAATTCGTAACCTAAAGTTGTTCGATCTAATAAGAACCACATTAAAATAGCGATTAAAATTGCTACAATAATTCCCCAGTGTAGACGTGAACCGTCAGTAATAGAAGCAAGCCAGTCTGAAGATAGTGACGCACTCTCTTTAATATCATACGTTTTGTCATTACCCGCATGTAAGAAACGCTTAATGATGTCATACGTTACATACAACGCAATATAGTTCATCATAATAGTTACAATAACTTCATTCACTTGAAACTTCCCTTTTAAATATCCCGGAATGAAGCCCCAAATTCCGCCCACCAATGCGGCAAATAAAATCGATAATGGAATATGAAGGAACGCTGGTAGTGAGACTGCATAACCGAACCAAACCGCCGCAAGCCAACCAACTAACAATTGACCCTCTACCCCGATATTAAATAAACCTGTACGAAATGCAAACGCCACCGATAAGCCAGCAAGAATAAGCGGTATCATTGTACGGAGCGTTTCACCAATCGCACTTGCGCTGCCGAACATTCCTGTCCAAAGTGCACTATAACCAACAATTGGATCATAGCCACTAACTAGCATTACAATCGCTCCTACAAGTAAGCCGAAAATAACGGATAGTACTGGGACTAAAATATTTATCGTTCGTTCTGTTAAAAGTTTTTTAGCCATTTGTACCCACCTGCTCCTTCTTTGTTCCTCCAGCCATTAACAATCCAAGCTGTTGTTCATTCGTTTCTTTCGCATCAACTATTGCTACAATTTCCCCTTCATAAATAACAGCAATTCGATCGCTAACATTTAAGATTTCATCTAACTCTAATGATAAAAGTAATACACCTTTTCCTTTATCCCTTTGCTCTATTAATCTCTTATGAATAAATTCAATTGCTCCTACATCTAAACCACGTGTTGGCTGTGCCGCAATTAATAAATCTGGATTTCGGTCTACTTCACGTGCAATAATTGCTTTTTGTTGATTGCCCCCAGATAGAGCGCGTGCTAACGTTTGCTCACTAGGTGTACGTACATCAAACTGTTCAATAAGAGCCTTTGCTTTTTCTGTAATTTTGCTGAAATTTAAAATCCCTTTCTTTGAAAACGGATTTTTATAGTACGTTTGAAGAACTATATTATCTCTAACAGAAAAATCAAGAACGAGTCCGTGTTTATGACGATCTTCTGGAATATGACCAATTCCTTCTTCTGTTATTCTTCTAACAGGCCAATTTGTTATTTCTTTTCCTTTAATTGCAATAGAACCTGACTCAACTTTTCGTAAACCAGTAACCGCTTCTATTAATTCACTTTGTCCGTTTCCATCAATCCCTGCAATCCCAACAATTTCCCCCGCACGAACAGTTAAGTCAAGGCCTTTTACAGCAGGTAGTTGACGTGCATCGTGAACAACAAGGTTTTCAATTGAAAGTACCTCTTCTTTTGGCTTCGCGTCTATTTTTTCTGTTTTAAAATTCACTTGACGTCCGACCATTAATTCTGCAAGTTTATTTTCATCCGTATTTGCAACGTCAACCGTTCCAATCCCTTTTCCTTTACGAATAATCGTACAACGATCGCAAACTTCCATAATTTCTTTCAACTTATGTGTAATAAGAACAATAGATTTTCCTTCTTGTACAAGCTTTTTCATAATTTGAATTAGCTCATGAATTTCTTGAGGTGTTAACACAGCTGTCGGTTCATCAAATATTAAAATTTCTGCACCGCGGTAAAGAGTTTTCAAAATCTCAACACGCTGTTGCATACCCACTGAAATATCCTGTATTTTCGCATATGGATCTACAGCCAAACCGTATTGTTCAGACAGTTTTTGAATTTCTTTAGCAGCATCCTCAACAGCAATTTTCCCTTTTTTCTTCGGTTCATTTCCGAGAATAATATTCTCTGTAACTGTAAAATTATGAACAAGCATAAAGTGTTGATGGACCATTCCAATACCAAGGTCATTTGCTATATTCGGATTTGTGATTTTTACAGGTTTACCTTTAATTTTAATTTCACCCTGCTCTGGTTGGTACAAACCAAATAGTACATTCATCAATGTGGATTTCCCTGCACCATTTTCTCCAAGTAAAGCATGTATCTCACCCTGCTTTACTTGCAGCGTAATATCATCATTCGCTACAATGCCTGGGAATACTTTCGTAATGTTATTCATCTCAATTACGTATTCCATTGTGTTCCTCCTTTTAACAGGGAACATTCCCTATTACACTATTAACTTATTAAGCAATTCGGAAGTTTTATACATACAAAGGTTAGTTCTATGAACTAACCTTTGCTATTTCTCTATTTATTTTTTTAGAGAAGCTTCGTATTCTTTATACTCTTTATCTGTAGCTGGCACTTTAATTTCACCGGCTGTAATTTTCTTTTCAAGCTCTTCTACTTTTGTTAAAATTTCAGGGTTAACTTTTTTCACGTTATCAGTTGTTTTTGAAATACCAATACCGTCATCTTTTAAGCCAAACTCTTCAATTTTCCCACCTTTTAAATTTCCATCTTTTGCTTCTTTAGCTACTTTTTCTACAGCTACATCAACACGTTTAATCATTGAAGTTAATGTTACATTTTCAGGCATACCTTCTTGATGTTGGTCACGGTCAACACCGATTACCCATACATTTTCACCTTTTTTCTTACGGTTTTTCGCTTCTGTGAACACACCGTTGCCTGTACCACCAGCAGCATGATAAATTACGTCTACGCCTTGACCATACATTGCTGAAGCAAGAACTGTACCTTTTTCAGGCTTATCGAATGCTTCTGCATATTCAGATACGATTTCAATGTTTGGATTTACTGCCTTTGCACCAGCTTTAAATCCATTTTCAAATTTACTAATTAAATCACTTTTCATTCCACCAACAAATCCTACTTTATTTGATTTTGTTGACATAGCTGCTACCGCACCTACAAGGAATGATCCTTCATGATCTTTAAACGTAATGCTCGTTACGTTCGGTGCATCTACAACAGTATCTACGATTGCAAATTGTTGTTTTGACGATTCTTTTGCTACTTCTTTAATTGCACCCTCTAATTTATAACCAATTCCGAATGTTAAATCATATTTATCTTTCGAGAATTTTTTTAAATTTGGAATATAATCAGCCTCTTTTTCAGACTGAAGGTAACGATAATTTGTCTTTTCTTTTAAACCATTATCTTTACCAAACTTTTGTAACCCTTCCCAAGAAGATTGGTTGAATGACTTATCATCAACGCCCCCAACATCCGTTACAAGACCAACCTTGAAGTCTTTATTGTCTTTCGTGTCTTTCTTGTCACTGCTCGCCTTATCCGAGTTACCACATGCACCTAACACTGTACTTGCTGCTAATGTTAATGATAATAAAAGGCCTGCTTTTTTCTTCATACTAGAAACCCCTCCAAAAATGATATATATTTATTTATTCTTACGCTGCTGTTCCTTACTTCTTGCTGTCACCTCCCTAAAAAGGAATTTACCTACATACGCTTTCTTAATACGTGGAAGCTAAATTTATCAGCTCTAAAGTAATTGATAGAATATAAGATTGGCTCATCATTTTGATCATAGTGCATTTGTTTTAATACAAGCAGTGCAGTTTCAGGCTCACATTCTAAAATCGGTGAGATTTTAGGGTGATAGCCAATTGGCTCAATGTGGGCAACCGCATATGTTATGCGCTTATGTGTGTTATTATGTATCACCGTTAATAATGATTCCTCATTGTAACCCGATAAATCTGGCAATATTTCTTTTGCAAGTTTATCGATACAATACACAACAGGTTCCCCATCTGCTGTACGCACGCGTTCAATCATCACTGCATTAAAACCATCTTCACTATTAAACTTCTCTTTTTCCTCTTCTGTTAAAGTTGTAGTAGATGATGATAAAAAGATTGTTCCTGGTGTTTTCCCCACACTAGAAATCATATCTGTAATACTAGAAAGTTGTTCTATTCCAGAAGAAAATAATGGCTTTGCATTTACAAATGTCCCTACACCATGTCTACGAATGACAACATTTTCTTCTTCTAAAATACGCAACGCTTCCCTTAAAGTCGCTCTACTTACGCCAAGTTCTTTCGCTAAATCAAACTCTGATGGTAACTTTTGTCGTTCTTTATAAGCCCCATCTTTAATTTTTTCTTTGATGTGATCAATCACCCGTAGATATAGGTGACGACTATCGGATTTTACTGACATAAGACTCCCCCGCATTTCAATTATTCGACCTCTGATGTAAGACTTCTTTTCTCTTTTTTCAACTTACAACATAGTACAAATGACTAAACACCAAAATAAGCGTAATTGTCGAATAAATAATAATAATTTTTTTAAATGAAATTTTCACTCTTTATTGCATAAAAAAAACTTTGCACCATAAACATTCCTCATTTCGAGAAAAAGTTCGGCACAAAGATCCTTTACATCCTTTGTTACACACTTTTCCCCTCATAGTCTAGCAATTCATGGTTGCCAGGTAGAAACTTATGGACCTTATCTCCAAGATTATATGAGGCAGTGATTCTTTTCGAAGTAATCTTACCACTTGCTCTCATACGTGTCAACAAAATCTAACATTTTTCTGCATTAAATATCGAACATTTACATAAAACATACTCAAAGTATTCGTATTCTAAAGAGCACCCCTGAATGTAAGCCCTTTCTTTATTACTGAGTATAGTATATAACAAAAACACTATATAAAAAAGCCTAATTGTAAAAACAATTAGGCTTTTTTTAAGAACTTTTTTCTTGTACATCATTAATGAGCACTTCTCTCGGTTTACTACCTTCATATGGACCTACTACACCATTCATTTCCATTGCATCAATTAGGCGAGCAGCTCGCGTATAACCTACTCTAAACCTACGTTGTAACATAGAAACAGATGCTGTTTGCATTTCCACTACAAGTTGAACCGCTTCATCATATAATTCATCTTCTACTTCCTGCTTCGTATCAGGAACATCTTGCGGAATCATATCTTCTTGATATTGTGCTTTTTGCTGTCCAATGACATATTCTACAACTCTCTCAACTTCATCATCTGATAAAAATGCGCCTTGTACACGTACAGGTTTCGATGCACCAATTGGTATAAACAGCATGTCTCCACGACCTAGTAGCTTCTCTGCACCACCACCGTCAAGAATTGTACGAGAATCTGTTTGAGAAGATACAGCGAATGCAATACGTGATGGAATATTTGCTTTAATAACACCCGTAATAACGTCAACTGACGGACGTTGCGTTGCAATAATTAAATGAATACCAGCAGCACGAGCCATTTGCGCTAGACGCATAATCGCATCCTCTACATCAGACGAAGCAACCATCATTAAATCTGCTAACTCGTCCACAATTACTACAATATAAGGTAATTCGGGTTGTTTCGCTTCTGATTGACTATTATGCTCTTTTATATAATCGTTGTATCCTTCAATGTTACGTGTACCACTATGAGCAAACAATTCATAACGACGTTCCATTTCACTCACAACTTTTTTCAATGCTTGCGATGCTTTTTTCGGATCAGTTACAACTGGCGTTAACAAATGAGGCACACCGTTATATACATTTAACTCTACCATTTTCGGGTCAATCATCATTAATTTTACTTCATGTGGTTTTGCACGCATTAAAATACTAACAATAATACCGTTAATACATACACTTTTCCCGCTACCTGTCGCACCAGCTACGAGTAAATGGGGCATTTTATTTAGACGGGCTAATACAGCTTCACCTGTAATATCTCGGCCAAGACCAATTAACAACTTCTCTTCCGGATGGTTATTAGCCTTAGAATCAAGCACTTCCCTCAGTGTTACCATCGAAACTTCTGAGTTCGGAACTTCGATCCCTACAGCTGATTTCCCGGGAATTGGCGCTTCAATACGAATGTCCTTTGCAGCTAAAGCAAGGGCTAAATCATCACTTAAACTGACAATTTTGCTTACCTTTACCCCCATATCAGGATACACTTCATATTTTGTAACTGCAGGACCTCTATGTACTTTTGTTACTTTCGCTTTCACTCCGAAACTTTGGAATGTACGTTCTAATTTACGAGCATTCTCATAAATTTCCGCATTTTCATTTGTAACTTGCTTATTCTTTGGAAATTTTAATATATCAAGTGAAGGAAGCTTGTAATCTTTATTTTCTACATTTGAAAATTGCATAGGAGGTGCTTGCGCTTCACTCTCTAACGATTCAACAATTTTTTCTCCACGCTTTTTCTTTGGTTCTTCAATTGGCGGAGTCTCTTCAATAAACGGTGAAGTGATCAAATCTTCTTCCTCTACTTCGATTCGTTTATCCTCTTCTTCATTTACAGGATAATTCTCAGTGAAATTCGAAATAATCGGAGGATCAATTGAGATTTCTTCCATCGGCTCAATAATTTCTTCTTGTTCTGCAGCACGTTTGCTTCTTGTGCTTCTTGTTGTTTTTTTCTTTTCTGTTTGTTCAGCCGTTCTTTTAGCTCTCCAATCTTTATAATCCCCTTGCATCACTTGAAATTGACTTCTAAGAATTCTACCAACTGGCGCTAACACTTCTCCAATATGCTTATTTGTTATACAAAGTATACCGAGAATAACTAGAATAATACCAATGATATAAGCTCCTACTTCGTCAAATAAGAAGTAACATGTTGCGAACATAAGCGCACCAAACATACCACCACCTAAATGAACGCTATCTGGCCCCTTTTTCATTTCAAGAAAGAAGTTATCTTTCGTACTCACAATAACAGAAGTATTTTGCACTGCTCCATCTTTTGTAAGAAGGTTAAATAATGTAATATGACTAAACATTAATATCGCCAATACAATTAAATAAAATCCAATTAATCGTTTATTTAAAAGGTTCGGCCATCCGCGTTTTATAACAAAGGAAACCGATAAAGCTATTACACCTAACACACCAATTATGTACCACTCACCAAAGAAGAAGCGAAAAAATAACACAAACGATTTTCCTACAACGCCTAGCTGTAAAATCGTAATGATTGAAAGTGCAAAAAGAGTTAAACCGACAATTTCATAATACAAAGTTGGCTTTATCGTACGCCTTGCCTTTGCCTTCGTCCCTCTTTGCTTTTGTTTTGCCATTTCTTCACCTCGCGTTCTACATATAAATAAAGCTCCCCTCAAAATGCTCTATTTATATGTCTGTTTTCTCTATTTTTCAGGTCTTTATATCTTCTATTTTTACACTTCTTGTAAAATGCTAAATAAACAGAAGAAAGCAGCCTACTCATGGCTGCTCAACCGTCTTGTTTTTTATATTATACCATAGCTTCTAAACAAAATCCTTCTTTTTGCTAAAAGGTTATTTTCTGACCGGGCTCAAACTCTAAATAGTGAAGTGGGTCCGTACTTAGCACACGTACAATAGAATAACATCCATGTTCCTCTTCAGAAACCATTAATTCCACACCATTTATATTTACAACTTTTTGACTTTCACATTGTGAATAATCGGCCGGATACACAAGTTGCTCTGGCATAATTGTATATAAAATCATTGTAGCATTGTCCCTTCTGTACTATCTTCCGCACGAACATCTATTAATTCGTTTAATTTTCGAATTGCATTTCCAATACCGCCGACATCATCTATAAGACCGTACTTTACTGCATCCCCACCAATTACATTCGTCCCAATATCTCGCGTTAAATTTCCTTTCGCAAACATAAGCTCTTTAAAACGATCTTCTGTTACTTTCGAGTGCTTCGTCACAAAACGAATGACTCTTTCTTGCATCTTATCCAAATACTCAAATGTTTGTGGCACACCTATGACAAGACCTGTTAAACGAATTGGATGAATTGTCATCGTCGCAGTTTCCGCAATAAACGAATAGTCAGTAGAAACAGCAATCGGTACACCGATGGAATGTCCCCCACCTAAAACTAGAGATACTGTTGGTTTTGAAAGTGAAGCTACCATTTCAGAAATTGCTAGCCCAGCTTCAACGTCACCTCCAACCGTATTTAATATTAAAAGCAAACCTTCAATTTTCGGATTTTGTTCAATCGCAACAATTTGTGGAATGATATGCTCATATTTTGTTGTTTTATTTTGCGGTGGTAATTGAACATGACCTTCCACTTGTCCGATAATCGTTAAACAATGAATACGTGATTCATTCATCTGTGGTACATTTGTCTGTCCAAGCTGTTGAATTTTTTCAACTATTGAAGCCTCTTTTCCAGCTTCTTTTGGCTCAGCTTCTTTTTCTTCATTTGTATATCGATCACGTTCTGTCATTTCGCATCCCCTTTCACTCGTATATAACTATTATTTCTTAAGTTATAAATTTCATTCGATAGGGTTAAAAAGAAAAAAGATCACCCATAAGGGTGATCTTTTTATACTTCCATAATAATCGGTAAAATCATAGGTTTTCTCTTTGTCTCTTCGTACAAGAACTGTCCTAATAATTCACGAATATTTTGTTTTAACATTGACCATTCAATTGAATATTCTTTAATTGACTGCTCAACAATCATACGTACAATCTCTGTAGATCGTTCAATTAACGCTTCTGATTCACGAACATATACGAAACCACGTGAAATGATTTCTGGACCAGAGATAATTTTCTTTTCATCTTTACCAAGCGTTACAACAACTACTAGTATTCCATCTTGAGATAACATCTTTCTATCTCGAAGAACGATATTACCAACGTCACCTACACCTAATCCATCAATTAAAACATTACCAGCTTGTACTTTACCGACTAAGTTCGCTTCATCGTCACCAAAAGCAATTACATCGCCTTTTTCTACGATAAAGATATTTTCTCTTGTAATACCTACATCTTCAGCTAAATATGCATGTGCTTTTTGCATACGGAACTCACCATGTACGGGTACAAAGTACTTTGGTTTCATTAAATTTAACATTAATTTTAACTCTTCTTGGCTACCGTGACCTGACACGTGAACTTTTCGTTCGCCGTAATAAACAACTTCAGCTCCAGCTCTAAATAACAAATCAATAATTTTTGATACAGATATTTCATTACCCGGAATTGGCGAAGCAGCAATGATAACAGTATCACCTTTACGAATTGAAATTTGTTTATGTGCTTGTTTTGCCATTCTAGATAGAGCAGCCATCGGTTCACCTTGACTACCTGTCGTTAAAATAGCTACCTTCTTCTCTGGAAAGTTGTCTACTTCTTGTAATGAAATAACCATACCTTCTGGAACATCTAAATAACCAAGACGTCTTGCAATGTCTACTACTTTCACCATACTACGTCCTACTACCGCTACTTTTCGCCCTGTTTCAGCAGCTGCATCAAATACTTGTTGAATACGATGTACATTCGATGCAAATGAAGCAACGATAATACGACCTTCTGCGCCGTAGAACACTTTAGAGATTTCTACACCAACTTCTTTTTCTGAACCTGTATAGCCTGGGCGCTCTGCGTTTGTACTATCAGATAATAAGCAAAGTACGCCTTCATTTCCGATTTGCGCCATTTTCCCAAGGTCTGCTCCACTATTTCCAATTGGAGTTTGATCGAATTTAAAGTCTCCCGTATATACGACTGCACCTTTTGATGTATGGAAACAAACGCCAACAGAATCCGGAATACTATGTGTCGTTCCGAAGAATGACACCGTTGTAGTGTTAAATTCTACTGTTGAATTTGAATCGATTGTTTTTAGGTCTACACGGCCTAACATGCCCGCTTCACCAAGTTTTTCTTGTATAAGTCCTACTGTTAATTTCGTTGCATAGACTGGAATAGATAATTTACGAAGTACATACACAATTCCACCAATATGATCTTCATGACCGTGAGTAATAAATAAACCTTTTACTCGCTCTTGATTTTCCACTAAATATGTAATATCAGGAATAACGATATCAATTCCAAACATTTCATCTCCCGGGAACATTAACCCTGCATCTACGATAAAGATTTCAGAATCAATTTCAACACAGTACATGTTTTTCCCAATTTCACCTACTCCACCAAGAGCAAATACTTTAACAGACTCATTCTCTTTTCTCTTCATGTTGTTGCCTGGTTTAAAAATCTTGCAAACACTGATTTCACTAAAATTGCAGAGACACCAGGGGAAACTCTACAACCACCATATTTTCACCGTCCAAGACGAATGTCCTTACCGTTATGCGATATCATGTCCTTGTTTATTTTTTAAACCAGGTTTCACCTCTCTTTCATTATATAAATCAAATATCTTATTCGATATGATATGAAAATTTAATTAAATTATAATTTTTCCCAATTTTGCTAAGCATACCCGTACTAAGCTACTTAGCCATATTATACCTGATACAAGAAATAGAACACAAGTTAAATCGTGCGAAAGAAAGAGTAAAAGAACGGAATGACAACAAAAGTATCGAACGTATTTCCTTTATATTTACTCCGATTTTATACTCCATATTATTTTGAAAAACTAGCCATACATACGCTAAATTCATTTCATAATAGGGAGTTTCAAGATTTATTTTTCTAGAATCTAACAAAAACACTTACAAAATGGAGTTTTTTTATGAATTACGTCACATTTGAGGGGATTTCTCTAAAAACAGACACCGTAGTTTATTACGTTTATGCCATAATATCTATCATTTTTTGACTCAGTTAAAGGGGTACAATTATTTTCTTATACACATAATGAAGAAGCGATTAATATTCTTATAAGAACACATATAAGTGAGAAAAAGAGGAAAAGATTTGCATATAATAAAAAATGACCTAGTTCTACACTAGGTCATTTTTTATTAACGAGGGATAGATTGCATTACAGATTGTAACGTTACTCTTTCTTCTTCTGTTAATGGAAGAAGTGGTAAACGTACAGAACCTACATCTAATCCAACCATTTGTAACGCTGTTTTTACTGGAGTTGGACTTGGCGCCATAAATAATGAATCAGTTACTCTTACAAGTAATTGATGTAATTTTTGTGCCTTCTTAAATTCTCCTGCTTGAAATGCTGTAATCATTTCTTGCATTTCGTTTCCGATAACATGAGAGGCTACCGAAACGATACCTTTCGCTCCAACTGCCATAGCTGGTAACGTTAAACCGTCATCACCGCTGTATACCGCAAAGTCGTCCGCTGTTTTTTCAATGATTTCTGTCATTGTTAACACATCGCCGCCGGCATCTTTAATAGCAACAATGTTTTCTATTTCTGATAAACGAACAACTGTATCAACGGAGATTTGTACAATAGATCGTCCTGGAACGTTATATAGCATAACCGGAAGCGGCGTGCTTTCAGCAATTGCTTTAAAATGCTGATACATTCCTTCTTGACTCGGTTTGTTATAATACGGTGCTACTAGCATTACTGCATCCACACCAACTTCTGTTGCCTTTTTAGTTAAGTCAATAGAAGCATGCGTATTATTGCTACCTGTTCCAGCGATTACGGGCACTCTTTTATCGACAACAGATACGACATGGCGATATAACGCTACTTTCTCTTCTGAAGTTAATGTAGGAGATTCTCCTGTCGTTCCTCCTACCACGATTGCTGTTGTACCGTTATCAATTAAATAATTTACCAATTTCGTTGTCTTTGCAAAATCGATATTCCCGTTTATATCAAACGGTGTTACCATCGCGGTTGCAATTGTCCCAAAATCTATCATGGTCTCACTCCTTATTGTTCCAGTTGCTTTTCTTTTGAAAGCTCAAACGCACTATGTAATGCATTTACAGCCTCCACTAAATCAGTCTCTTTTACAAGAACCCAAATTGTTGTATGACTATCTGCCGATTGCAGGATTTGAATACCTTTTTCCGCTAAAGCTGTAACGATTTTCGCAGTAACCCCTGGGTATCCTGCCATTCCAGCTCCAACGATAGATACTTTCGCACAATGTTCTGTCACAATTGGCTCATATCCAAGTTGTTTTAGCACTTCGACAGCACGAGCTGATACATTATCATTTACTGTGTAAGCTACACCAGTAGGAGAAATGTTAATTAAATCAACACTAATGCCTTCGTTTGCCATTTCTTTAAATACATGCTGCTGTATGTCGTATGCCGTTTCTTTTGCAAGTACTTTAATTTGCGTTACGTTCGATACGTGGGCAATACCTGTAACAGGACGTTCTTCTACATCCTGCCCTTTTGTAGCACCGTCATATGCTGAAATAAGCGTACCTTCACTATCAGAATACGTAGAACGTACACGAAGTGGCACTTTTGCATGCATCGCAATTTCAACTGCACGTGGATGAACGACTTTCGCACCTTGATAAGCCATGTTACAAATTTCGTTATACGTTACAGTTTGAAGATGACGTGCATCTTTTACAATACGAGGATCTGCAGTCATAACACCTTCTACATCAGTGAATATATCGATGTATTCAGCATGAAGTGCAACACCTAATGCTGAAGCTGAAGTATCACTACCTCCGCGTCCAAGTGTTGTCGTATCACCTTTTTTCGTTTGCCCTTGGAATCCTGTAACGACGATTACATCTACATTTTCTAACTCTTCATGTATACGATCGCAATTCATTTCAATAATCTTTGCATTCGTAAAGTCATCATTCGTTACAAAACCAGCTTGTGCACCATTTAATGCTGCTGCTTTTATACCGTTCTCATTCAACATATTAGAGAAAACAATTGCAGAGATTAACTCTCCACACGATAATAATAAATCTTGCTCACGTTTAGAAATAGTAGATTCCTCTTGATTTACAAGACTTAATAACGTATCCGTTGCATATGGTTCACCTTTACGGCCCATAGCAGATACGACAGTAACTACTTTATAACCAGCAGCTAATGATTTTTTTATATGATGAAGCGCATGCTTACGTCCATTATCATCACGTACTGATGTGCCACCAAATTTTTGAACAATTATTTTCATATTTTGCACCTTCTCTTAGCCGTTTACACTAATTGTAATTTTACTAAGCGCTCTGCAATTTGAACAGAATTCCATGCAGCGCCTTTTAATAAGTTATCAGATACGACCCAAAGATGGAATCCTTTATCGTTATTTAAATCTTTACGGATTCTTCCAACGAATACTTCGTTTTTACCTACTGCAGTAGCTGGCATTGGATATAACTGCTCTTCTGGATTATCTTGCAGAACAATACCTTCCGCATTTGCAAGTAAGCTCTTTAATTCTGCTACTGTTACGCCTTCTTTTTCTACTTCGATGTAAACAGACTCAGAGTGTCCTGATACAACTGGTAAACGTACACATGTTGCCGCTACTTCTAATTCAGGCATATGCATAATTTTTTTCGTTTCGTTAATCATTTTCATTTCTTCAAACGTAAATCCATTATCTTGGAATTTATCAATCTGTGGAATCGCATTAAAAGCAATTGGGAAATGCTTCTTATCACCTGATACAGGAAGAACATTTGCCTTAACTTCTTCGCCATTTAAGATTGCTTGTGATTGTTCATGCAGTTCTTCAATAGCTGCCGCACCAGCACCTGATACAGCTTGATATGTGGAAACGATTACTCGTTTTAAACCATATTGCTGACGAACTGGCTCAAGAGCTACTACCATTTGAATTGTAGAACAGTTTGGATTTGCAATAATACCATTATGTTCTTTTAAGTCGTTTTCATTTACTTCAGGTACAACAAGTGGCACGTTTTCTGTCATACGGAATGCACTTGTATTATCAACAACAATCGCACCGCGTTTTGCTGCTTCTGGCGCTAATTGTTTCGATACAGATCCACCAGCACTAAATAGTGCGATATCTACTCCTTCAAAGCTTTCAGGAGTTGCCTCTTGAACTGTAAATTCTTCGCCTTTAAATACAAGTTTCTTACCTGCAGATCGTTTAGATGAAAGTAACGTTAATTTCCCGATTGGAAATTCTCGTTTCTCTAAAGTATTTAACATTTGTTCACCAACTGCGCCGGTTGCTCCAACTACAGCGACATGAAAAGTTTTTTGCTTTTCCATCACTATGCCCCTTTCTAGATACCAATCCTTCTATAACTTAGAATCAGAAGGAGTATACAATACCCCTTCTAATCTTAATAACGTTAATTTTATCATATTCTACAGTAAGAATGATGGTTTCATCAAAAATTGTCCGTTTTTTTTCGTTTTTTAATTCATATATCTGAATTTTTCTACGACCACCGGTTGCAATTGCTTCCCTTGCAGCGCTTCTAATACTGTATCTTCCAGTAACTCCATACGAGCTACCATTGAGTTTGGTTTTTTCTCTGGTGCATCTTGACCGAATGGGACGAAGTAGATGTTTTTTGTTGCCATTAGGCGCATGAGATTTACTCCATTAAGCCCTAGAGCATCATTCGTCGAAACAGCCAATACGACAGGCTTGCCATTTCTTAACGTCGCTTTCGCTGCCATTAATACTGGAGAGTCTGTCATTGCATTTGCAAATTTACTCATAGAATTCCCTGTTAGTGGTGCAATTACCATACAATCTAGTGGAATTTTAGGTCCTAGTGGTTCTGCACCAACGATTGAATTAATTGCTTTAAAACCTGTTATTTCTTCAATCTTCTTAATCCACTCTGCTCCTTCTCCAAATCTAGTATTTGTTGATTGAACAGTGTAAGAAACAACAGGACGTACTTCTGCTCCCTCAGCAATTAATTTTTCTAAATGAGGCATTACTTCTTCGTACGTACAATGTGAACCTGTAAATCCGAAACCAATTCGTTTCCCCTTCAAACTCATTTCTTTTCCTCCTCCTTTGTAATTGCATCTGCTGCTAATAACTGAGAAAGAACATTTGCTAAAATTTGCCCAGCCGTTTTTGGGGCAACAATACCTGGTAATCCAGGTGCTAGCAATGCTTTGACTCCTCTTTTTTCCGCATATCTAAAGTCGGTACCGCCTGGTTTAGAAGCTAAATCAATCACTAACGTATGAGCTGGCATTTTTGCAATAACATTCGCTGTTACAACGAGATGCGGAATCGTATTAATTACAATATCGATATTTCCTACTTCTTTCTCTATGTCTTGCATATGAAAAGGAGAAAACATCATTTCTGTAATACGTGCAATATGTTCAGATCGTCTTGCTCCAACTTTGACATGGGCTCCTAATGATTGAAACGCTCTCGCAACACTCATTCCTGTTCTCCCAAATCCTAGAACCATTACATTGGACCCATGAATTGTATAGTCGGTATGTTGAATTACCATCATTAATGTACCTTCTACCGTTGGAATAGAATTGTATATTGCTACATCATCACGATCAAATAATTTAACAAGTTTTCGATTCGTAGTAGATACGAGATTTTCCAAGTAAGGTGTACCAATACCTGAATATATAGTAAAGTGTTCTGGTGTATTTTCAATTTGTTCTTTCGTTATTGAAACTTTTTCATTTGAAAAAATAGTATCTACTTCTCCTTTGGCATTTGTACCGGCAACCGGCAAAATAATTGCGTCTACAGAAGTGAAATCTAAATTTTGTATACTTTCTTTTGCTGCCCCTGTGAAACCATGATCTAACTGATCAAAACCTATCAAAGAAAGTTTCGCATCCAATTCAACTAGCTTACGAATTACTTCTAGCTGCCTTGCATCTCCTCCTATGACAGCAATATGCATCTCAGTCAACATTCCCTAATTCACCTTCTTTTTCTGTCATTTATAAGAAAAGTGCCTACTTTTTCTTTTTCCTCCACATCATATGTAATGTACGAGTTTATGGTGATTGAAAATCCAAATGCACATATGATTTATCAGGTTTCTATGTAGATACAAAAAAAGATGACCAAAATGGCCATCCTTCACTCCGAATTTGAACGATCTATACTATCACAAAGAAGCATATCGTGTCCGACTTTCTTTATTTGACTCCATGCCACTCTTACTTCTTGTGGTTCCTTTTTAAAACCTCCCCACTTCCCTACAGGTATTATAAGTGTTTGTATTTGTCCGTCTTTCTCATTAATCTCTAAATCCATATAACCTAAGGCTCCCATTTTTTCCGCTTTTTCTATATCTACAACCTCTTTACCGCTTAATTCACTTAATCGCATACTCACTCCACTCCCCTACTAAATTTTTCATTTGCATTGTCTATAATTAGTACCTATTCTATATGTATAAAAAAAATAACCTTCTCTCATTTAAAAAGAGAGAAGGTTATTTTCAGATACATCGTAAAAGTTGATTATAGTTTTATTCCTTTTGGAAGTTTTCCATCTGGACTAATTAATGCTGCAGAGAATTCATCTGTAAACATGTTACGAATTAACCCATCTACATTTTCTTTTGTTACAGTGTTTACACTTTCGATAATCTCATCAAGTGAACGATGCTTACGAAGTAGCAATTCATTTTTACCATTACGGCTCATACGACTATTCGTACTTTCTAAACTTAACATTAAGTTTCCTTTTAATTGCTCTTTACTATTAATAAGCTCTTTTTCTGTAATACCTGTATTTTTCAATGTTTCTAATGTTTCTTGCATTGTTTCATACAGTGTATCTAATTGTTGACTACCTGTTCCACCATACAGTGTTAACATACCTGTATCTTCATAAGAAGAATGGTAAGAAAATACTGAGTAAGCTAACCCACGTTGCTCACGTACTTCTTGGAATAAACGGCTACTCATACTACCGCCTAAAACGTTATTTAATACAATTAAGTTATAAATATCTTCGTGTCCCATTTGTAAGCCTTTATATCCTAAACATAAATGAGCTTGTTCTGTTTCCTTTTTACGTGCTACTTTGTTAAAATGGAAAATTGGACTATGTACTTGTTCACGGTTTGTTGTTCCTTCATAACTACCGAAATATTGCTCTACCGTTTGTAAGAAGGCTTCATCAATATTTCCTGCAACTGAAACAACTACATTTTCAGGTGTATAATGATCCTTAATATATTGGCGTAGCGTATCACCTGTAAACGTATCAAGTGTTTCTTCTGTTCCTAAAATAGGATATCCAAGCGGATGCGTTTCATATGTTGCTTTCGTTAACATATCATGCACAATATCGTCTGGAGCATCTTCGTACATTTTAATTTCTTCACATACGACATTCTTCTCTTTTTTCAATTCTTCTTCATCAAATGTTGAATTAAAGAACATGTCAGCTAATACATCTAAAGCATATTTAGCATGTTCATCTAGCACTTTTGCATAGTAACAAGTGTACTCTTTTGAAGTAAAAGCATTCACTTGCCCACCAATACTATCAAATGATTCTGCAATTTCGCGTGCACTACGTGTTTCTGTCCCTTTAAAGAACATATGCTCTAAAAAGTGAGAAATCCCGTTATTTTTTTCATTTTCATTTCTTGATCCCGCATGGATCCAAATACCAATCGCAACCGATCTTACAGTTGGTATATTCTCCATAACTATTCTTACACCATTTTTACAAGTATATTTTTTAATCAAAAACTTTCCTCCTACTGCCAGTTTCTCTAAATAAGTGCTATTATTTAATGATAACAAGTTTAAGGATGAATGTCATGCAAATGTATTTAATCCACACGTTTTTCATCCAGTAATTCTGTTATATTCCCTACTTTATATCCTTGTTCCTTCAATTTTTTAATCATTGTATCTAATGCTTCTGCCGTTGACGAAGTAGGATGCATTAATACGATAGCACCTGGGTGTATTTTTCTCATTACTCTCTGCAATAGTACATCTGGCTCAGGTCGCTTCCAATCGATTGTATCGACAGTCCACATAATCGTTCCCATTTGGAAATCATCAGCGATTTTCACGACTTCATCCCGAAAACTTCCACTCGGCGGGGCAAACCATCTCACCTTTTGATTCGTAGCAGCTTCAATCATTCGATTTGTTTTTTGTAACTGCTCTCGTATTTCATCAGACGATAGCGTTTTCATATTAGGGTGCGTATAAGAATGATTTCCGACTTCTTGATTTGCATCGACAATCATTTTTGCAAATCGTAAATTTTCTTTCACCCAACGTCCTTCTAAAAAGAAAGTCGCCTTCACATCATGCTTTTTCAATATTTCTAATATACGAGGCAAATACTCGTTTCCCCATGCCACATTTATTGTTAATCCCACCATCTTTTTATTCGGATGCCCCCTATAAATTGGAGCAGGTGATAAATCTTCTAAGTGGACACTCGGTGATACTTCCTTAAATTCAAGGTGTTTTTGATCAAATTCCTTTAGCTTCTTCATATTGTTATAGGATGCTTCCATATCAACTTGTCTTCCATTATATCCTGGTGTTGCTTTCCATATCTTATCAATCATCGCATTTTGAGGTGCAATCTCATATTGTTTTGCATGCTTTTGAATTTCTTCATATAAGTTATCCTGTGCAAAAACAGAATAAGAGCCTAAACTGACATATAAAGAAAATATACATATGTATGCCAATATACGAACTTTCATATAAACCCTCCCAAATTAACTATATAAAAAAACATTTTTCTTCTTATCTTTGTTAATTTGAGCGTTATAATGAAAACTATACCTATACTGACATAAAAATATATATAAATCATATTTTTACATAACAAAAAAAGCCAGTTAAACTGGCTTTCGCTTATTGCTGCTCTTGTTTGTTTTCTTCTTTAGCAGCTTCTTTTTCTTGCTCTTCTTTTAGCAATACTTTTCTAGATAGATTAACACGACCTTGCTTGTCAATCTCGATAACTTTAACCGTAATTACGTCACCGATTTTTACAACGTCTTCTACTTTACCTACACGCTCAAGTGCAAGTTCAGAAATGTGAACTAATCCATCTTTACCGCTGAATAATTCAACGAAAGCACCGAATTTCTCAACACGTTTCACTTTTCCTTCGTAGATTTCACCTACTTGTACTTCGCGAACGATATCTTCGATAATTTTCTTAGCTTTGTCGTTCATTTCTTGGCTTATTGAAGAAATGAATACTGTGCCATCTTGCTCGATGTCAATTTTAACGCCAGTTTCTTCAATAATTTTATTGATTTGTTTACCGCTCGGTCCGATAACGTCACGGATTTTATCTGGATTAATTGTCATTGTAATAATCTTTGGAGCGTACGCTGATAATTCAGTGCGTGGCTCTGGAATAACAGATAACATATGATTTAGAATGTGCACACGACCAACTTTCGCTTGTTGTAATGCCTCTTCTAAAATTTCACGAGATAGACCATCGATTTTAATGTCCATTTGTAGTGCAGTTACACCTTGTGCTGTACCTGCTACTTTAAAGTCCATATCACCTAAATGATCTTCCATACCTTGAATATCAGATAAAATTGTGTAATGCTCACCAGTTTTAACTAAACCCATTGCAATACCTGCAACTGGAGCTTTAAGTGGAACACCAGCATCCATCATTGCTAAAGTACTACCACAAATACTTGCTTGTGAAGTAGAACCATTTGATTCTAAAACTTCAGATACAAGACGTACTGTGTATGGGAAATCTTTTTCAGATGGAATTACAGGCTCAAGTGCGCGTTCTCCTAGTGCACCGTGACCGATTTCACGACGACCTGGTCCACGCATTGGTCTAGTTTCACCAACACTAAATGATGGGAAATTGTAATGGTGCATAAAGCGTTTTGATTCTTCTACACCAAGACCATCTAAAATTTGCACATCGCCTAATGCACCTAATGTACAAATACTTAATGCTTGTGTTTGTCCACGAGTGAACAAACCAGAACCGTGTGTACGAGATAAAATGCCAACCTCTGATGCTAATGGACGGATTTCGTCACCTTTACGGCCATCTGGGCGGATTTTTTCAACTGTAATAAGACGACGTACTTCTTCTTTTACAATTTTATATAAAATCTCATTTACTTGTCCTAATGTATCAGCGTCAGCTTCCTGCGCTTCGTAATGCTCAATAACACGCTTTTTCACTTCGTTAATTGCATCTTCACGTGCATGTTTCTCATGTACTTGAATTGCTGAATGCATATCTTCTTCAGCCATTTCACGTACAGCTTGGTTAAGATCAGCGTCAACTTCATAAAGTTTCACTTCTGATTTCTCTTTACCTACAGCTTGTACAATCTCTTCTTGGAATGCAATTAGACGTTTAATTTCGTCATGACCAAACATAATTGCTTCTAACATTGTTTCCTCAGGCACTTGATCTGCTCCTGCTTCAACCATGTTAATTGCATCTTTCGTACCAGCTACAACAAGGTGAATATCACTTTGTTCTTGCTGTTCTACTGTTGGGTTGATAACGAATTCGCCGTTAATACGACCAACTGTTGCACCCGCGATTGGACCTTCAAATGGAATATCTGAAATCGATAACGCTAATGAAGAACCAAGCATAGCTGCCATTTCAGAAGAACAATCTTGATCAACACTCATTACGATGCTGACAACTTGTACTTCGTTACGGAATCCATCTGCGAAAAGTGGACGGATTGGACGGTCGATTAAACGACTTGCCAAAATTGCTTTTTCACTTGGACGACCTTCACGTTTAATGAAACCGCCAGGAATTTTTCCGACTGCATATAAACGCTCTTCATAGTTTACTGTAAGTGGGAAGAAATCTACATTTTTTGCTTCTTTTGATGCAGTTGCTGTAGATAGAACCGCTGTATCGCCATATCTTACTAATACTGCTCCGTTCGCTTGTTTTGCAAGCTGACCAGTTTCAACTGTTAGCTGGCGACCAGCTAAATCTATCGAGAAGACTTGCTTTTCTTGACTCATTTAAGTACCCCTCTCAATTTAAAGTATTCAATTCTTCTATGTAAATGGATAGTATATCACAATATTCTACCTCTAGTATTGCCTAAAATTAAGTAAGCTATAAAGCGTAGAAGATATATTTTTACCTAACAAAAAAGCGGGAATATTCCCGCTTCTTTGACTATCGACGTAAGCCAAGCTTTGTGATTAATTCACGGTAACGTGTGATATCGCTATTACGAAGGTAAGTTAGTAAGTTACGACGTTTACCAACCATCTTTAATAGACCACGACGTGAATGATGATCTTTCTTGTGAGTACGTAAGTGCTCGTTTAGAGTGTTAATTTGCTCCGTTAGGACAGCAATTTGAACCTCTGGAGAACCAGTATCAGTCTCATGAGTTCTAAATTGTGCAATGATTTCATTTTTACGCTCTTGTGTTAAAGCCATCCTATTTCACCTCCTATTAATTAAACCCCCAATTACCTAGCAAGCGTCGGTGAGTCGCAATGCCAAGCAATGGTTGTCATAAAGTACATAACATAGAATACTACTTTTCATTTGAAAAAGCAAGTATATTCTTTTCGCTCACAAAATATTCTTGGGCTGTTTTCTTATCTTTTGCGATTTGTTCAACTAACTCATCAATACCGTTGAATTTCTTTTCTGCTCTTATACGCATATGCCACTCTACTGTAACATTTTGATCGTATATATCTTTGTTAAATTCAAATAAATGCACTTCAATTGATAATTGACGCTCATCTTCTTTAAAAGTCGGTTTATATCCAATATTACATACACCATCGTACCATTCACCGTGAACTTTTAATCTCACTGCATAAACACCTACAGGTGGCAATAAATACTCATCACTTAAACCTACATTAGCTGTTGGAAAACCAATTTGACGTCCACGTTTGTCGCCGTGTATAACTGTTCCCGCTACAGTATAGGCTCTACCTAAAATAGATGGAATTTGCTCCATTTCGCCATTTCGAATTAACTTTCGTAATGCTGTAGAACTTACTTTCTCTTCTTGAAATTCAACTTTTTCAATCACAGTCTGTGTAAACTCCCCTCTTGCATGAAATGGTAAAGTCTCCATCTTTCCTTTTCCTAAACGTCCATATGAATAATCAAACCCTGCTACTACATGCTTTACATTTAAACCAATAATATAATCATCTACAAATTGTTGCGGTAATAACCCTGCAAATGATTCATCAAATTTAATTACATATAATATATCGATTCCTAAGCTTTCGACTATTTTTTCTTTATCGCGCATCGGTGTAATATACTCCACATGCGCATCCTTTTTTCCTAAAACAACAGATGGATGAGGATGAAATGTCATAACTGCACTTTTATATCCTCGGTCGTCCGCTATTTTTTTCGCAGTTCGAATTACACATTGATGTCCTAAATGAATGCCATCAAAAAATCCTAATGCCATTACAGTAGGTGGTAATTCTAATTTATTTTGTTCATGTGGATGAGTTAAATGAATAAGTTTCACGCTTGAATTCACCTTTTTCTGTAATAATCCTTCCAATAATTCATTATAGCTTTAGTTCTTGATTATTCACAAGTACTTTCATCGGCTTTAACATACCAGGATGTTTCGGATGATGTTCATAAATTGCTAAGCAACGATCATTTTTATCAAACACTGTAATAAATGGTGCTGTTATTTCTAATTCATTTTTTAAGAACATACCATTCTTTATTTTCTCTGCTTGCTTTTCATCTACAACCATTTTTGGAAACTTACTTAATGCTTCATCAATTGAAATGAAGATAGACTCTACTGTTCCATTTTGCACGTTTTCTTCAATTTCTTCAAATGATATGCAATCTTCTAATAAAAATTCACCAGATGCCGTTCTTATAAGGTGCGACATATGTGATGGGAAACCAAGTTTTTCCCCGATCATTACAGCTAACGTTCTTACATATGTTCCTTTACTACACGTTACACGGAAACGGAATGAAACATTTTCTCCTTCAAAAACTTCACGATCATCAAGTAATATGAATTCATGAATTATAATTGTACGAACTGGACGTTCCACCTCTTGCCCTGCTCTTGCATATTCGTATAATTTTTTCCCGTTTACTTTTACAGCCGAGAACATTGGTGGCATTTGTTCAATCGTGCCTGTTAATTCCGCAAGGACTTTCTCTACTTCCTTACGAGTAATAGTACGATCTACATTTTTCGTTTCAACAACCTCACCAGAAGCATCTTCAGTTGTCGTTGAAAACCCTAATGTTACTTCACCTTCATATGTTTTCGTTTCACTTGTTAAAAATTGTGCAATTTTCGTTGCTCTTCCAACGCAAATTGGTAATACTCCTGTTACATCAGGGTCTAATGTTCCCGTATGACCAATTCTCTTTTCTCGCAATATCTTTCTTAATTTAAATACACAATCATGTGATGTCATGCCTTTTGGCTTATGTAATAATACTACACCTTCCATATATGTTCACCTCATCATAATTCTCTCGTAGTAAATATCCAAAACTTATTTTGCATTGAAAAAATGGATAGACAAATGTCTATCCATTATTCTTCACGTTTACCGTCTTTATTAATTTCATGTAAAAGTGTATCAATTCGATGACCATATCCGATAGACTCATCAAACTCAAAGGTAATTTCTGGTGTTTTACGAAGACGAATACGTTGGCCAATTTCTGAACGAATAAAGCCTTTTGCCTTCGCTAAACCTTTTAAAGTATTTTCTTTCTGTTCTTCATCACCTAAAACAGAAATATATACTTTAGCAATTTGTAAATCACCACTCACTTGTACATCAGTTACTGTAACAAATCCAATACGTGGGTCTTTAATTTTACGACTGATAATGTCGCCTAATTCTTTTTTCATTTGCTCGCCCACACGGTTCGCACGTAATTTCATAACTCTTCACCTCATTCAATACCATTCCAAATGTGTTATTGTACGTTCAATTTCAGGAAATGAATCGATGTACTCAAGTACACGATTCATTTCTTTCTCACAGATAACACGATTTGAGGATACGGAAACAATTGCAATTTCTGTACGTTGCCATACATCTTGGTGCCCAACTTCAGAAACAGCTACATTATAGCGCTGTTTTACACGAGTTAACACACGTTGTAAAATTGCACGTTTCTCTTTTAAAGAATGCACATCGTAAATAATACACTCGAATGAGAGTGAAGCGATAATCATCGCTTCACTTCTTCCATAATGTACGCTTCAATGATGTCCCCTTCTTTAAGATCATTATATCTCTCAATTGTAATACCACACTCATAGTTTTGTGCAACTTCTTTTACGTCGTCTTTGAAACGTTTTAACGTATCAAGTTGTCCTTCGAAAATTACTACGCCGTCACGGATAATACGTACGCCACTATCACGCGTAATTTTACCGTCTGTTACGTAACAACCTGCGATTGTTCCAACTTTTGTTACTTTAAACGTTTGACGAACTTCTGCTTGACCGATTACTTTTTCTTCGAATTCTGGATCAAGCATACCTTGCATAGCTGCTTCAATCTCTTCGATTACTTTATAAATAATACGGTGTAAACGAATATCAACGTTCTCTAATTCAGCTGTACGCTTCGCGTTCACATCTGGACGTACGTTAAATCCAATTACAATTGCATTAGATGCAGAAGCTAAAATGATATCAGATTCTGTAATCGCACCTACACCAGTGTGAATGATTTTAACTTTTACGCCTTCAACATCAATTTTACGAAGTGATGCTGCCATCGCTTCAACAGAACCTTGTACGTCTGCTTTTACGATTAAGTTAATTTCTTTTACATCGCCCTCTTGGATTTGTTGGAATAAATCTTCAAGGCTTAATTTAGATTTCTCACCACGTTGTGCAACTAACGCTTCTTGTGCACGTGATTCACCAATTTGACGAGCTTTCTTCTCATCAGCAAATGCCATGAAACGATCTCCAGCCTGTGGTACTTCGTTTAAACCAGTAATTTCAACAGGAGTTGATGGACCAGCAACTTTTACACGACGACCAATATCACTTACCATTGCACGAACACGTCCGAATGAAGTTCCAACAACGATTGGATCTCCAACTCGAAGCGTACCATTTTGAACAAGTAATGTCGCGATAGTTCCTTTACCTTTATCAAGCTGTGCTTCGATTACTGTACCAGTTGCATAGCGGTTTGGATTTGCTTTATATTCTTCTACTTCACTTACAAGAAGAATCATTTCTAGTAAGTTGTCAATGCCTTCGCCTTGAATTGCAGAAATTGGTACGAAAATAGTATCTCCGCCCCAAGCTTCTGGAACTAATTCATATTCAGTTAGTTCTTGCATTACGCGATCAGGGTTTGCAGCTGGTTTATCCATTTTATTCACAGCAACAATAATTGGTACTCCTGCTGCCTTCGCATGGTTAATTGCTTCAACCGTTTGTGGCATAACACCGTCATCCGCTGCAACAACAAGGATTGTAATATCCGTTACTTGTGCCCCACGAGCACGCATCGTTGTAAATGCTGCGTGACCAGGTGTATCTAAGAATGTAATCTTCTTATCGTTTACTTCAACTTGATATGCACCGATATGCTGAGTAATTCCACCCGCTTCGCCTGCAGTTACTTTTGAGTTACGAATAGAATCCAGTAATGTTGTTTTACCATGGTCAACGTGTCCCATGATTGTAACTACAGCTGGACGTTCTTTTAAGTTCTCTTCATCATCTTGCTCATCAATGAATGTTTCAAACTCAGTCTCGCTTACAATTACTTCTTCTTCTACTTCAATACCGTAGTCGTTAGCAATTAACTCAATTGTATCTTTATCCAAGTCTTGGTTAATTGTTGCCATAATTCCAAGCATGAAGAGCTTCTTAATAATTTCAGATGGCTCTTTGCTTAATTTTTTAGCAAGATCTCCTACTGTAAGGCTTCCAGAGAAAGTAATTTTATCTGGTGTTTCTACAATTTGAGTTTGTTGTCTACCAGCAAAGTTCTCTTGACGTTTGTCTTCGTTTCCTTTGCCTTTTTTCTTTTTCTTATTGCTGTTCTTTTTACTGCGAACAACTTTTTCTTCTACTTCAAACTCATCTGCAACAGAAGGTTTTTCAGTTTGATATTCATTATCTAATTTATTTACTACTTCATCGTCTAACATTGTCATATGATTCGAAACCTCGATATTCATTTCTTTTAGTTTTGTCATAAGATCTTTACTTGAGATATTATGTTTTTTTGCATATTCATGCACTCGAATTTTACTCATACCTTCACCCCCGGTAATTTGTATCGAGCATGCTACGCAGCTTTTTCGCAAAGCCTACATCTAACACAGCTACAACGACTCGCTCATCTCTCCCAATCGCATGCCCTAATTGTTGTCGATTTTCGACCTTTCTCATTGGTACGTTGTAGTACGTAGTTTTATCTGTGATGCGTTTTGTAGTATTTACTGACGCATCTTCAGATAGCAATACAAGTTTTGCTTTGCCACTTCGTACTTCTTTTAAAACGAGTTCTTCACCCGAAATAATTTTCCGAGCCCGGTTTGCTAGTCCTAAAAACGATTTCCAATCGGACACTTATTTCGACTCCTTCTCAACAAGCTCAAGAAGCTCTTCATATAAAGAACCGTCGATTTTCGCTTTTAGATGATGTTCCAAAACATTTTTCTTTTGAGCTTGAAGAATGCTCTCCTTGTCCTTCGACAAGTAAGCACCTCGTCCTGATTTTTTCCCAGTTAAATCAATGGACACTTCTCCCTCTTTGGAACGAACAATGCGAACGAGCTCTCGTTTTGATTTCATTTCTTGCGTTGCAACACATTTTCGTAACGGAACTTTTCGATTGCTCATACTCATCACCTCTATTCGATTTCGTCTTCCACTGAATCGAATCCAAATGCGATTACGCTATCTTCTTCTGTTACAATACCAAGTTGTTTCGCATCAGACTCACTCTTAATATCAATTTTCCAGCCTGTTAATTTAGCTGCAAGACGTGCATTTTGTCCACGCTTACCGATAGCTAATGATAACTGGTGGTCTGGAACAACTACTGTTGTCGCTTTTTCTTCTTCATCTACAAGTACTTTAACAACTTGTGATGGGCTTAATGCATTTGCAACATATTCAACTGGATCATTTGACCAGCGGACGATGTCAATTTTTTCACCTTTTAATTCGTCTACAATGCGTTGTACACGTTGCCCTTTTGGTCCTACACAAGAACCAACTGGATCAACATCAGTGTTCTCTGCATATACAGAGATCTTAGAGCGATCGCCAGCTTCACGTGCTACAGAACGAATTTCTACAGTTCCATCATAGATTTCAGGAACTTCCATTTCGAATAAACGTTTTAAAAGACCAGGATGTGTACGTGATACGTAAATTTGTGGTCCTTTTGTCGTTTTTTCTACTTTCGTAATGAATACGCGAATACGATCATGTGGTTTGTATTGCTCATTAGGCATTTGCTCACTTACAGGTAATAAAGCTTCTACTTTTCCTAAGCTTACATAGATGAAACGAGCATCTTGACGTTGTACAATACCTACCATAATATCTTCTTCACGGTCACTAAACTCAGAGTAAATAACACCGCGCTCTGCTTCACGCACTCGTTGTGTGACAACTTGTTTTGCAGTTTGTGCTGCAATACGACCAAAGTCTTTTGGTGTTACTTCAATTTCTAGTACGTCACCATCTTGGTAGTTTGGATTAATTTGTCTTGCTTCCTCTACAGAAATTTCAAGACGTGGATCAAACACATTGTCTACTACGTCTTTACGTGCTAAAACTTGAATTGTTCCCACTTCTGGGTTAAAGCTCACACGAACGTTTTGTGCTTGATTAAAATTGCGCTTATAAGCAGAGATTAAAGCTGCTTCAATCGCATCAATAATAATGTCTTTGCTAATGCCTTTTTCAGATTCTAATACGAGCAAAGCATCTAATAACTCAGTGCTCATGAAGATCCCCCTTCTAACTAAAACGTAACAGCAAGTCGCGCATTTGCGACTTTATCCATCGAAATTTGGATTTCTTTTTTACGTGTTTTAATTGTTAATAATAATGTTATTGTTGTACCATCGTAAGAAAGCAGTTTTCCTTCAAACATCTTTTCACCATCAATCGGCTCATATGTTTTAATTGCCACTTGTTTTCCTACCGCTTGCTGGAAGTCTTTTTCTTTCTTTAATGGGCGTTCCGCTCCAGGAGATGATACATCCAAAAAGTAAAGATGAGGAATTGGATCCTCTTTATCTAAAGCTTCGCTTAAACGTTCACTTACCGCACCGCATTCTTCAATGTCGACTCCCTTTTCAGAATCGATGAATACGCGTAAGAACCAGTCTTGTCCTTCTTTCACATACTCTACATCTACAAGTTCAAGATTTAACTCTTCAACGATCGGCTGCGCAAATGCTTCTACAACTTCTGTGACTTTCTTATCCATAAACAGCCTCCTTCCTGCCGTCATGTACCATTTAAAAGAAGAAGACCCCGCCACTTTAAAAACGGTCTATCTTATTCTTTCTCGTTAGCTAACAAAAGCCCCTGCTGTTCAGCAGGGATTATCTGTCTTAGTATTACCAAATTTAAGAAGTAAAACTTGTAACAAAATATGTATATACGACAGAAATCTTTTACCTATCTACGTAGAGAAAACATAGATAGTAACACGAAAGAGTGGGTTTCCCCACTCTTTTCTTTACACAATATACATGACATGGTTATCTCGGTTAATAGTATATCATAGGAAATGTTGATTTGCAAAGACTTTTCCTACCTACTAGAACAGTGATAACTGGTTTTGATCCGGTAAATCTCCTAAACAACCTTGACTATCTAAATACTCAATAATTGTTTTCGAAACCTTACTACGCTGCTGCAAGTCCTCTTTTGATAAGAAGTCTCCATTTTTACGTGCTTCCACAATACTTAAAGCTGCGTTTGTACCAAGACCAGGTACCGCATTAAATGGAGGAATTAATGTGTCTCCATCAATAATAAATTCTGTTGCATGTGAGCGGTATAAATCCACCTTTTGGAATGAGTATCCACGCTCACACATTTCAAGTGCCATTTCTAGTACTGTTAATAAACTTTTCTCTTTCGGCGCTGCATCCAATCCTTTTTGAGCAATTTCATCAATTCTTGCACGTATAGATGCTGAACCTTTCGCCATTGCCTCTACATCAAAATCATCTGCACGAACTGTAAAATATGCGGCATAGAATAACAGTGCAAAATGTACTTTAAAGTATGCGATACGTACAGCCATAAGTACGTAAGCAGCCGCATGGGCTTTAGGGAACATGTATTTAATCTTCTTACATGAATCAATATACCAACCTGGTACATTATTATTTTTCATGTCTTCTTCCCATTCTTCCGGTACACCTTTACCTTTACGAACCGACTCCATGATTTTGAAGGCTAATGATGGATCTAGACCTTGATAGATTAAATATACCATGATGTCATCACGACAACCGATAACTTCGCTCAGCGTACATGTACCGTTATAAATTAACTCGTTTGCATTACCAAGCCATACGTCAGTACCATGTGATAGTCCAGAAATTTGGACTAACTCTGAGAATGTCGTCGGTTTTGTCTCTTCTAACATCTGTCTTACGAATTTTGTACCAAACTCTGGTATACCAAGTGTACCTGTTTTACAGTTAATTTGCTCTTCCGTTACCCCTAACGATTCTGGACCAGAGAAAATTTTCATTACTTCTGGATCATCCGTTGGGATTGTTTTCGGATCAATACCACTTAAATCTTGTAACATACGAATAACGGTCGGATCATCGTGTCCTAGTATATCAAGTTTTAATAAATTATCATGAATCGAGTGGAAATCAAAATGCGTTGTTCTCCATTCAGCACCAATTGAATCAGCTGGGTACTGTATTGGTGAGAAATCAAAGATATCCATGTAATCTGGCACAACGATAATACCGCCTGGATGCTGTCCTGTTGTACGTTTTACACCGGTACACCCTGCTACTAAGCGATCAATCTCTGCATTTCGAATCGTTAAGTTATGATCATTTGCATAACCTTTTACATATCCGTAAGCAGTTTTTTCCGCAACTGTACCAATCGTTCCTGCACGATATACATAGTCTTCACCGAACAGTACTTTCGTATAGTTATGGGCACGTGGTTGGTATTCCCCGGAGAAGTTCAAATCGATATCGGGCACCTTATCTCCTTTAAATCCAAGGAACGTTTCGAAAGGAATGTCATGTCCATCTTTTACATATGGAATATTACAAGCAGGACATTCTTTATCTGGTAAGTCAAAACCAGAACCTACAGAACCATCATTAAAGAATTCTGATTGCTTACACTTCGGACATACATAGTGTGGTGGTAATGGGTTTACTTCTGTAATTTCCATCATCGTTGCAACAAATGATGACCCTACCGATCCACGCGAACCTACTAGATATCCGTCTACTAACGATTTTTTCACAAGCTTATGTGAAATTAAATAAATTACGGCGAATCCATGCCCAATAATACTTTTTAATTCTTTTTCTAAACGTGCTTCTACAATTTCCGGTAGCTCTTCACCATAAATGCTACGCGCCATTTTATAACTCATATCACGCGTTTCATCATCAGCACCTTCAATTTTCGGTGTGTATAGATCGTCTTTTACTGGATGCACATCACCAATTAATGACGCAATCTTTTGTGTATTTGTTACAACAACTTCTTTCGCTTTGTCTTCACCTAAGAATGAAAAACATTCTAACATCTCATCAGTTGTACGGAAATGTACTGGCGGTAATGAATGTCGATTTAACGGATTGGCTCCGCCCTGCGAACTGACTAAAATTTTACGATACATCGCATCCTCAGGGTCTAAATAATGCACGTTTCCTGTAGCAACAACTGGTTTATCTAACGTCTCACCTAGTTTTACTAAGTTAGAAATAATTGTTTTTAATTGACCTTCGTCTCGAACAAGCTCACGTTCTACTAAATGACGCAACACCTCTGGAGGCATTACTTCAATGTAATCATAGAACTGGGCAATTTCTTCTACCTCTTCAGGTGCCTTTTGCATCATTGCCTCGAACACTTCACCTTTATCACAAGCCGTTCCTACTAAAATCCCTTCACGATATTTTTTTAATAGTGATCTCGGCACACGTGGTACACGGTAAAAGTAATTAAGGTGAGAATATGAAACAAGTTTATATAAATTTTTCAATCCAACATCTGATGTGGCAAGTAACGTCATATGACTTGGACGGCCACGCTTATACGCATCCCCTTGTCCCATGCTATCATTTAATTGATCGTGATATTCAAATCCCTTTTCAATTACGTCTTTCAACATTTTCACAAGTAAATATCCCGTCGCTTCTGTATCATAAATCGCACGGTGATGTTGTGTTAATTCAATATCAAGTTTTTTACACATCGTATTTAATCGATGATTTTTCATTTCTGGGAATAAAAATCGTGCAAGTTCTAACGTATCAATAACTGGATTATTCGTTTTTTCTAGTCCAGCCTTTTTAAAACCTACGTTAATAAAGCCCATATCAAAGCTCGCGTTATGGGCAACAAGTGTATGGTCGCCCATCCATTCCTCAAACTTTTTAAACACTTCGTCCACTTCAGGTGCATCAGTTAACATATCATCCGTAATACCTGTCAATTCAATAATCGTCGCTGATAATGGTTGATGTGGATTTGCGAAAGATTCAAAGCGATCAATAATTTCGCCACCCTTTACTTTTACGGCAGCCAACTCAATGACTGTATCGTATACAGCTGATAAACCTGTCGTCTCAACGTCGAAAACAACATACGTTTCCTCTGCAAGTAAACGATGCGCTTCGTTATACGCTATCGGTACACCATCATTAACTAGATTTGCTTCTACACCATATATAACTTTAACACCAGCCTTCTTCCCTGCAGAATACGCCTCTGGGAAGGACTGAGCCACGGCATGATCTGTAACCGCAATAGCCTCATGTCCCCATTTACCAGCTTGAGCAACAAGCTTAGAAACTGGAGTGACAGCGTCCATTTGACTCATCGGAGTATGGAGATGCAGCTCTACTCGTTTTTCGCCTTCTGGTGCTTTATCTTTACGAGACGGTCCTGTTATTTCATTAATATCATTTGCAATCATTACTAAATCTCGAACGAATGTATCGTTTTGAACAGAACCACGCGCTTTCACCCACATTCCTTTTTTCAAGGATTGCAGCATTGGAATATCTTCTTTGTCACGCGAGAACATTTTGATCATAATAGAATCCGTATAATCCGTTATTTTTAAAGTTAATAACGTACGCCCACTACGAAGCTCTTTTGTTTCTACATGGAAGACATATCCTTGAACCGTTTTTCTTCTTTCTTCATCTTGAATTTCTCGCATCGGTGTAATCTCTTCATCTGGCTTAATAAGATACCCGAGTGTAATCGGTCCTTCATACACAACGCTGCTTTCTTCAGCTTGCTTCTTCGCCATTTCTTCCATAGCTTGTATAACACGCTCACGGTCTTCTTGCTGCGTTTGTTCACGAAACTTTTGCATTTCTTCTGTATTTTGCTGTATATGTGTGTCTAACTGAAAACGCGGGAATCCAAAAACTTCGTATTGATCCCCTACTGGTTTCGCAACGTTTTTCTTTAAAGCCGTAGACTCCAGCTCGTTATTTACATTTATTAACAACTTCACTCCATTCACCTGTGGAAGCTGCTTCTTTAAGTATGCGAACATAGGTGAAAATGTAATTCGTTCCGTACAAAGCGGCCAATACGCCCTCACTTCTTCTTCTGTAAATTGTTTATTCTCTGTTTCTAATGCAAATGTTGTTCTTGCAATATGAGAAAATGATTGCTTAAGCTTTGTTTCTAGCAATTCATATAATTCTGTAGGCAAAATACCTGGCACTTGTAAATCAAAATGCCAACTTTTATTCGCTTTATCAATAACGAGCCTTTCAATACCACCGCCTTGTAAATATTGATTTATAAGGTCGTCTGGTATTTGCAACTGCTGGAGCAAAATTTGAAATCGCTCTTGTTGTTCATTTGTTAAAGACATAAGCACTCTCCTTCCATTTGCTATTATAAATTGAAACGTACCACAAAGAAAGATTTCTCACCTCTTCTTTTACAAAATACGTTTACAAAGAAAGAGAAGGTACCCCATTACGAGGTACCTCTTCTTATTTTAAAATATTTGCAATATATGTTTGAAGTTCTTCTACTTTTACTTCTTCAGACTCACCTGTAGCACGTACTTTCACTTCTACAATACCTTCGTCTGCTTTTTTACCAACTGTAACACGAACTGGAAGACCGAATAAATCTGCATCTGCAAATTTAACACCTGCACGTTCTGCACGATCGTCTAATAACACTTCATAGCCTTGTTCTTGTAATGAGTTGTAGATATTTTCACCCATTTCACGTTGTGCATCAGATTTCATATTTACTGGAATTACATGCACATGGAACGGTGCTACCGCTTTTGGCCAAACTAAGCCGTTCTCATCGTTAAATTGCTCTGCAATTGCTGCTACTGTACGAGATACACCGATACCGTAACAACCCATAATAAGTGGTTGTGTTTTTCCATTTTCATCTAGGAATGTTGCGTTCATTGCTTCACTATAACGAGTTCCTAATTTGAATACATGACCAACTTCAATTCCGCGTGCGAAAAGAATTGTTCCGTTTCCATCTGGAGATTGGTCTCCTTCTTGAATAAAGCGTAAATCTGTATATTGACTTACTTTAAAGTCACGTTCTGGATTTACATTTACATAATGGAACCCTTCTTCATTCGCTCCTGAACATCCGTTAACAATTGATGCTACAGCGTGATCAGCAATAATTTCGATATCACCTGTTACATTAATCGGTCCTAATGAACCAACTTCACAATTTAATAATGCTTTTACTTCTTCATGAGAAGCAAGCTCAACAACTGAAGCGCCGTATACATTTTTCACTTTCACATCGTTTACTTCGTGATCACCACGAACAAGTACAACTACTAATTTCTCATCTACTTTAAACACCATAGACTTAATGCATTTGTCAGCTGCAATGTTTAAGAATGCAGATACTTCTTCAATTGCTTTTTGGTCTGGTGTTGCTACTTTTTCAAGTGCTTTTTCTGCTTCGTCACTCTTCGTATACGTAGCTACAACAGGAGCCATTTCGATGTTTGCTGCATAATCAGATGTGTCAGAGTATGCAATTGTATCTTCACCAACATCAGATAATACCATAAATTCATGTGTATCTTTTCCGCCCATTGCTCCAGAATCAGCAATAACTGCACGGAAATTCAAGCCACAGCGAGTAAAAATGTTAGAGTATGCTTTATATAAGCGATCGTATACTTCATCTAAGCTCTCTTGTGTAGCATGGAAAGAGTATGCATCTTTCATTAGAAACTCTCTTCCACGTAATAAGCCGAAACGAGGTCTTTGCTCATCACGGAATTTTGTTTGAATTTGGTATAATGTTAACGGTAATTTTTTATATGATTTCACTTCATCACGCACAAGATCCGTAATTACTTCCTCATGTGTCGCTCCTAATGCGAATTCACGAGCGTTACGATCTTTCATACGCATTAATTCAGATCCGTAAGAATACCAACGACCTGATTCTTGCCATAATTCTGCAGCTTGCATAGCTGGCATTAATAATTCTACAGCTCCTGCGCGCTCCATTTCTTCTCGAACGATACGTTCTACTTTGTGTAATACTTTTAATCCAAATGGTAGAAAGCTATAAATACCAGAAGCATTTTGACGCATAAAACCTGCACGAAGTAATAGCTGATGACTCTTAATTTCAGCATCAGCTGGAACTTCACGTAATGTAGGACTGAATACCATACTTTGTTTCATTTATTTGCACCTCTTCATTTTACTCTTACACGCAGTAAAACCCCTCACCTCGAGTTAGGTGAGGGATTTTATTCTACGAGCTCTATTTCATTATAAGTTTCACTTTATTTTACAAGAAAAACTTACGAATGTCATTCCAAGTTACAACTAACATAAGTAACATTAATAATGCAAAACCAATAAAGTGAACCATTCCTTCTTTTTGGCGATCAATTGGTTTCCCTCGTAACGCTTCAATTAAGAAGAAGAATAAACGGCCACCATCTAAAGCAGGAACTGGTAATAAATTAAATAAACCAAGATTAATGCTTAGAACTGCAGCTAAACTTAGTACACGCGTAAACCCATAATCTACAACTTGATCTGTTAGATTATAAATTCCTACTGGACCTGACAACTCATTAATAGAAAATTGACCAGTTACTAATTTCACAAGAGACTCAAAAATTAGTTTCGTCCATTGGTACGTTTGTTCAAAACCTGATTTAATAGAACCCATCACTGTTTTCTCTACAGGAGAGTAGACACCAATTCTACCAACTTCTTCTTTACCTTCTTTATCGAGTGTTGGCGTTACTTTCACATTAAACTGTTCATTATCACGCTTTACTTGTAACGTAATTTCTTTATTTGGGTTTTCACGTACAATAGTAACAACATCTTTCCATGTACTTGTGTTTTTCCCATCAATAGCTTGAATTGTATCATTCTCTTTCAATCCAGCTTGCTGTGCTGCACTGTTATCCATCACTTTTCCGACCATTGGTTTGTCAACAGGAACCCCTTGTACAAATCCAAGAATCACAAAAATAACAAATGCTAAAATGAAGTTCATTGCAGGACCCGCAAAGATTGTTAAAGCGCGTTGCCCTAGTTTTTTCGAGCCAAATTGTCTATTATACGGGGCAATTTGAATTTCTTCCCCCGCAGTAATAATACGAGCCTTTTCATTCACTCGGAATGTTTGAAGCTCTTCCTCGTACTCTTCATAGCCCGAAATTGTTAAATTATGCTCTAAATCAGCTTGTTCGACTTCAATAACACGAACATTTGGATACTTTTCATATCCATCAAAAACTAATTTCACAACTTCGTCTTTTTCATTTAATACAAGGCCAACCTTTTTCCCAGGCTTTAACTCAACTGTGTCCGCATCCTCGCCAGCCATTCTTACATAGCCACCAAGGGGCAGTAATCGAATCGTATACACCGTTTCATTCTTTTCAAATGAGAATATTTTCGGACCAAAACCAATCGCAAACTCGCGGCATAAAATACCTGCTCTTTTTGCGAAATATAGATGCCCTAGCTCATGGAAAAATACGAGTGCACCGAAAATTAATATAAAGGCAATCGCTGTATTCAATTCCATAACCACCTTTGCTAAATTTGTTCCATCACAAACCGTCTTGTGGCCGCATCAATTTCCAAAATTTCCTCTAAGCTCGGTCGTGCAATGACATTGTGATGGTTCATTGCTTTTTCAATGAGGTCTTCCACTGTTAAGAAATCAATTCTCTTTTGTAAAAAGGCTTCAACAGCTACTTCATTCGCTGCGTTCATTACAGCTGGCATACTTCCACCTGCTTTTCCAGCTTCATACGCAAAACGTAAACAACGGAATCGTTCTTGGTCCATTTTCTCAAAATGCAACGTCCCTATTTCCCATAAGTTTAACTGTTTTGTGTCTGAAAGAGGCAATCTATCCGGATATGTAAGTGCGTATTGAATTGGTACTCGCATATCAGGTGAACCAAGCTGCGCCATTACACTACGATCTTCAAATTCAACCATAGAATGGATAATACTTTCTTTATGTAAAACAACATCGATTTGCTCATAAGGGATACCAAAAAGCCAATGTGCTTCAATTACTTCTAGTCCCTTATTCATCATTGTAGCAGAATCAATTGTAATTTTCGAACCCATTGACCAGTTTGGATGTCGAAGCGCATCTTCTACGGTCACATGATGCAATTCATCCCTCGTTTTATCGCGGAAACTTCCACCAGAAGCTGTTATAATAAGACGAGAAATTCTTTTTTCATTTTCACCATTCAAGCATTGAAAAATAGCCGAATGTTCACTATCAACTGGAAGTAACGAAACATTATGTTTTCGTGCTGCTTCCATTACAAGATGTCCTGCAGTTACTAACGTTTCTTTATTTGCAATTCCAATTGTTTTTTTCGCCTCAATTGCACGAAGTGTTGGTAACAACCCTACGCTACCTACAACAGCATTTACTACAATCTCCGCATCTGGATGTAGTGCTACTTCTAAAAGTCCTTCACTACCATATACAATTTTTGTATTACCAGAAACAGATTGTAATTTTAAAACATCTTCTTCTCTTTGCACAGAGACGATTTGCGGAGAAAATTCTTGAATTACCTTTACTGCGTAGTCAATATTTTTCCCTACAGAAAAAGCAACGAGACGGAATTGGTCTGGGTGCGAGCGTAATACATCTAAAGTTTGTGTACCAATTGATCCGCTTGCACCTAATAAACTAATGTTTTTCATGACTCCAACCCCTCGTTCATTTATTAATTATATTGTAATAAGAAGTAGAGAATTGGTAAAACGAATAACCAACTATCTGTTCGGTCTAATATACCACCATGCCCAGGTAAAATTGTACCTGAATCCTTTACGCCATAATGACGTTTAAAAGCAGATTGTACTAAATCACCAATTTGTCCAAAAATAGAAATAATAATTGTCAGCACAATTAAAATTACTACATTCGATTCGACTGGGAAGAACACGTTGTAAACAAGTGCCACAATAATTCCACAAACGATGCCCCCTAATGAACCTTCAATCGTTTTATTAGGACTGATTTCTGGCCACAATTTTCTCTTGCCCAATGCTTTTCCTACGAAATATGCGCCTGAATCAGTAGCCCATATAACAAATAATGCGCAAAATACATATTTAATTCCTAATATTCTCGTTTCATTTAAATATAAGAATCCCATTGCCACATATGTCGTTGCCATCAGTAAAAATGAAGCATTATCAAAAGTAAATGTATTCTTAGAAAGGACTGTATATGATAAAAGTAATAAAACAATCACAAATGTGATTTCCAATTTACCTAATCCAATCCATGTAAACAGTTCTGATGCACTACTTGGAATTAAAAGAATCCACAATAATACTGCAGCTAAAACTGTCGGTACTGAAATAAGCGTAAGCTTATTCATACGAATTAATTCATATAAACCTATAGAAGCAAGTGCATACACTAAAACCGTAAAAGGCACGCCACCGTATATTACGATGGGAATGAATAGCGCGGCAGCAACCACTCCAGTAATAATTCTCTGTTTCACTACCAAACCCTCTCTTTCTACACGCCTCCGAATCTGCGCCCTCTATGTTGAAAGTCAGTAATCGCATTTAGCAAATGTTCTTCTTTGAAGTCTGGCCAATACACGTCTGTAAACCAAAACTCCGAATATGCAATTTGCCATAACATGAAATTACTAATACGTAGCTCTCCGCTTGTTCGGATTAACAACTCTGGATCAGGTAAAGAACTCGTCATTAAGTAGGAGGAAAGCATTTCTTCACTTACCTCTTCAGAACGAATTTTTCCTTCCTCATTATCTTTCATCATATGTTGCACAGCAGAAACGATTTCATCTCGACTTCCATAGTTTAACGCGAAATTAAGAATTAATCCCGTATTCTCTTTCGTATCTTCCATGGCTTTCTCCATCGCTCTGCGTGTATGCGTAGGAAGACGATCTTTTTGCCCTATTACTCGGACTTGTACGTTTTCTTCAATCAATTCTGGTAAAAATGTACCTAGAAATTCTTCTGGAAGCTTCATTAAATAATCAACTTCCTTTTTCGGTCTTTTCCAGTTCTCAGTTGAAAAAGCATAAAGAGTTAACACTTTCACATTAAGTTTACTTGCAAATTTTGTAATTTTCTTTACAACTTGCATACCTTCATGATGTCCCGCAATACGAGGCATTGCTCTCCTCTTTGCCCATCTTCCATTCCCATCCATAATGATGGCAATATGTTCTGGGATATATCCTTTTTTCACTTCTTCAACGAGATGATCAAACGATGTGTCCTTTTTACCTTTAAAAAAAGGAAAGTTTTTAAACATCATTCATACCCTCCAGCAAGCAGACGTATGCCTAAAAGTGTAAAAAGACCCCCTTAAGAAGAGGGTCATAATTGCGAAGTTATCGCTATTACACTTCCATGATTTCTTTTTCTTTGTTTTTTGCGATTTCGTCAACTTTTGCAATATATTTATCTGTTTCTTTTTGGATATCTTCAGTATATCCTCTTAAATCATCTTCTGTAATCTCGCCAGCTTTTTCAAGCTTCTTAAGATCATCATTTCCGTCACGACGTACGTTACGAACAGCAACTTTAGCTTCTTCAGCATATTTTTTCACAACTTTTACAAGATCACGACGACGTTCTTCTGTTAATGCAGGGAATGCAATACGAATTACAGTTCCATCATTAGAAGGATTTAAGCCTAAATCTGCTTTTAAAATTGCTTTTTCAATATCACCGATAGAAGTTTTATCATAAGGTTGAATTACTAGTAAACGCGCTTCTGGAACTGTAATGTTCGCTAATTGCACAACTGGTGTTGGTGCACCATAGTAATCAACTTGTACCTTATCTAATACAGACGCGTTTGCACGGCCAGCACGAACTGTTGCTAATTCACGAGAATAAGCAGCAACTGCTTTTTCCATTTTTTCATTTGAAGACTTCAATACTTGTTGTCCCATATTTATTTCCCCCTTACCACTGTTCCGATATTTTCGCCTAAAACGGCACGTTTAATATTACCTTTTTCCATAACTGAGAATACAATTAATGGAATATCATTATCCATACATAGAGAAGAAGCTGTAGAATCCATTACACCTAAACCTTCTTTTAATACGTCTAAGTAAGTAAGCGTTTCATATTTCGTAGCTGTTGGATCAATAGATGGATCCGCATTATATACACCATCTACATTGTTTTTCGCCATTAAAATTACATCTGCTTCAATTTCTGCCGCACGTAATGCTGCTGTTGTATCTGTAGAGAAGTATGGGTTACCTGTACCTGCTGCAAAGATAACAACACGTTTTTTCTCTAAGTGACGAACTGCTTTACGACGAATGTAAGGTTCTGCAACTTGACGCATCTCAATTGAAGTTTGTACACGAGTTTGAATTCCGATATTCTCCAAGCTATCTTGAAGAGCTAATGAATTCATAACTGTCGCTAACATGCCCATGTAATCTGCCCCTGCACGATCCATGCCCATTTCACTTCCAATTTTCCCACGCCAAATGTTACCGCCACCAACAACAACAGCAACCTCTACATCAAGTTCTGCAATTTCTTTTACTTGTTCCGCAACTGACTTAATAACAGTTGGGTTAATTCCAAATCCTTGCTCTCCAGCTAAAGCTTCTCCACTTAGCTTTAAAACGACACGATTATATTTCGGTTTACTCATAATGAACCTCCAATTGCTTACATCTTTATTTTAAAAAAGGGAACACAATGTGTTCCCTAATCTGTATTAGTTGCTACCTTTTACTTGGTTCATTACTTCTTCAGCAAAGTTGTCTTCGCGTTTTTCGATACCTTCACCAACAGCGTAGCGAACGAATCCTTTTAATGTTCCGCCTTTAGACTCAACGAACTGACGAACTTTCATATCAGGGTTTTTAACGAATGCTTGGTCAAGTAAGCAAATCTCTTCGAAGAATTTGCCTAAACGGCCTTCAACCATTTTTGCAACGATTTTCTCAGGCTTGCCTTCGTTTAATGCTTGTTGTGTTAATACTTGACGCTCATGCTCAACTTCTTCAGCTGTTACAGCATCGCGGTCGATGTATTTAGGGTTAACTGCAGCGATGTGCATTGCAACATCTTTAGCAGCAGCTTCATCAGTAGAACCTTCAAGAACTGTTAATACACCAATGCGTCCACCCATGTGTAGGTAAGCGCCGAATGCATCTGCATCAGTTTTTGATACGATTTCGAAACGACGAAGTGTAAGTTTTTCACCAATTTTAGCGATTGCTTCGTTGATGTGCTCTTCAACTTTTTTACCGTTTTCCATTGTTTGAGCCATAGCTTCTTCAACGTTAGCTGGTTTGTTAGTTAATAAGTGAGCAGCTAATTCTTTAATTAGTGTTTGGAAACCTTCGTTTTTCGCAACGAAATCAGTTTCAGAGTTTAATTCTAAGATTAAAGCGTCGTTACCGTTTGTTTCGATGAAAGTTAAACCTTCAGCAGCAATGCGGTCAGCTTTTTTAGCAGCTTTCGCAATACCTTTTTCACGTAAGAAGTCAATTGCCTTCTCCATGTCGCCGTTAGTTTCTGTTAAAGCTTTTTTGCAGTCCATCATACCTGCGCCAGTTTTTTCACGTAATTCTTTTACCATTTGAGCAGTGATTGCCATACTTTTCATCCTCCTAAAATATGTATTTATACCTTTTATAAAGGTGTTTATACCTTAAAAAAGGTGATAAAAGGCCGAACCCCTTATCACCTTTCCAACTTTGTTACGCAGTAACAGTTTCTTCACCTTGTTTTGCTTCAAGGATCGCGTCTGCCATTTTAGATGTAAGAAGTTTTACAGCACGAATTGCATCATCGTTTGCTGGGATAACGTGATCGATTTCGTCTGGATCACAGTTTGTATCAACGATACCGATGATTGGAATGTGTAATTTGCGTGCTTCAGCAACTGCAATACGCTCTTTACGAGGGTCTACTACGAATAATGCACTTGGAAGACCTTTCATATCTTTAATACCGCCTAAGAATTTCTCAAGACGCTCTAACTCTTTTTTAAGTTGAACAACTTCTTTCTTAGGAAGTACTTCGAAAGTACCATCTTCTTGCATTCTTTCGATGTCTTTAAGACGCTTGATACGCTTTTGGATTGTTTGGAAGTTTGTTAAAGTTCCGCCTAACCAACGTTGGTTAACGAAGTACATACCAGCACGAGTTGCTTCTTCTTTAATAGCTTCTTGTGCTTGTTTTTTAGTACCTACGAATAAGATGTCTCCGCCTTCAGCAGCGATGTCGCGCATCGTTCTGTAAGCTTCCTCAACTTTTTTCACAGTTTTTTGTAAGTCGATGATGTAGATACCGTTACGCTCTGTGAAAATGTAACGCTTCATTTTTGGGTTCCAACGACGAGTTTGATGTCCGAAATGAACACCAGCTTCAAGCAATTGCTTCATAGAAATTACTGACATAATATAGTTCCTCCTAAATGGTTTTTGATATCCTCCGTTTACTTCATCTCTAAGCGAAACTACAAACGTAGCACCAACACTTAAATCAGTAAACGTGTGTACTTTGTACTGACACCACTGCTTACTATATCATACTGAAATATTACAATCAAGTCGAAAATGCGAACAATGTAAAACTTTCTTTGTTCATACTCGAATTCTAGTATTACCAACCTTCATTTCTTTTAAGCAAAAAAATAAATACAATTAATAGTTTTCTCAGAAAACACGCTTATGACACTTTTCACAAGCACTATCTATCCATTGTACATAAAAAACTCTCCTCAATCGAGGAGAGTTTTTTACAAATTAGTTTGTTTTTAATTTAGCAAGTTCCTGTAGAAACTTGTCGTTTAGCACTTTAATGTATGTTCCTTTCATACCTAAAGAACGAGACTCAATAACACCAGCACTTTCTAATTTACGTAGTGCATTTACGATTACAGAACGAGTAATTCCTACGCGATCAGCAATTTTACTTGCAACAAGTAAACCTTCTGTTCCATTTAATTCTTCGAAGATGTGCTCAATCGCTTCTAACTCACTGTAAGATAATGAGCTGATCGCCATTTGAACAACAGCTTTACTACGTGCTTCCTCTTCGATTTCTTCTGCTTTTTCACGTAAAATTTCCATACCTACAACAGTTGAGCTGTACTCAGCAAGGATTAAATCATCATCTAAGAACTCTTGACCAAGACGAGCTAATACTAATGTACCTAGACGCTCACCGCCACCAACGATTGGTACGATTGTAGTTAAACCTTGACCAAATAATTCTCTGTTTTCTACTGGGAATGCTGTGTAAGCACTGTTCACATCTAAGTTTGAAGATGTTTCTGTAATGTTGAATAAGCTTTGTGTATATTCTTCTGGGAATTGACGTTCTGCAAGCATTTGCTTCATGCGTTCGTTTTCGATTTGTTGGTGAATTGCATAACCTAGTAATTTACCACGACGGCTAACTACGAATACGTTTGCTTCGATTACTTCACACATTGTGTCAGACATTTCTCTAAAGTTTACAGGCTTCCCTGCTGCGCTCTGTAATAACGCATTTAATTTTCTCGTTTTTGCTAATAATTCCATTTCAAAAGTTCCTCCTACATGTTACTCACATATTTTTTCATCACTTGGAAACTAGGGCGAGTCACCTGATGACACTATTACAAAATAAACTGGCTCACATCTTTATTTTTAGCAATTGTTGCTAATTTCTCCTCAACGTATTGAGGTGTTATCGTTATTTTCTCTAACGTAATTTCAGATGCTTCAAACGATAAATCTTCAAGGAGCTTCTCCATAATCGTATGAAGTCTTCTTGCTCCAATATTATCTGTATCCTGATTAACTTGATAAGCAATCTCAGCAATCTTACGAATAGCTTCGTCTGAAAATTCAATTTCTATACCTTCAGTCGCTAATAATGCCATATATTGTTTAATTAACGCATTGTCAGGCTCGATTAGTATTTTAACAAAATCGTCTGTCGATAATTTTGTTAATTCTACTCGAATCGGAAATCTCCCTTGCAATTCCGGAATTAAATCCGACGGTTTAGACATATGGAACGCTCCAGCTGCAACGAATAAAATATAATCCGTTTTTACTGATCCGTATTTTGTCGCAACATTCGACCCTTCTACAATCGGCAAAATGTCACGTTGCACACCTTCACGTGATACATCTACGCTATTCGACTGCTTACCAGCAATTTTGTCAATTTCATCGATAAAAATAATCCCGAGCTGTTCAGCACGATAAACAGCCTCTTGTGTAACTTCATCCATATCAATTAAGCGCTGTGCCTCTTCATTTGTCAAGAGTTTTCTTGCTTCTTTTACAGAAAGTTTACGTTTTTTCGTTTTTTTCGGCATAAAACTTCCTAGCGCATCTTGGAAATTCATTCCCATTTGCTCCATACCAGTTCCTTGTAACATATCAAACATGGAAGACTGTTGTTCAGTCACTTCAATCGATACAATTTCGTCTTCAAGAAGCCCTGCAGCAAGCTTTCTCTCCACATCTTGACGCTTCTTTTCGATTTCAACATCTTCTTGTGTATCAGACGTTTGATTCGAATTTTGAGTACCTCCAAAAAGCATCTCTAATGGATTTTTGAATCCAGATTGTTTCTCTGGACTCGGTACTAAAATTTCAACAAGACGTTGATTCGCTTGCTCTTCGGCTTTATCTTGAACTTTCACTACCATTTCTTCTTTTACGATACGAACCGATGTTTCCACCAGGTCACGTACCATTGACTCTACATCTCTACCCACATATCCAACTTCTGTGAATTTTGTAGCCTCAACCTTAATAAAAGGTGCTCCAACGAGTTTCGCCATTCGTCGTGCTACCTCTGTTTTCCCAACACCTGTCGGTCCAATCATTAAGATATTTTTAGGTGCAATTTCGTCACGTAAATTTTCAGCTAATTTACTGCGACGATATCGATTTCTCAACGCTACAGCAACCGCTTTCTTTGCGTCTTTTTGACCGATGATGTATTGATCTAATTTTTCCACAATTTGGCGCGGAGTAAAATGTAAATGCATATAAAATGCCTCCCTTACGATTCTACAATTCTTCAACAATTATGTTGTGATTCGTATAAACACAAATATCGCCAGCAATCTCTAAACTCGCTTTCGCAATTTGCTTCGCTGTTAAGTGTTCACTTGCATATTGCTTTAAAGCACGACCTGCAGAAAGTGCATAATGCCCACCAGATCCAATTGCTAAAATACCATCATCCGGTTCAATCACTTCTCCTGTACCTGAAACAAGGAGCATAGTTGTTTTATCCATGACAATGAGCATTGCTTCTAGCTGACGTAACATTTTATCGCCACGCCATTGTTTGGCCATTTCAACAGCAGCACGCTGCAAGTTGCCATTATACTCTTCTAATTTCCCTTCAAACATTTCAAAAAGAGTAAATGCGTCAGCAACTGATCCTGCGAAACCAGCTAAAACTTTACCTTGGAAAAGTTTACGAACTTTACGAGCTGTATGTTTCATTACAACAGCATTTCCCATTGTCACTTGGCCATCTCCAGCCATTGCACATTCTCCATTATGATGAACTGCAAATATCGTTGTAGCGTGGAAATTTCCCATAGAAAAAACTCCTTTATTTGTTTTTATAGCTTTTAAAGCAATTTATGCCCGCGGGTGATGCTTCATGTAAACAGAACGCAATCTTTCTTTAGAGACATGCGTATAAATTTGTGTCGTCGACAAATTTTCATGGCCTAATAACTCCTGTACAGTACGTAAATCCGCCCCTTCATCTAGCATATGTGTAGCAAATGTATGCCTTAACATATGGGGACTTATCCGCATTGTCAGCGAAGCCTTTTTAATGAGTTCATTTAAAACATAACGAACTCCACGACTTGTTAGCGGTTTACCTTTCGCATTTAAAAATACCATATGAGAGTCTTCGTCAGTCTTATTAACTAACTGTTTTCTCCCATTCTCTATATAAGTAATTAAAGAATCTTGCGCATAGCTTCCGAACGGAATATACCTTTGTTTTTTTCCTTTTCCCATTACTAAAATTGTTCCCACCGCAAAGTCAATATCGGTAAGTTGTAAATTGACACATTCACTCACACGGATCCCAGTCGCATACATCAACTCTAACAAAGCTTGATTCCTTTGACCTAATGGTGTTTCCGTGTCAGAAACTTCAAATAATTCCTCTAACTCTTCAGCATATAAAAACTTTGGGATTGACAATTCTTTTTTGGGGAGTGACGCAAGTGCAAACGGATTATCCTTTCGATAACCTTCACGCATCAAAAAACGATATAAACTTCGTAAGCTTGATACTTTTCTTGCGACAGATTTACGGGCTAACTTCTCATCGTGCAACGTCGTTAAGTACAAACGAACATCCGCGTATGTAACGTCTAAAAAAGAGGATATGCCTTCTCGTTCCATAAATTGCACAAAATGTTCTAAATCATTTTGATAACTTGCAATTGTATATTTTGAATAATTTCTTTCAATTTGTAAATATCCAACGAATAATTGTAACAATTTCTTCACATTCACACAACTCACCTCAATAAAGGCTACTAAATCGTATCACAACTTAGTAGCCTTTGCAAGAAATTTAACTAAATATTTACAAAATTTCGAATCGTTTCTAAAGCGCGTGCTGCGTACGCTTCATTTCGTTCTGCTTTCTTTTTAATCTTCTTCTCTAACGGTGCAAATAGACCGAAGTTCGCATTCATCGGTTGGAAGTTTTTAGCATTCGTTGCCGTAATGTAATTTGCCATGCTACCCATCGCAGTTACTGGCGGTAATACAACTGGCTCTTCACCTTGCACAAGACGCGCAGCATTAATTCCTGCTAATAATCCTGATGCTGCTGATTCAACATATCCCTCTACTCCAGTCATTTGACCAGCGAAGAATAAATCATCCCGTTGTTTATATTGATATGTTGGACGAAGCAAATTAGGTGAATTAATAAACGTATTACGATGCATTACACCATAACGTACAATCTCTGCATTTTCCAATCCTGGAATTAACTGTAGCACTTCTTTTTGCGGTCCCCACTTTAAATGTGTTTGGAAACCTACGATATTGTATAAAGTTCCCGCTGCATCATCTTGACGTAACTGAACAACAGCATATGGCGTTTTCCCTGTTTTTGGATCTTCCAATCCAACAGGTTTCATAGGTCCAAATACTAACGTCTGTCTCCCTCTACTTGCCATAACCTCTACTGGCATACAACCTTCAAAGAAAATTTCTTTTTCAAACTCTTTTAAAGGCACTGTCTCAGCAGCAATTAGAGCCTCATAAAAACGATCAAACTCTTCTTCTGTCATTGGGCAATTTAAATATGCAGCTTCACCTTTGTCATAACGCGATTTTAAATATACTTTATTCATGTCAATGCTGTCTTTTTCTACGATTGGGGCTGCAGCATCATAGAAGTAGAAATAATCTTCTCCTGTTAATTCTTTCAATTTTGCAGAAAGATCAGGAGATGTTAATGGACCTGTAGCAATAATTGTCGGTCCCTCTGGAATATCTGTAATTTCTTCATTCATTACAGTTACATTTGGATGGTTCTTTACGTATTCTGTTACTTTAGCTGCGAACTCATGACGGTCTACAGCTAAAGCGCCTCCAGCTGGTACAGAGCACTCATCCGCCGCACGAATAATTACAGAATCCATTAAGCGCATTTCCTCTTTAATAACGCCAACTGCATTTGTTAAAGTGTTTGCACGAAGTGAGTTACTACATACTAATTCAGCGAATTTATCTGTGTGATGAGCTGGCGTTTGCCTTACCGGTCTCATTTCATATAATCTAACTTGGACACCACGTTTTGCAATTTGGTAAGCTGCTTCACTTCCTGCAAGACCTGCGCCAATGACGTTTACTACTTGTGTTGTCATTTATATCACCTTTCCTTTTCTTCCCGAAAAAAATGTGAGCAGTTACGCTCACATTTGTTGTTCTTCTTCATAATCGCACGAAATACATTGTACTTGCACGCCTTTTTTCAACTTTTTCTCTACAAGCATGCCTTCGCACTTCGGACACTTACGACCAATTGGCTTATCCCAAGATACAAAGTCGCATTCTGGATACGTACCGCACCCATAGAAAAGGCGTTTCTTTTTATTACTACGGCGTTCAATAATTTGACCCTTATCACACTTTGGACAAGTAACACCGATTTCTTTCACAATCGGCTTTGTATTACGACAATCTGGGAAATTCGAGCAAGCCATAAATTTCCCGTATTTACCCATTTTAAAGACCATTGGGTGATTACATAATTCACAATCTTCCCCAGCTGGTTCATCTTTAATTTCCACTTCACGCATTTCTTTTTCCGCTTTTTCTAAACGCGGTTCAAAACCTACGTAGAAATCATCAACAATTTTTACCCAATTCGCATTTCCTTCTTCTACTTCATCAAGGCTTTGCTCCATATTGGCAGTAAATTCAATGTTAATAATTTCTGGGAAAAACTCTAAAATAAGTTCAATTACTATTTCACCAAGTTCAGTCGGAACGAAGCGTTTATTATCCAAGCCTACATACCCACGCTTTTGAATCGTTTCAAGTGTAGGTACATATGTCGACGGTCTTCCAATTCCAAGTTCTTCAAGTGTTCTTACTAGGCGAGCCTCTGTATAGCGCGGAGGAGGTTGTGTAAAATGTTGCTTTGGTTCTAAATCCTTTGAAAATACAGTTTCCCCTACTTCTAAAGGCGGCAACATCTTATCCTTTTCTTCAGCACCATCATCTTTTGACTCTACATACACTTTCATAAATCCCGGGAACTTTACAACCGATCCACTTGCACGGAACTGAACATTGTTATTAATGAGTCTCGCTGTCACAGTATCCATTATAGCAGACGCCATTTGACTTGCAACAAATCGCTCCCAAATCAATTTATATAATCGAAGTTGATCACGACCTAAGAAACTTTTTAGTTCCTCTGGCTTTCTCATTACCGAAGTAGGACGAATTGCCTCATGCGCATCTTGTGCATTTGACTTTTTCGTTTCTTTCTTCTTTTCTGTTCCTATGTATTCCGTACCATACGCTTCAGTGATGTAAGTACGAGCCTCTGTTTGAGCTGTTTCTGAGATACGTGTTGAATCGGTTCTCATATACGTAATAAGACCTACAGTTCCTTGTTTTCCAAGATCTATCCCTTCATACAATTGCTGTGCAAGCATCATTGTTTTCTTTGCTCGCATGTTTAACTTACGGGCTGCTTCTTGTTGCAAGGAAGATGTTGTAAACGGTAATGCAGGGTTACGTTTTCGCTCTTTGCGCGTTACATTTTCAACTGAAAACGCATTGTCTTTCATCTGTTCAATTATTTCATTCACTTGCGTTTCATTTGTTAATTGAACTTTTTCACCATCTACACCGTAAAAGCTTGCTTCAAATGTGTCTTTTCCTTTTACAAATTCTGTTTTAATTGTCCAGAATTCTTCAGGTTCAAAGTTTTGAATTTCCCTTTCACGCTCGATGATTAAACGAACTGCTACAGATTGTACACGTCCTGCACTTAATCCTTTTTTTACTTTCTTCCATAATAAAGGACTAATATTGTAACCAACAAGACGATCAAGTATACGTCTTGCTTGTTGTGCATCCACTAAATCCATATTAATTGCACGAGGATGTTTAAATGATTCTTTGATCGCATCTTTCGTAATCTCATTAAACACAACCCGACAATCTGATTCAACGTCCACATTTAACGTATTCGCTAAATGCCAAGCAATCGCTTCCCCTTCACGGTCTGGATCGGCCGCGAGATAGACTTTCTTTGCTTTTTTGGCCGCTGATTTTAAATCTTTTAAGACGGGACCTTTACCACGAATGGTAATATACTTCGGGGTGAAGTTGTTCTTTACTTCTATCCCCATTTGACTTTTTGGCAAATCGCGAACATGTCCCATAGACGCGACAACTTTGTATTTTTTCCCTAAATATTTCTCAATGGTCTTCGCCTTAGAAGGCGACTCCACGATTACGAGGTAATCTGACATGCTAGTGCCTCCTTAAGAGGTGGATTCAAGTCTTCATTAATCTTATTGATTTCTCTTGTTTTTGTCAATCAAGAATGAATATACCATACAGTGCCAATCTACCATTTGTCAATAATTGTTTAATAAAAACATAAAAATATAAGGTTAATTTAAAATCTCTTCCAAGATATCTTCTGCATTTCTTACTAGTTTTGCTCCTTGCTGAATAAGATGATTCGTTCCCGATGCCCCCTCTATAAATATAGGTCCAGGAAGCGCAAATACCTCTCTACTTTGCTCTAACGCAAGGTCCGCAGTAATAAGTGTTCCACTTCTCGATTTCGCTTCTACAACTAAAACACCTTTACTTATACCACTAATAATCCGGTTTCTTTTTGGAAAATACCATTTTTTCGGTGCATAGTGCGGCGGATACTCTGTCAATAACAATATATATTCCTTCCACATTTCATATAAAGGTCTATTTTCTTTCGGATACATAAAAGACAATCCATGCCCTAATATCGCAATAGTCGGGCAATGATGCCTTACTGTAATCTCATGAGACATTGTATCTATCCCTTTTGCAAACCCACTGACAATAAGCCACTCTCTTTCTAATAAAGGGTGTAAAATAAACTTCAAACTCTCATGACCATATAATGATGGTTCTCTCGTTCCAACAACTGCTAATTTATTTACTTTATTCAGGAAATCTTTCTCTCCTTTTCCATATAAAACGAAGGGAGGGTCTTGTATTTCACGTAATAATTGCGGATAATTTTCATCCCATATCGTTATATAAAAAATACGATTTTTCTCTAAATAAGATATATATTGCGGAAGATTTGAACTTTGAAGAAATTTTACTAGTTCTGAAGATTTTTTCGAGGATATTCCAGTGTAGTGTTCCATTTGTTTTTCGTTAAAATTATATATGTTCTCTAATTCTGGATCGACATATAGTAGCCTCTCCATCGCTTTCCAATAATCTGCTAGCAAGTAATGAAGATGTAATAATCTCTCTCTTTTCATCTTGATTCTCCTTACCCATAATTTTTATTATGTAAACAGAAAAAGTCTAAAAAGACACCCTCAAGTAAGAAGGTGTCTTTCAACAGATTAATAGTTTTTACAAGTCTCAAATAAACCTTTTTCTTTTAAAACAGAGATTAGCGTTTCTCCCATAACTGCTGGAGTTTCAGCTACTTTAATGCCACAAGCTTCCATTGTTTTAATCTTTTCAGCAGCAGTTCCTTTACCGCCAGAAATGATTGCACCAGCATGGCCCATACGTTTGCCAGCAGGCGCTGTTTGACCACCAATGAAGCCTACAACAGGTTTTGTCATATTAGCTTTTACCCATTCAGCTGCCTCTTCTTCTGCTGTACCGCCGATTTCACCAATCATAATTACAGCATGTGTTTCTTCATCTTCATTAAATGCTTTTAAAGCATCAATAAAGTCTGTACCGTTAACAGGGTCTCCGCCGATACCTACAGCAGTAGATTGGCCAATACCTTCTTGTGTTAACTGATGTACAGCTTCATACGTTAATGTACCAGAGCGAGATACGATACCAACATGACCTTTTTTATGAATATATCCTGGCATAATACCAATCTTACATTCATCCGGTGTGATTACACCTGGGCAGTTTGGTCCAAGTAAACGTGTATGTTTACCCGCCATATATCTCTTTACGTTTACCATATCTAATACAGGAATCCCTTCAGTAATACATACTACTAAATCAATTTCTGCATCAACAGCTTCCATAATTGCATCTGCCGCAAAAGCGGGTGGAACGTATACAACTGAAGCGTTTGCGCCTGTTGCTTTCACTGCATCTTCTACTGTATCAAATACTGGTACACCTTCAATATCAGTGCCGCCCTTACCTGGTGTTACACCACCGACAATTTTCGTACCGTATTCAATCATTTGTTTTGTATGGAATAAACCTTGAGAACCTGTAATACCTTGAACAATAACTTTTGTATCTTTATTAACTAATACGCTCATTTTTCTCCCCCGCTTTCTATTAGCCCACTAGTGAAACAATTTTTTGTGCACCGTCTGCCATAGATTCTGCTGCAACAATATTTAAGCCAGACTCATTTAAAATTTTCTTACCTAGTTCTACGTTTGTACCTTCAAGACGTACAACTAAAGGTAACTCAAGACCTACTTGTTTCGTTGCTTCAATAACACCTTCTGCAATAACATCACACTTCATAATGCCACCAAAAATGTTAACGAAGATACCTTTTACATTTTTGTCAGAAAGGATAATTTTGAATGCTTCTGTAACTTTTTCTGCAGTTGCACCGCCACCAACATCTAAGAAGTTAGCTGGGTCACCGTGGTAATGTTTAATGATATCCATTGTAGCCATCGCTAAACCTGCACCATTAACCATACAACCGATATTTCCATCTAAAGGAATGTAGTTTAAGTCGTATTTTGAAGCTTCAATTTCTTTTGAATCCTCTTCATCAAGATCACGAAGCTCTAAAATGTCTTTATGGCGATATAATGCATTAGAATCAAAGTTTAATTTTGCATCTAATGCCATAACTTTACCTTCACCTGTTGTAACAAGTGGGTTAATCTCAGCGATAGAGCAATCTTTTTCGATAAACGCACGGTATAAGCCCATCATAAACTTCACAGCTTGTCCTACAAGCTCTTTTGGAATATTGATGTTAAATGCGATTCGGCGCGCTTGGAAACCTTGTAAGCCTACTGCTGGATCAATATATTCTTTAAAGATTTTTTCAGGTGTTTTTTCTGCTACTTCTTCAATTTCTGTTCCGCCTTCTTCAGACGCCATTAAAACAACTTGAGAAGTTGCACGATCTAAAACTAGACCTACATAATATTCTTTTTTAATATCGCAACCTTCTTCGATAAGTAAGCGTTTTACTTCCTTACCTTCAGGACCTGTTTGATGTGTCACAAGCGTAGTTCCTAAAATGCTTTCTGCATATGTACGAACTTCATCTAAATTTTTTGCAACTTTTACTCCGCCAGCTTTGCCGCGTCCACCAGCGTGAATTTGTGCTTTCACTACACATACATCTGTTCCTAATTCTTTCGCCGCTTCTACAGCTTCTTCTACTGTAAATGCAACCTTCCCGTTCGGAACGCTAACCCCATAGCTTCTAAGGACTGCCTTACCTTGGTACTCATGGATATTCATGGTCCCATCCTCCCCTGTTTTCCTGTTTTACTCGAAAAGTTTTTTAATGTTTAAAAAACATTACATTGCCATTGTATAAGATGATTGGCACGCTGTCTACAATAAAGTGTCAGAAAACTGAAATCGCTTTATTCTTTTTCGAAAATAGTAATGTTTATATGCCAAAATAAAAAAATAAGCTGTATATTTACAGCTTATTTTTGAATCATATCTTTAATTGGTGCGAATGACTTGCGGTGTTCATCTAGTACTCCATGCACTTGAATTGCCTCTAAATGTTGCTTTGTGCCATATCCCATATGTTGCTCAAATCCATATTCAGGATACTTCTCTCCCAGTTCTTTCATCATACGATCTCTCGTTACTTTTGCGATAATGGATGCCGCTGAAATCGAAACACTTTTCGCATCACCTTTAATAATTGATGTTTGCGGAATTGGTGTAGGAAGCTTCATCGCATCAATTAATAAATGTTGGGGTGTACAAGATAAATTTGCAACTGCATCTAACATCGCTTGTTTCGTTGCTTGGTAAATATTAATGTCATCAATAACTTGCGGTGATACAATTCCTACTCCAATTGCAATTGCTTGTACTTTTATTTCATCATAAAAACGCTCACGTTTCGCTTCACTCAACTTTTTCGAGTCATTTAACCCTGGAATATAAAAATCCTCAGGAAGAACGACAGCTGCCGTCACAACAGGCCCAGCCAATGGCCCGCGCCCTACTTCATCAATACCCGCGATATATGTGACCCCTTTTTCACGCAAAGCATTTTCATACTTGGACATTTCAAAAAACTTCTCTTTTTCTTTCTGTTCTAACTCTTTTTGTTTATACCACTTCAAAACGAGCTTTTGAACACCTTTTCGATCATCTTTCATTAACAGTTGAAAGCGATCATCTTCTTCATTCATAATTTCTTTCAATACATTTTCTGCTTCTTTTATCGTCATAGTTTGCATTTATACAAGCTCCTTTTTAAACATATCCAAAAAGAAAAGACGCACAAACGCACGTCTTATACTTCTTCTATTTTTTCCACATCTTCTACTTGCTCTGCAAACTCTTCCGGTGTTTCAAACGTCATTTTTCCAAGTTTGCCACCACGAAGCTCACGAAGCACAAGCTCAGATGTCTTATCATAATCAATCATTCCGCCGCCCATTAAGCAGCCTCTATTTTTTCCAATTGCATCGAATAATTCCACAATATCTTCTGGAATCTCATTTAAATTATAGCGTTCTTTCAAGCGTTCTGGATAATGTTTCTCCATAAAACGTAATGCGTAAACAGCTACATCTTGTAAATTTAAAATTGAATCTTTAATTGCACCCGTTGTCGCTAAGCGAAGACCCACTAATTGATCTTCAAATTTAGGCCACAGAATACCTGGTGTATCTAACAATTCCATTTCCTTCCCAACTTTAATCCATTGTTGAGCTGTTGTCACACCTGGACGATCTCCTGTTTTAGCAATATTTTTCTTTGCCAATTTATTAATCAATGTAGATTTACCAACATTTGGTATACCTACAATTAATGCACGAATCGCTCTCGGTCTAATACCTTTTGCAACCATTTTATCAAATTTTTCTTTAACAAGCACTTTACAAGCTGCTGCAATTTCCTTCATACCTTGTCCAGCTTGCGCGTTAATTGAAATTGCCATATGGCCTTTTTCTTTAAAATATGCGATCCATTGTTTTGTTAAACGATCATCTGCCATATCCGCTTTATTTAAAACAACAAGCCTTGGCTTATGTGTAATGATTTCATCAATCATTGGGTTTCGAGATGATAATGGTAATCGAGCATCTACAAGTTCAATTACAACATCAATTAATTTTAATTTCTCCGTTACTTGGCGTCTAGCCTTCGCCATATGCCCTGGAAACCATTGAATTACCATGTTGCCACCTTCTTTTTCATTTATTTCACAATACGTGCGTCTTCTAACGGCCAATATAACATATTAGCTTTACCAATTACTTGATCCATTGAAATCGTACCGATTGAACGGCTATCTTTACTAAAACGACGATTATCACCTAAAACAAATAATTGATCTTTTGGAACGGTTTTCTTGCCTGTCATTTCTTCAAGATTAAAATCATATGTAAGCGGTCCGTCAGCAATTTGCTTTTTCTGCTTGTCTAAATACGGCTCCTCATAAGCCTTTCCGTTAACATACAGTTTATCATTACGATACTCTATTTCATCGCCTGGCAGGCCTATAATGCGCTTAATGTAATCTTTATCTTCTGTTGCTCGAAATACGATAATATCAAAGCGTTTTGGATCTCCAATGTGATAACCAATTTTATTCACAATCATTCGATCACGATCATGTAAAGTAGGTGCCATCGATACCCCGTCTACGAGAATTGGCGCAAAGAAAAACTGTCTAATAACACCAGCTAATACAACAGCAATCAAAATTGCTTTAATCCATTCCCAAAGTGAACTCTTCTCTTTTTTCATGCATTTCCCCTCCACGGTTATGTAAACTGCTCGTATTATACCAAAATTTCATATAGATTGGAAAAAGGGAGCTTGTGCATTTACAAGCTCCCATACATGTCTTATCGAATTTCTTTAATACGTGCTTTTTTACCGCGAAGGTTACGTAAGTAGTATAACTTAGCACGACGTACTTTACCACGGCGAAGTACTTCGATTTTCGCGATTCTTGGCGTGTGAACTGGGAATGTACGCTCAACACCTACACCGTAAGAAATCTTACGAACTGTGAATGTTTCACTGATTCCGCCACCACGACGTTTAATTACAACACCTTCGAAAAGCTGAATTCTTTCACGAGTTCCCTCAACAACTTTTACGTGTACACGTAAAGTGTCACCAGGACGGAATGAAGGAAGGTCAGTTTTTAATTGGCCTTTTGTAATTTCTGCGATTAATTGTTGCATATTAAATTCTCTCCTTTAAACAGATGCTCTTATAAAGTCTTAATAAATTACAGCGGAACATCGTTAATACGGCTACTGATTTCAGTAGCACAAATGTTATAATAGCATATTACTAGGCCTGTTGCAATAGCAAATATATGAAGTTATTACTGCTCTCGCTTTATTTCCTCAAGCCATTTTTTCTCTTGTTTAGATAGCTCTCTCTCATCTAATAAATCAGGTCTACGCGTATACGTTCGGCGCAAAGATTCCTTATGTCGCCATTCATCAATGTTTTTATGATTCCCTGACATTAATACATCCGGTACCTTCATACCACGAAAATCAGCTGGACGTGTATAATGAGGATGCTCTAATAAACCTGTACTAAACGAATCCTCTACTTGTGAAGCATGATTTCCTAGCACACCTGGCAAGAGACGTACCACACTATCAGTAATAACCATAGAGGCTAATTCTCCGCCCGTTAATACATAGTCACCAATAGAAATCTCATCCGTTACGAGATGCTCACGAATTCGTTCGTCATATCCTTCATAATGCCCACATACGAAGATTAAATGTTCTTCCCCTGCAAGCTCTTCCGCTTTCTTCTGCGTAAATCTTTCGCCCTGCGGACACATTAAGACAACTCTCGGCTTACGCTCTGTCTCTTTCGTCAAATCTTCTACAGCATCAAAAATAGGCTGAGGAGTAAGCACCATACCAGCTCCTCCGCCGTAAGGATAATCGTCTACGCTATTATGCTTACTTGTTGTATAATCACGAAAGTTAACAACACGAAGGTTTACCGCTTCTTTTTCTTGCGCCTTCTTTAATATAGAAGATCCAAATACACCGGTAAACATGTCTGGGAACAACGTTAAAATATCAATTTTCATTATAGCAGCCCTTCCATTACATGAATGGTTACTAATTTATTTTCAATATTAACTTGAAGTACAACATCATCGATATAAGGAATTAAGAGATCTTGACCCTTCGGGCGTTTAATTACCCAAACATCATTTGCACCAGGAGATAGAATCTCTTTGATTGTCCCTAGCGCTTCTCCTTCTTCCGTTACAACACTGCAACCAATAATTTCATGATAGTAGTATTCACCTTCAGCAAGTTCGCCTAACTGCTCTTCTGGTACTTTTATTAAAGAACCTTTAAACTTCTCTACTTCATCTACATTGTTATATCCTTCAAATGTTAATAAATCGAATGTCTTATGTTGGCGATGAGAAGTTACCTTCACCGGAAGATAGTCTGTGCCTTTCTCATTCGATATGTATAGCGTGTTTCCTACTTTATATCGCTCTTCTGGAAAATCAGTACGAGAAATAACACGGATTTCTCCTCTTACGCCATGAGTATTTACAATTTTCCCTACGTTAAACCATTTTGTCATAAATAGTATGTCACCCCTGGTTTCTATATAAATTAAGCATCTCCATTTCGCAGATGGAACATGCAATCTCTATTTAAATGTTAAAAAAGGGAGAGGAATAACTCCTCGCCCTTTTTACGTTTATTGAATTTCCAGTGTTACTTTTTCATCATTATGATGTCCCACTGAATACAAGAGCATTCGAATCGCTTTCGCAACTCTCCCTTGCTTTCCAATGACTTTTCCAACATCCTCAGGATGTACAGTTAATCGATACTTTATCTCTCCGTTGCAAAGTTCCTGTGTAACTTTTACATCTTCAGGATAATCGACAAGAGGCTTGACAATCGTCTCGACTAACTTCTTCATAGTCATTGCCTCAATTACTTACCTTGTTTAGATAAGTGGAATTTCTCCATGATACCTTGGTTAGAGAATAAGTTACGAACTGTATCAGATGGTTTAGCACCATTTCCTAACCATTTTAATGCTGCTTCTTCGTTGATCTTAACTTCAGCTGGTTGAGCAACTGGATTGTAAGTTCCGATTTCCTCAATGAAACGTCCGTCACGAGGAGAACGAGAATCTGCAACAACTACACGATAGAAAGGAGTTTTTTTAGCTCCCATACGTTTTAAACGAATTTTAACTGCCATTTATAAAGCACCTCCGAATTTATTTCACACAGATAATTATATTAGCAAAAAGACTATTGCTTTGTAAAGTATTTTTTCTTAACAGAGCCATCTTTTTTTCCTTACATGAATGGAAACTTCAATCCACCTAGTCCTTTTTTCTTACCTTTTTGCATTCCCGTCATCGTCTTCATCATTTTTTTCATGTCATCGAATTGCTTAATTAGACGATTGATTTCTTGTACAGTTGTACCGCTACCTTTGGCAATGCGCTTTTTGCGACTAGCATTGATTATTTCCGGTTGTTCTCGTTCTAATTTAGTCATAGAACGAATAATTGCCTCAATATGCCCAATTTGTTTTTCATCAACTTGCGCATTTTTCAGCCCTTTAATTTTATTTGCACCAGGAAGCATTCCTAACAATTCATCAAGCGGCCCAAGTTGGCGCACTTGTCCAAGTTGTTCTAGGAAATCGTCAAGCGTAAACGAAAGCGTACGCATTTTTTGCTCAAGTTCTTTTGCTTTCTCTTCATCAACTGTAGCTTGCGCTTTTTCAATTAACGTTAAGACATCGCCCATCCCTAAAATACGGGATGCCATACGCTCTGGATGGAACGCTTCAATTGCATCTAGTTTTTCACCCATACCAGCAAATTTAATCGGCGTGTTTGTTACAGCCTTAATAGATAATGCAGCACCACCGCGCGTATCACCATCTAATTTCGTTAATACAACACCTGTTAAACCTAACTGTTCATGGAAACTTTGTGCAACATTTACCGCGTCTTGCCCCGTCATCGCATCGACAACAAGGAAAATTTCATCCGGTTTCGCCACTTCTTTCACTTTCGCTAATTCATCCATTAATTCTTCATCAATATGCAGGCGACCCGCTGTATCGATTAAAACATAATCGTGATGATCTTCTTTTGCTTTTGCAATCGCTTGTTTCGCAATTTCAACAGGACTTACTTGATCTCCTAAAGAAAATACAGGCATGTCCAATTGCTTCCCTAATGTTTCAAGCTGTTTAATCGCTGCTGGACGGTAAATATCCGCTGCAACAAGCATCGGTTTACGATTATGCTTTTTACGAAGCAAATTCGCAAGCTTACCTGTCGTCGTTGTTTTACCCGCACCTTGCAGACCAACCATCATAATAACAGTCGGTGGCTTATTAGCAACAGCAATTTTGCTTTGCTCTCCGCCCATAAGTTCTGTAAGTTCTTCCTGTACAACTTTAATTACTTGTTGTCCAGGTGTCAAACTTTTCATTACATCTTGTCCGACAGCACGTTCAGACACACGCTTCACAAAATCTTTTACTACTTTAAAGTTAACATCCGCTTCTAAAAGAGCTAGACGAACTTCTCTCATCATTTCTTTCACATCGGCTTCAGAAACTTTTCCTTTGCCGCGGATTTTTTGCATTGTCTGTTGAAGTCGGTCGGCTAATCCTTCAAATGCCATATTGCCGCCCTCCTAATCTAATTTTTCGATAGCTTCAACAACTTGTTTCATTTCTTCATTCACATGCTCTTCTTCGCTGATTAGCTGTTTTAGCTTTGCAACAAGTCGCTGTCGCTCTTGAAACTTTTGAAGTAATACTAATTTTTCTTCATATTCTTCAAGCATCGCTTCAGTCCGTTTAATGTTATCATACACGGCTTGGCGACTTACATCAAATTCTTCCGCAATTTCACCAAGAGATAAATCATCTAGATAATAAAGCGACATATAACTTCTTTGTTTTTGCGTTAACAACGATTGATAAAAATCAAATAAATAGTTCATTCTCGTTGTTTTTTCGAGCATGTTGGATCATCCTTTGTTAAGTGATTTCCCTTTACATGAATTAGTTTACATGTAGTCCAAAAGAGTGTCAAGTTTTTTTCTTAACATCATATATTTTTTATAGAAAAAGAAGCGGAAATACCGCTTCTTTCGCTTATACTTCTTCTGTTTCTACTAAGTTCGCAAATAAACCATACACATATTGTTCTGGATCAAACTGCTGCAAGTCATCCATTTGCTCTCCTAATCCAACAAACTTCACCGGTACATCCATTTCGTTACGAATCGCTAATACAATACCACCTTTAGCAGTTCCATCTAACTTCGTTAAAACAATACCAGTTACATTCGTTGCTTCACGGAATGTTTTCGCTTGGCTTAAACCGTTTTGTCCTGTTGTTGCATCAATAACAAGCAATACTTCATGAGGAGCACCTGGTACTTCACGCTCAATTACACGCTTCACCTTCTCTAACTCTTTCATTAAGTTCACTTTATTTTGCAAGCGCCCTGCTGTGTCACATAGTAATACATCTACCTTACGTGCTTTCGCTGCTTGTACAGCGTCATACATAACCGCCGCTGGATCAGATCCAGATCCTTGTTTAATCACTTCTACACCAACGCGATCGCCCCATACTTCTAATTGTTCAATCGCTCCAGCACGGAATGTGTCTCCTGCCGCCAATAGGACTGACTTACCTTCTGATTTAAACTTATGCGCCAGTTTACCAATTGTCGTCGTTTTTCCTACACCATTAACACCAACAAATAAAACAACCGTTAATTGGTCCTCTTGCATATTAATTTCGTTACTAAAATCGCTGTCACCTTTGTAAATTCCTACTAGTTTTTCTGAAATAACAGCTTGTACTTCTTTTGGATCTTGAATGTTACGACGTTGTACTTCTTCTTTCAATTGGTCAATTAATTCCATTACCGTCGCAACGCCAACGTCTGCACCGATTAAAATTCCTTCTAACTCTTCGAAGAAATCTTCGTCCACTTTACGGTAACGATACACTAAATCATTCACTTTATCCGCAAATGAATTTCTCGTTTTTTCTAATCCTTGTTTAAATTTCTCTGTAACTGTATCCGTTTGTTTTGAAATTTTTTCTTTTAGTTTTTTAAAAAAACTCATACTTTCCCATCCTTCCTATTCACTTGCAATAAGTTCTTCTCCGGCGTCTAAACGAACCGAAACAAGTTTAGATACCCCCGATTCTTGCATTGTTACACCGTACAACACATCAGACTCTTCCATTGTACCTTTTCTATGTGTAATTACAATAAACTGCGTCTCATCACTGAATTTCTTTAAATACTGTGCAAAACGAGCTACATTCGCCTCATCAAGGGCTGCCTCTACCTCATCTAGTACACAGAACGGTACTGGGCGTACTTTTAAAATACCAAATAAAAGCGCAATTGCTGTTAAAGCACGCTCTCCACCTGAAAGTAAACCTAAGTTCTGCAATTTCTTCCCTGGCGGTTGTGCTACAATATCAATACCCGTATTTAGTAAATCCTCTGGATTAGTCATTACTAAATCCGCTCTACCGCCTCCAAATAATTCAGAGAATACCGATTGAAACTCCATTCTAATGCCTTCAAACGTAGTAGAAAAGCGTTTTTTCATTTCTTCATCCATTTCGGTAATAAGCTGGTGCAATGTCGCTTTCGCTTCTTCTAGGTCGTCTCTCTGCTCTAGTAAGAATGTATGACGCTCCGCTACACGTTCATATTCATCAATTGCCCCTAGGTTCACTGTACCTAACTCTTCTATGGATAATTTGATTAATTTTACTTTCTTACGCGCATCTTCTGCAGGCATTGTCATTGTATATTTTAGTTTTGCCGCTTCAAATGAAATCGTATATGTTTCACGTAAATGTTGTAATCTATTTTCCAACTCTACATCCAGTCGATTTATTCTCACTTCTTGATCTTTCAACATTTCAAGAATATATTTATGTTTACCTGTCGTTTCTTTCAAATTGCGCTCTAAATGTTCTACTCTCTCTTGCAACGATACACGTTGTTCACGACGAGAGCGAATTAATTCTGAAGTTTGATTACGATCATATGCTTTCTTCTCAATCATATTCGTAATTTGCTCTTCACCACTTGAATTAGATGTCATTTCTTGTTTTAAGAACGCTAAATCCTCTTTCGTTTTTACAAGTGTCGCATCCGTTTCTTCTTTTTCCTTCGTCAATCGTTCAACTTTTTCTTTTTGATTAGATAAGCGTTGTTGCTTTTCAGCTGCCAGCACTTTTAACTCAGTCATTTCTTTTTGAACTTTTTCTTTCGAAGAATGTTGCTCACTTTTTTGTTTTGTTAAAGCTACAATTTTACTATCTAACTTAGTAATTTCAGCTTGAAGATTCGTTAAAACCCCTTCTAACTCCTCTTTACGCCCTTGCATTTTTACTCGATCTTGTAAAAACCCTTCAATCTCTAAATCATAAATAGACAACCGATCATTAATACGATGTTCTTCTAATTCTAAACGATTAATCTCTTCTCTTAATTTCTGCTCATCTACACGATCTGCTTCTACAGTTTGCCTTAGTTCGCGTATTTTCACTTCTTTTTCTTGAATCTCTTGTTTTACTGCTTTAACAAAGTTTTCTAACTTCGTTGTTTTTTCTTCCATATCAGTTAACTTGCGAGTCCACTCTTCCAGTTCACGTTGGCGTCCTAATAAAGAAGATTTCGCTTGCTTTACCGCCCCACCAGTCATAGAACCGCCAGGATTCACTACGTCACCTTCGATTGTTACAATGCGATAACGGTATTGCAGTTGTTTCGCCAACTCATTTGCTCCACGTAAATCTTTCGCAACAATAACAGTACCTAATAAATTTGAAACTACATTTTCATATTTATTGTTGTACTGCACAAGTTCTGCCGCCACACCTACAAACGATGGGTGTTGATTTGCAATGCGTAATTGCTCAAATGATAACGATCTGCTTTTAATAACAGCTTGCGGTAAAAACGTTGCACGTCCATGTTTATTTTGCTTTAGAAATGCAATCGCATTACGAGCATGTTCCTCTGTTTGTACAACAATATGCTGCATCGCTGCACCTAGAGCGATTTCCATTGCAACTTCGTATTCTTTCGGTACCGTTAACAGTTCCGCAACAGCACCCTCGATACCTTGCAACCTATTTTCTCTAGCTTTCAATACTTCACGTACACCTTGATAGAATCCAGAATAATCTTCTTGCATCTCTTCAAGCATTTCTTTTCGAGAACGTGCCTGTTGCACAAATTGATATGCTTGATACAGTTTTGTTTCATTTTCACTATACTGCGTCTTACATTTCCCAAGCGCCGCCTCTGTCTTCTGTATATTTGAGAGAATGCCAGCTACTTTTTCTTTCGCTTGTTCGTAACTTTCTACAAGTTTCGTCTTTTTCGCTGTAATTTCCATACGCATTTCTACATATTTCGCATTCTCTTCATCTAGACGCTCGTTTTTAGACGTTTGCTGTTTCGATTGTTCTTCAATCATAGATAATTCATTACGATGACTAGCTTGTTGATTTAAAAGCTCAATATAGTCACCTTTTAAATTCTCAATCTGTTCCTCTAAATTGTCAGCAAAAGTAGCAAGCAGTTGCTCATTATCATGCAATTTTTGCTCCAACTCTTTTACTTCATTCACAAATTGCATTAAAGATTCTGTACTTGACTCAATCTCACCATCGTAACTTTTAGCTTTCTCAGTTAATTCAACAATTAACTGCTCAAGTTGCGCACAATGCGTCGTAGCATTTTGCTTTCTTTCTTTTAACAACTCACGCTGCCCTTCTAGTTTTTCTAGCTCTTTACTAGAAAGAAGAAGTACTTCTTGCAACGAGTCTACAGACTCGTCTACCGCTTGTAATTGTCCTCGTAATTCCTCAAGCTCTTCTTCACTTTTTTGTAAATTCGTTGACATTTTAGCTTCTTCGTTTTTATTATGCCCAAACTGATTTCGAAGCGCTTCCCATTTCTCATGCAATTCTTCAATTTCATGAACAATAAGCGCAGCTTCTACTTTCTCTAATTCTTCTTTATTCTCAAGATAATCTTTCGCAATAGAAGCTTGTCTTTCTAAAGGTTCTACTTGACTACTTAATTCATGAATTATATCTTGTACACGATTTAAGTTTTCTTGTGTTTCTGCTAGTTTCCCTTCAGCTTTCTTTTTGCGAAGTTTGTATTTTAGTACGCCTGCCGCTTCTTCAAATACACCTCGACGCTCTTCTGACTTACTACTTAAAATCTCTTCCACTTTCCCCTGGCTAATAATTGAAAAAGCTTCTCTTCCCATACCAGAGTCCATAAATAAATCGATAATATCTTTCAATCTACATGATTGTTTATTAATATAAAAATCACTATCACCTGAACGAGATACACGACGTGTTACACACACCTCATTGTATTCAATTGGTAAACGTTGATCTTCATTATTTAAAGTTATTGTTACTTCAGCAACATTAACCGCTCTCCTCGTATCACTGCCTGCAAAAATAATATCCTCCATCTTTGCACCACGTAATGATTTTGCAGATTGTTCACCAAGTACCCAGCGAATTGCATCAGTAATATTACTTTTCCCGCTTCCATTAGGTCCTACTACAGAAGTTACACCTGGGACAAAATCAACAGATACACGCTCAGCAAAAGACTTAAACCCTGCTATTTCTAATCTTTTTAAAAACACGAAAGGCCTTCCTCCTATTCTCCGTCGTTATAAATGTTCTCTATATAAAAACAAGTATTATACGGATTTACCTTCTTTTTCTTTATAAACAAAAAGAAAGTTTCATTCTATGCATAAGGAATCCCCCTCATTCAAAGGGGGATTCCTTATAGTTGTTCTTTTAATTTTTTCAATGCTTCTGCAGCAGCTTGTTGCTCTGCTTCTTTTTTCGACTTACCACTACCAAGACCTAAAGCTACGTTATTTAACGTAACACGTGACACAAATTCTCGATTGTGAGCTGGTCCTTTTTCTTGCAAAATTTGATACTCAACATTGCCACTGCCATCACGCTGAATCAATTCTTGCAACTGACTCTTATAATCCATCACATGAGAAAAAGCACCCTCATTAATTTTCGGATATACAATTTCTTTTAAGAATTCCCAAACTGTTTCTAGCCCTTGATCAAGATAAAGGGCACCAATAAACGCTTCAAAGACATCCGCTAATAAAGCTGGTCGTTCACGTCCACCTGTCATTTCTTCACCTTTTCCTAATAAAACAAGGCTGCCAAATGACAATTCGTTCGCAAAACGAACAAGAGATGGCTCACATACAATAGCTGCACGTAGTTTTGTTAACTCTCCTTCGCTCATTGTCGGATATTTTTGAAACAGATACTGTGATACAGTCAGTTCCAATACTGCATCTCCAAGAAATTCAAGACGCTCATTATCTTCATGCGGTTTTTTTCGATGCTCATTCACATACGATGAATGCGTAAATGCTTGAATCAATAATTTTTCATCTGTAAACGTAATACCTATCTTTTCTTGAAACACTTTAAATGCTTCACGATATTTTGTTTCGTATTTTTTTTCTCTATATTTTCGGTACGGCATAGGTCCCTCCAGATATAAGCCAGAAAGCCCCGCTAAAAAACGGGACTTCACTTAAGCATTATAGATGACTCTCTATGTAAGTCACAGCATCGCCAACAGTAGCAATCTTTTCAGCATCTTCATCAGAAATTTCCATTTCGAATTCATCTTCTAATTGCATTACAAGTTCTACTACATCTAGGGAGTCTGCTCCTAAATCTTCCTTGAAGCTTGCAGCTGGTACTACCTCAGTCTCTTCTACTCCTAAACGATCAACGATGATTTTTGTTACGCGCTCTAAAACATCTGCCATTCCATTCACCTCCCCTCAAATATTATATTAAATATTGACCAAAAAAACTAGGTGAAATCGATTCTTTTATTACATTACCATACCGCCATCAACATTTAACGTTTGACCTGTAACATATTTGCTTTGATCAGAAGCAAAAAACGTTACAGCATTCGCGATATCTTTCGCTTCACCAAATTGAGCAGCTGGAATAACTTTTAACATTTCAGCTTTAATATTCTCATCTAGTACATCCGTCATATCAGTCGCAATAAAGCCCGGCGCAATTGCATTCACAGTAATATTTCGACTTGCTAACTCTTTTGCAGATGTTTTTGTTAATCCAATAACACCCGCTTTAGCAGCAACATAATTAGCTTGCCCTGGGTTTCCTATAACACCCACAACAGAAGCGATATTTATAATTCTACCGTGACGTTGACGCATCATATAACGAGATACTGCTTTTGTACATAAGAATACACCTTTTAAGTTTGTATTAATAACTGTATCCCATTCTTCTTCTTTCATACGCATTAATAAATTATCTTTTGTTACACCAGCATTATTTACAAGAATATCAACTTGTCCAAATGTATCTACTGTTTGTTTCACCATATTTGTAACATCATCAGCATTTGCAACATCTGCTTTTACCGCAATTGCATCAGAACCTAATTTCTTAATTTCATCTACTACTTCATTTGCTTTTTGTTCATTACCTGCATAATTTACTACTACATTTGCCCCTTGTTTCGCTAAATCGATCGCAATCGCGCGACCAATTCCACGTGAAGCGCCAGTTACTAATGCTACCTTCCCTTTTAACATCAGTTTTCTCCTCTCAAATTTGAAATGGTATCTTTTAATGTCTCTTCATCATATATCGCATATGCTTTCACTGATGAATCAATTGACTTCATAAGTCCAGCAAGTACTTTTCCAGGCCCAATTTCAATAAATGTATCTACTCCCTGCTTCACCATACATTCAATAGACGGGTACCATAATACAGGCGAATAAAGCTGTTCGATTAACTTTTCTTGAATGTCGGCACCACGTGTAATAACATCCGCCGTAACATTTGCAATAACAGGAATGTTCGTATCATGAATTGTAATTTCATTCAAAACACTTTGAAACTTCTCAGCTGCCGGCTTCATAAGTGAAGAATGGAATGGCCCACTTACTTTTAGTGGAATTGCTCTCTTTGCACCATTTTCTTTCGCTCTTTGAGAAGCAACCTCTACGCCTTGCTTCGTTCCAGAAATTACAATTTGCTTCGTACTATTCATATTAGCGATTTGCACTGCATATCCTTCACTTGTTACTTCTTCTGTAACTTGTTTCAGCATATGTGGGTCAGCACCTAATATAGCTGCCATTGCACCTTCCCCGCCCGGAACAGCTTCTTCCATATATTCCCCGCGTTTCCTTACAGCATATACCGCATCTTCAAAAGTTAATGCACCAGCTGCTACAAGAGCGCTATATTCACCTAAACTATGACCAGCGACAAAGTCAGGTGTAATGTCATACTCTTTCAAAGCTGTCAAAATAGCAAAACTCGTTGTTAATAATGCAGGCTGCGCATTTGTTGTTAATGTAAGCTTTTCCTGCGGTCCTTCAAAAATCACTTCTGAAAGTGAATCTTGCAACACCTCATCTGCTTTTGCAAACACTTTTGCAACCTCTTTATTATTCTCTGCTAATTGTTTACCCATTCCAACTGCCTGTGAACCTTGGCCCGGAAAAAGAAATGCTATTTTTCCCATTTCAAATCCTCCTCTTATTGGAGTGACTCTTTCTCCATTACGCTTGAAATTGTAGGAATTACTTCTTTCGCTACCATTTCTCTCGTTTGACGAATCGCACTAAATATCGACTGGTCATTAGAAGAACCGTGAGCCTTAATGACAGGTGCTTTCAATCCAAATAATGCAGCTCCTCCATACTCCGAATAATCCATTTTATCTTTTAATACCATAAGTTTTGGCTTTAATACCGCCGCTGCTAATTTACTCGTAAATGAACTCATTAATTGTTCTTTCAACATAGAGAATAGCGCAAGTGCTGTTCCCTCTAATGATTTCAACGCTACATTCCCTGTAAAACCATCACATACAACAACATCTGCTACACCTTGCAATAAATCTCTTGATTCAATGTTCCCAACGAAATTAATTGGCGCATCTTTAAGCATTGCAAATACTTGCTTTGAAAGCTCGTTTCCTTTTCCATCCTCTGTTCCAACGTTTAATAGTCCAACGCGAGGATTTTCAATTCCTCTTACCTTCTCAGCATAAACAGATCCCATTACTGCATATTGATATAAATGAATTGGTTTTGCATCAACATTTGCTCCAACATCTAACATAACAAAACCTTTTCCATCTACAGTTGGCATTGTAGGCGATAAAGCTGGTCGCTCAATTCCTTCCATACGACCGACAACAAATAATCCAGCTGCCATTAAAGCTCCTGTACTACCTGCGGATATACAAGCGTCTGCTTCTCCATCCTTTACTTGTTGTGCCGCAAGCACCATTGAAGCTTGTTTTTTTCGACGAACCGCTCTTACTGGTTCCTCCGTTGATTCTATTTTTTCGTCTGTATGAAGAATAGTAATTCGTTCATCACTCGTTAAGTATTGACGAATTTCCTCTTCTTTCCCTACTAACGTAATATGTAAATCAGAATATTCCTTAATAGCTTTCATTGCCCCTAATACTACAGCCTTTGGAGCGTGATCTCCGCCCATTGCATCTATTGCGATTTTCATAAGTTGTTACCTTCCTCACTATAATTACTAGATCGATACATTTCAAAAGTGCCTGTAAAAACAAGTTCTTCTCCAACGAAGCTACGCACTTTGACAACCGTCCGTCCCTTATCATTCTCTACATCTTCAACGCGCGCTTTTGCAACAACACGCTCTCCTAATTTTACAGGGCGAATGTATCGAATGGTAGACTTTGCAGTTAAAGCTAATTCTTCATCAATAACTGCAACAGCTAGTGAGTTTGCTTGCGCAAACAGATGATGCCCACGGGCAATTTGATTTCTTTTAAATACATGTTCTACCTTTACTTCAAAGATAGAGATTGCATGTCTATCTAATTCAATATCAATAATTTCTCCAACAACCTCTTCTAACGGTAAAGATTTCACATCTTCTTCATGTTGCTTTGTAGCTACATGTTTAATTCTCTCTCTTAATTCAGGAATAGACAATTCCATACGATCAAGTCGTACTGTTTGTATACTCACTTGAAATTTTTCCGCTAAATCTTCATCCGTAATAAAAGGATTTGATTCGATTGTTTGTTGTAATAACTCTTGTCTTTCTTTTTTACTTCTTCTTTTTTTCATACCGCACCATCCATTTTTATGACTAGGTACTAACAGTAGTATATAATCATTAAAAGTAGAATGCAACAAAAACTTTTGTTGACTCCCTTTAATCGAGCTTCTCTCCTTGGAACACACCTGTCCCATCAAGATACGTACGCAAGGCAGCGTACTGATCATTGTGCCAAAACGCTTCTGAATCTACTAGTATCGCCGCATCTTGCCTTGCTGTTTCTAACGCTCGATAATCATGTACCATGTCAGCAACCTTAAATTCTGGTAAGCCACTTTGCTTACTCCCAAAGAAATCTCCAGGACCTCGTAATTCTAAATCTTTTTCTGACAATACAAATCCATCATTTGTTTCAGTCATTATGCGCATTCTTTCTTTCCCTGTTTCTGATTTAGGGTCTGCTATTAATAAACAATATGATTGCTCACTACCACGGCCGACACGCCCTCTAAGCTGATGAAGCTGCGATAAACCGAAACGTTCTGCATCATAAATAACCATTACAGTCGCATTCGGTACGTTCACACCTACTTCAACAACTGTTGTCGATACAAGAATTTGCACTTTATTTTCACTAAACTGTCCCATTATCTCTTCTTTTTCCTGAGACGATAATCTCCCATGCATCAATCCAACTTGGCATTTCCCTTGGTAATGATGCGTCAGCATACTATGTAAGTCGATAGCATTTTGCACATCAAGTTTCTCAGATTCTTCAATTAGAGGACAAATAACGTATGCCTGTCTTCCTTTTTTTATCTCCTTTTCAACAAAACCGAGAACGCGATCTAACATATCATGTTTTGCCCAATATGTTTCAATCACCTTTCTACCTGCTGGCATCTCATCGATTATCGAAACATCCATCTCTCCAAATGCAGTAATTGCAAGCGTACGCGGAATTGGTGTCGCTGTCATAAATAATACATCTGGACTTTCACCTTTCTCCCGTAAAACTCGGCGCTGCGCTACACCAAATCGATGCTGTTCATCTGTAATAACGAGACCCAACCTATGAAATATAACTTCATCTTGAATTAAGGCATGCGTTCCAACAAGAATATCTATTTCTCCTTGTTCTAACTTCGCTAAAATTTCTCGACGTCTCGCACCTTTAACAGAACTTGTTAACAGTTCCACCTTCATACCAAAATGCGAAAACGTTTCAGCAAGCGACTGATAATGTTGCTCAGCTAAAATTTCTGTAGGAACCATTAAAGCACCTTGATAATGAGCTAATTTCGATGCATAAAGGCCAATCGCAGCAACAACTGTTTTCCCAGAACCAACGTCACCTTGCAATAGTCGGTTCATCCGATAAGGAGATGTCATATCTTTCAAAATTTCATCTACAACTCGGCGCTGCGCACCCGTTAATGGAAACGGCAGTGCATCGATAAATTCTTGTAATTCTACTGACGGAATTTCTTTCTTCGTCCCTTTTGAATTTTCCCTCTCCATTTTCCGGAGCGTTTGCATTTTCAGCTGAAATAAGAAAAATTCTTCATATACAAAACGGCGACGCGCTTGCTTCAAATCTTCCTGTCCTACCGGAAAATGCAATGCCCTAAGCGCTTCATATCTTGGTAATAATTTATATCGCCCTAACAAACCATCCGGTAACACTTCGACTATAGAATCTCCATATTCCTTTAACGCTTGAGCAATAAAACGACGCATCTGTTTTACTGTAAGTTTCCCCTTTACTGAATAAACAGGTTCCACTTCTTGTTGACGTACAACCGGCCCAAAATGAAGTTCTGATACAGCAATTGTTTGACGATGTTGATCCCATTTACCAGTAATCGTTACCGTTTCATCTAACTTTAATTTTTGCTTATAGTAAGGCCTATTAAAACATACCGCCGTAATTAAATAACGACCGACGAGAACACGAACTGTTAAACGCGATTTCTTCTTACCATAATATTGCAGCAAAGGAGCACTATGAATCTTCCCTTCAACCGTTACACGTTCATCATGCTTTACTTCAGCAAGATCTTTCATCGCATAATCTTCATAACGGTATGGAAAATGTTCTAATAGATGAGAAACTGTATAAATACCCATCTCATGTAGTAACTCAGATGTTTCTCCTCCGATCCCCTTTACATCCGTAACAGGAACTTGTACAACATCATTCAAGATTCTCACACCCCGTCACATTATTTTCTTTATTGCATTTTATTTGAGTACCAATTAGCATCTGTAATCGCTCTCTTTCACCTTATATATTCTATCATAGGCATTCTAAGAGAAACTACTCAAATCCCTTATATAAAACAAGTAAAAAAGAGCCTCACTATTAGCAGCAAGGCTCTTTTCTCTCTTCAATATGCTAGCCTTTTGAATAAAAACTAGTAATAAACTTCATATTACTACTTCTTATCCATTAGCAAGTAAGTAATCCATTTATTTTCAAAACGAATCTTATCTTATTCTACAGAGAAGATGAAAGAATACACTGGTTGGTTTCCAGCATGCACTTCTACTTCTGCATCTTCAAATTTCTCTTCTACAAATTCAACTAACTCCGCTACTTCTTCGTCAGTTGCATCTTCACCTTGTAGAATCGTTACGATTTCAGAATCTTCATCAATAAGCGCTTCTAGTAATTGCTTCGCAGCTCCTACTTTTTCAGCATTTGTAGATACAATTTTCCCATCTGCAATACACATGAAATCATCTTTTTGAATTGCTACACCATCAATTTCCGTATCACGTACAGCATACGTAATTTGACCTGTTTTCACATGAGATAAAGCTTCTTGCATGTTTTCTTCATTCTCTTCTAACGTTCCAACTGGGTTAAATGCTAACATTGCTGCCATACCTTGAGGAACTGTTTTCGAACGAACAACAATAACTTCTTGATCTACAACTGATGCCGCTTGTTCTGCTGCCATTACAATATTTCCGTTATTCGGTAAAATAATGATTTTTTCAGCATTTGCTTCTTCAATTGCCTTCACGATATCCTCCGTACTTGGATTCATCGTTTGACCACCTTCGATAACTTTCGTTGCGCCGATGCTCTCAAATAAAGTTTTAATACCAGACCCCATAGCTACAGTTACGATACCATATGGTTGTTTTTCTTTCGATTGAGCTGGTTGTTCAGGAACCATAGTAGGTTCATCTAATAAAGCAGTATGCTGTTCACGCATATTTTCTACTTTAATCTTAATTAAACTACCGTATTTTTGCCCGTAGTTCATAGCGTCTCCAGGATGTTCTGCATGGATATGAACTTTTACAATTTCATCATCAGACACAACTAGTAGAGAATCACCATATACACTAATATCTTCACGGAATTTTTGTTCAGAGAAATTATGCTCTTTCACCTTTTCAGCCTCTAATTTCACCATGAATTCCGTACAATATCCATACTTAATATCTTCTGTACTCAATTGGCTTTGTACACTACGGTGATGTTCTGCGCGTACCATTTCATTCATAGATGGTTGCGTCGGTGCATCAGAAGAAATCGTTTCTCCTTTTAAGTCAGCTAAAAATCCTTCGTATACCACTACAAGACCTTTACCACCGCTATCTACAACGCCAACTTGTTTTAATACAGGTAATAAATCTGGCGTACGATTTAACGATGCGTTTGCTTCTTTCACAACGTCTTCCATAAACAAAACAAAGTCGCGCTGTTTTTTCGCAACTGTTACTGCATATTTACCCGTTTCTCTTGCAACCGTTAAAATCGTTCCTTCAATCGGTTTCATAACCGCTTTATAAGCCGCCTCTACTCCAGCTTCTAGTGCTGCAGCAAAATCAACTGTTGTTAATTCTTCTTTTTGTTCAATGGATTTAGAGAAACCACGGAACAACTGAGATAAAATAACTCCAGAGTTACCACGAGCTCCCATTAATAATCCTTTGGCTAAACTTACGCCGACTTTACCAGCATGCTGTGAAGGGTTTGCTTTCACTTCACGCGCACCTGAAGTCATAGATAAGTTCATGTTTGTACCGGTATCGCCATCTGGAACTGGAAATACGTTTAATGCATCAACAAGCTGAACATTGTTTGTTAAATTATTCGCTCCTTGCATGATCATTTGTGATAAACGTTTTCCATCAATTTTTTGAATTGACACAGATTTTCCTCCTTAATGCACATTACAAGTTTATTACTTTAACTCCTTGTACGTAGATGTTTACAGAATCTACTGCTAGTCCTACAGTTTGATCTAATGTATATTTCACTTTCGTCTGCACATTATGTGCCACTTCTGAAATTTTCGTACCATAGCTCACAATAATATACATATCAATATGTACTTCATCTTCATCTTTACGAACAATAACACCTCTAGTGAAGTTTTCTTTTCGTAAAATGTCTGTTAATCCATCTTTTAACTGATTTTTTGATGCCATACCTACGATACCGTAGCAATCTACCGCGGCACCTCCAGCAATTGTTGCAATTACATCTGTACTAATATCAATTTGACCGTACTTCGTTTTAATTTCAATTGACATCTCGTTTCCCCCTTCATAAATGGTGAAAGTGAGCTAGACTACTTTAGTTACTATCATATAATCTTTTTAAAGAAAATTCCATCGTTCTTTCTTTTCACTCTCATATTTTATGTTTTAAATTACACTTTTTTATGATGAGCAAAATAGTCCATTGTTATTATACAACATGTACCACTATAATATGTCAAGCAATTTTTATGGATTTCAACTTTTCTTCATTGACATATAGTGTCAAGTAAATTTTCTTGATTTCTTTTTTCTACGGTGTTGCATTCTCTTTTTAGTTGTGTTAAATTATAGTAGTGTTTTTAGCATCGCATAAAAGACTAACATTGAAAAATTACGTATGGTAAGGTATCAAGGGAGGGAAATATAAATGGCTCGTGTTTGTGCTATTACTGGAAGAAAAGCTCGTTCTGGTAACTCTCGTTCTCACGCAATGAACGCTACAAAACGTAAATGGGGCGCTAACCTTCAAAAAGTTCGCGTACGCATCGACGGAAAAGTTCAACGTGTTTACGTTTCTGCTAGAGCATTAAAATCTGGCAAAATCGAACGTGTTTAATAATAAAAAAAAGAGCCGATAGGCTCTTTTTTTACTATAACAATGGAAAAAGCACCGGTGATAGGTGCTTTTTTTAATCTTTTTTGAAGGTATTTAACATTGCACGAACTATTCCACCAAGAAATTTAGGTAACTTAATTGTATAAAATCTCATGGTTTCCCTCCTAATCCCCATTACTCCACTTGGTCACTATATGATGTAAGGAGCAAAATTGTTTCTTCAATCAGTGCTTCTTATCAACATTAATATGCCAGAAGTAAATGAAAAAGTACCTTTTTCCTCAACGAGTTCGTTACTAATACAAAGTGTTGATCCCCACTCTATTGTTTTATTAGTAAGAGGGTACTTAAAACCAAACAATGTAATCCCTTCCACTATTTCAGTAACTGGTACAAAAGATACATAAGGAAAATTTTTATTTTCTTCAATTATATGTGTACCCATTTTTTTAACTGTTATTTCATTTTTATTGTCCACAATACACATTTCTATCTCTACTTCTAACCCTTTTAAAAGCATCTGTATATTTGCCAAACCGTGATCAAACCTTCCACCAGTAGCACCAAAAATACGAATTAGTGCCGGCTTCTGTTCTAATGCCCAGTTGATTGCAATTTCTAAATCCGTTTGATCTTTTTCCCGCGGAACAATATGTAATTCGTTCGTTTGCTGTCCCATCCATACTAATTCTTCTTCAGTAACTGAATCGTAATCTCCAAACGCAACAGCCGGGGTAATCCCTTTCTTTAATAGACGGTATACTCCCCTATCAACCGCTGCCCACACTACTTCCTCATTCTCGTATCGAGCAAAATCTGCGCAATATTCCGAAGGTCCTCCTGCCAAAATATGAATAATCATTTTTTCTTCTCCTCCCATTGTAAAAAGGCAATCTGCCATTCGGTAGATTGCCTTTTTACATATTTTTATCCTATCCTATAAATGCCTTACTAGGATAAAAGTTCATCACTACCCACGAATTACGCGAATTGCTTCACCGCGGTCTTTTTGATTGTATACTGCTGACCCAGCTACAAGTACATTTGCTCCTGCTTCCACACAAAGTCTTGCTGTTTCAGCATTTACACCACCATCAACTTCAATTTCCACTTCTAGATTGCGCTCTTTCACCATGTCTGCAACTTGTTTAATTTTCGGTAATACAGAATGGATAAACTTCTGTCCACCAAATCCAGGGTTTACTGTCATAAGTAATACCATATCTATATCTTCTAATACATGCTCAATCACTGAAACTGGCGTATGTGGATTTAATACAACGCCCGCTTTAATACCATGAGATTTAATTAACTGAATTGTACGATGTAGATGCGGACACGCCTCTACGTGAACAGTAATAATATCCGCTCCCGCTTGTGCGAAAGTCGGGATATAGTTATCAGGATTTTCAATCATTAAATGTACATCTAATGGTAATGATGTAATCGGACGGATTGCTTCTACAATTAACGGTCCAATCGTAATATTTGGTACGAAATGTCCATCCATTACGTCAACGTGAATGTAATCCGCTCCGCCCTTTTCTACATCTTTAATCTCTTCCCCTAATTTTGAAAAATCTGCTGATAAAATCGATGGTGCAATTTTAATCATAACTAATACCTCGGCTTTCTCTCTCTAATTTCTTCTACGAATTGTTTATAGTTCTTATAGCGATATTCTGTAATCTTCCCTTCTTCAACCGCAGCTTTCACCGCACATTTCGGTTCAGAAAGATGTGTACACCCTCTAAATTTACAGTATTGGCTCGCTTCTTTCAACTCTGGAAAACAATATGTAAGATCTTCTACTTCTATATCAATGAAATCTAGTGAACTAAAACCCGGTGTATCTGCTACTAGTCCACTCCCAATTGCAATTAATTCTACGTGTCTTGTCGTATGCTTCCCGCGTCCTAAATGGGAAGAAATATCATTTGTTTTCAGCTCTAATTCTGGACGTAGCACATTAAGCATTGAAGATTTCCCAACACCAGATTGGCCCGCAACGACAGAAACACAATTTTCTAAGTATGGTTTTAATATATCAATACTTTCTGACGTATTAATAGAAGTAAATAAAACATCATAACCCATCTCACGATAATCATTCGCATAAGCTTCAACAGTTGCTTTCATCTTTTCATCTACTAAATCCATCTTGCTAATACAAATAATTGGCTTAATGTTATGATATTCAATCAGCACTAAAAATCGATCTAACAGTCCAGGATTAAAATCTGGTTCTACTGCAGAGAACACAAGGATCGCTTGATCGACATTAGCAATAGGAGGTCTAACAAGTTCATTTTTTCGATCAAACACTTCAAGCACATAACCTTCAGTTGGATTATCTGCCTGAAAAACAACTTGGTCTCCTACAAGTGGTGTAATTTTATTTTTTCTAAATACACCTCGCCCACGACATTGCGTAACCCCTTCTTCATGCTGCACGTAATAAAACCCACTTAAAGCTTTTATAATTTTTCCTTCTGGCATAGAATTCTCCTTTTTTGTATAAGGTGATGCTGAATTTAAAAATGAATGGATTTAAATTTTCCAAATAACGATTTCAAAACCTACCATATATACTTTCGCTAATATACATTGAATTTCCCATTAAATGCAAAAAAATATTTACAGCTGCATCACTTTACTAGCTTTTTGAATCATATATTTTTGCCTGCTATACCGTCCACTTTGTAGACAGCATAACAGGCAATAATAATAAGTAGACTTTCACTATTATTGAGTTGGATATGGTACTTCTTTATCAATAATCGTTACTCCATCCCGTACAATTTTATAGTGTCCCTTTGAACCTTCTTGAATTACAAATTCTAAAGAAATAGTCGCTGATTCAGTAATTGTTCTCGTTTCAACCGGTCTATCCATTTTTTGCTGCATGTCTTCTTTATAAATTTCTATTGTTTGCGGCTTTTTTTCACCTGTTACAGCAGGCTCATATGGGATAGAGATATTGTCCACTTTTACCGTTTTAGTCACTTTAGGCTTTTGACCATCAGAGATAATAATAGTTACTTTATCTCCCTCTTTTAATGGTGTACCTGGTTTTGGAAATTGCGAAATTACAAGTCCTTTTTCGACTGTATCTGAATACTCTCGTTTTATATCTGACGTTAGTTTTCTCTCATTCAAATAACCAGTTACACTATTTTCAGTCCACCCCGAAAAGTCACCTGGTCTAATTTGATAAGGCCCTTTACTTACCCAGATTTTCAGTTCTTGCTCCGCTTCTATAACCATCTGATCAGGCGTCGGAATTTGTTCTACAATTTCACCTTTCGGCTTATCATTTTCAATATAATTTACCGTAACTTGTTTATATTTTTCTTCTAACTCAGCTTTTACACTCTCAAAGTTTTGACCTGTGAAATTTGCCATCTTACTTTTCTTTTTTCCACCTGATTGATAGATAGTAATTTTAGCGTTTTCTTTTACGACTCTTCCTGCTACAGGGTCCGTTTTTATTACATCCCCAACTTCAACATCATCTGTATATACAATATTAGGCTCCGTCACCTCAAAGCCCTTTTCTACTAATGTATTTACAGCTGTCGTGTATTTCATACCAGCCACATCAGGAACTTTCACATCTTTCGGAATAAATAATCCTGGAATAACCGTAAGTGCTAATGTTATTCCTATTGCTAAAAATAAAAATGTTGAAATTAAAACTTTAAGCCACTTGTTACTCCGTTTTTTCTTCTTATCTAACTCAGCTGCTTCTGCTCTTATCGGTTCTTCCACCTTACTCCCTTTTAAAACAATCGTTTCATCACTTACATTTTCAAATAATTGTTCTTGTTGAATAATCGGAATCGCTTTCGTCGCTTCCATATCTTCCGGTATGTAAAATGGTTGCTCATTTATCCTCTCTGGATATAGCGCAGTTTCAATATCTCGCTTCATCGCATTGGCAGATTGATATCGGTGAAACGGATCTTTTGCAGTTGCCTTTAATATAATATTTTCAACACTTTGCGGAATATTTTCATTCCATCTTTTTGGTGATGGGATTTCACTTTGTAAATGTTTTAAAGCTATAGCAACAGCAGATTCGCCAGAAAACGGTTGTCTTCCTGTTAACAATTCAAACATAACTATTCCAAGAGAATAGATATCTGATTGTTTATTTGCTATCCCGCCACGTGCCTGTTCTGGTGATAAATAATGGACTGAACCGAGCACTGAATTTGTATGTGTAATTGTTGTTGCACTTGTAGCTGTCGCAATTCCAAAATCTGTTACTTTTATTATTCCATCAGCTCGAATTAAAATATTGTGCGGCTTTATATCACGATGCACAATTTCAAAATGATGGGCATGTGCCATAGCGGATGTTAACTGCTCCATAATATCAAGAGCTTCTCCTATAGGTAACATCCCTCGCTCAATTATGTATTGCTTCAATGTTTGCCCTGGTACATATTCCATGACAAGATAGTATATACCATCTTCTTCTCCGACATCATACATATTCACAATATTTGGATGCGACAACGTTGTAACAGACTGCGCTTCTCGATGGAAACGTTTAATAAACTCTTCGTTATTTGAGTAGTCGAGTCTTAATATTTTTACCGCTACATCTCGGCCAAGTATATCATCATGAGCTAAATATACATTGGCCATTCCGCCACCACCAATCATTTTCAGCAGCTTATAACGGTCATTTAAGCGTTTTCCAATCAGCACGTTGCACTTCACCTACTTTCGTTTGTCGAACCCGCATAATCAATAAGAACAAGTGTGATATTATCTTCTCCACCGCGATCATTTGCCAATTGAATGAGACACTGCCCTTTACCTTCAAGCTGTTCATTTAACTGTAAAATTTGTCGCATATCATCAATAGAAACTTTGTTTGATAACCCATCAGAGCAAAGAAGTAATTGATCATCTTCCTCAATCACCAACGTTTTAACATCTAACCCAACTTTTTCTTCTGTTCCTAATGCTCTTAATAACACATTCTTTTTCGGATGATACTCTGCGTCTTCCTTTGAAATTTCACCATGTTTCACAAGCTCATTTACAAGTGAATGATCTTCCGTTACTAGCGTCATTTCTCCTTCTGATACCATATAGCAACGACTATCTCCTATATGCCCTATTGTCACAAAGCTTGGTGTACAAACAGCTATTATAAGCGTTGTTCCCATACCATTACATTCTGCATTTTGCTGAGCGTATTCATATATACGCTCATTAATAATCCCAACACTAGTATGTAACCATTGTTCTACTTTTTTCGGCTCATTCATATTATGTGTTTGCTTCCAATAATCATGGAATAATTGAATGGCCATCGAGCTAGCTACATCACCAGCTCGATGACCTCCCATTCCATCTGCTACTACCGCTAATACATTTCCATCTAAATTGTGAAAAACTCCTGCACTATCTTCATTATGTTGACGAACTTTTCCTTTATCCGATAGAAATACGGCTTTCATCTCGTCACCTCGTCTCTTCTTTGCGCTCCTTCGCACGCAACTGACCGCAGGCTGCATCAATATCATGACCTTGTTCACGGCGAATCGTTACATTCACTCCACGATCTTTTAACGTTTTCTCGAACAAGAAAATTTGTTCACGTGGCGTACGTACATAATCACGTTCAGGTACGTAGTTTACCGGAATCAAGTTCACATGACATTTTACACCTTTTAAGAGCGCAGCAAGCTCTTCAGCATGCTCTACTTGGTCATTTTCTCCTCCAAATAATCCATATTCAAAAGTAATACGACGCCCTGTTCTATTTACATAGTATTTAATAGCTTCCATTAAATCTGGTAATTTATAAGCACGGTTAATCGGCATTAATTTTGAACGTAATTCTGAGTTTGGAGCATGCAATGAAATCGCAAAATTAATTTGTAGATCTTCTTCAGCAAACTTATAAATTTTCGGGATAATTCCACTCGTCGAAACAGTCATATGTCTCGCACCAATATGAAGTCCTTTTTCATGGTTAATGATGCGTAAGAATCCCATTAAATTATCATAGTTATCAAATGGTTCTCCAATCCCCATAACAACAAGAGAACTTACACGTTCTTCCGTTTCATCAAGCGCACGCTGAACTTCTACTACTTGCGCTACGATTTCTCCAGCTTCTAGGTTTCGCTTTAATCCACCAAGTGTCGAAGCACAGAACGTACACCCAATACGACAACCCACTTGCGTTGTTACACAAATGGAATTTCCATATTCGTGTCGCATTAATACCGTTTCAATAGAATATCCGTCATATAATTGGAATAAGAATTTAATTGTTCCATCCGAAGACGTTTGTTTTACTAACGTGTTTAAAGTAGTAATATCAAAGGAATTCGACAATTTATCACGCAATCCTTTAGAAAGGTTTGACATATCCTCATAATTTTTTACACGTTTTTTATATAACCAATCAAAAATTTGTCCAGCACGGAACTTCGGTTCTCCTTGTTCCTTTAACCAATCTTGCATTTCATGAAGTTGTAAAGAGTAAATTGATGGTTTCTTCGTTTCTAAATTTTTCTTTTGTTTTCTTACAGTCGTTTCCATGATGCTACACCTTCTTCCTTAAACAAGCAATATAAAAGCCATCCGTCGCAAAATAATGCGGTAAAATTTGTACTTGACCTTCATCAATATACGGAGTTAATTTTTCTGGCATACGCTCTTTAAGCGTAGTATCCCATTCAAATTCAAGATGTTCTTGTAAAAATTTCTCTATTACTTGTTCATTTTCTATTTTCTCAATTGTGCACGTACTATAAACAAGACGACCGCCTTGTTTTAATAATGGTGCTATTTTTTCTAGTATTGCAATTTGAATCGTCGATAATCTTTCACTATCGCCTTTATCTTTTCCTAACTTAATATCAGGCTTACGTCTAATTACACCAAATCCAGAACACGGTGCATCTACCAATATTTTATCAAACGTTTCATTTGCAAAGTGCTCTTGCACTTTTCTAGCATCTAGCGCTTTAGTTTCGACATTTTCTAGACCAAGTCGCTCTGCTTGCTGTTTAATTAAACGTACTTTGTGTGCATGTAAATCAAGGGACATGACCTTACCAGTTCCCTTTAATCGTTCCGCGATATGCGTTGTTTTTCCGCCTGGAGCAGCACAACTATCAAGAACTGCATCTCCCGTATTCGGTTCTAAAGCGCGTGCTACAAGCATAGAACTTTCATCTTGAATAGAAAGAAATCCTTTTTTAAACGCTTCTGTATGCGCTACATTTCCTCTTTCAATCTGAATTGCATCATCTGATAAGTCACCACTTTTTGCTTCTATACCTTCACTTGCCAACAACTCAATCGCTTCTTCTACCGTTACCTTATCAACATTCACACGCGCTGTTGGTACAGGGGGTAACATGTTTACTTCGCACATTTTTTCTGCAGTTTCTAAACCGTATTCTGAAGTCCACTCTTGGACAAGCCAAACTGGATGACTTGTTGTAATTGCAAGACGTTCTACTGGATCCTTGATTTCATCTACAGAAGGTACACCTTCTCTCTGAATCGAACGTAATACACCGTTCACCATACCAGCAATTCCTTTATGCCCGCGACGCTTTGCAATCTCAACCGCTTCATGAATAGCCGCTCTTTCTGGCACTCGGTCTAAATAAATCATTTGATATAAAGATAAGCGAAGCAATACTCTTACCCACGCCTCAACCTTCTTTTTTAAAAAAGGCTGTAAATAATAATCTAATGTGTCACGACGTTGAATCGTTCCATATACAATTTCAGTTAATAAACCAATATCTTTTCTATCAATTGCACTTTTTTCAATTAGATTATTTAAAAGTAAGTTGCTATATGCACCACTTTTTTCCACTTGAATTAAACCATCAAGAGCTAATTCACGAACATTTTGTCTCATGCATTTTCTCCTAACTTCGTTCCAATTTCAGGTTTTGTTCCACGTAAAAATTGTGAACAACTCATACGCTTTTTACCAGAAGGTTGCAATTCAGTAATTTTAACACCTGTTTCATTACTCGTTGCTACAACAAAACCATCTTCTTCGATTGCAACAATCGTACCTGCTTCAGCCGGTTCAGTTATAGGCACTTTTTCTCCCCACCATACTTTAACAACTTGTCCCGCTAAAGTTGTATAAGCAACTGGCCATGGATTCAATCCGCGAATGTGATTGTATACTTCTTCACCTGTTTTTGTCCAATCAATTTTCTCTTGCTCACGTTTTATATTGTACGCAAACGTTACTTCTTCTTCGTTTTGTTTAATCGGTTCTAACTTACCTTGGATTAATAAAGGTACTGTTTTGGATAGAAGGTGTGCTCCTGCTTCACTTAATTTATCAAATAATGAGCCTGTCGTTTCACGCTCTTCAATTTCAACTTCCACTTGCGTTAAGATATCACCAGCATCCAATTTTTCTACCATATACATAATTGTAATACCTGTTTTTTCTTTACCTTCCATAATTGCATAATGAATTGGTGCACCACCACGAAGTTCAGGAAGTAAAGAAGCGTGAACATTAATACATCCATACTTCGGTGCTTCTAAAATTTCATTTGGTACAATCTGCCCAAATGCAGCTGTTACAATTAAATCTGGCTCTAATGCCAATACTTTTTCATATTCATCTTTTTCACGAATTTTTAACGGCTGTAACACAGGGATACCATGTTTTTCCGCTTCAACTTTAACAGGTGTAGGTGTTAATACTTTTTTTCTACCTACTGGACGATCAGGTTGCGTCACAACACCTACTACCTCATAGCCATCTTCAATAAGACGACGAAGCACCGGCACTGAAAAGTCCGGTGTTCCCATAAACACTACTTTTATCATTTAAAAACCGCTCCTTTTAACACCTATTCTAGTTCGTTTTCTTCATAATATCTTGTCACTTTCGATGTAAATAAAACACCGTGTAAATGATCGATTTCATGTTGAATTGCACGCGCTAAAAATCCTTCCGCTTCTAATAAGAATACTTTCCCACGGCGATTTTGTGCTCTTACTTTAATATAATCGGCACGTTCTACTTCACCATAAAGTCCCGGGAAGCTTAAACAGCCTTCGGGACCTACTTGTTCACCACGTTTTTCTAATATTGATGGATTGATTAACTCGATTTTCCCAGTATCATCATCGACATCAACAACCGCTACTTGCAAGCTTACACCTACTTGAGGCGCAGCTAAACCGACTCCGTCCGCAATTAACATTGTTTCATGCATATCTTTCAACAATTTCACTAACTTTTTATCAAAGTTAATTACTCTTTCGCATGGTGTTTCTAACACTTCATTTGGATGCTTTATTATTTCTAAAACTGCCATATTTCCCTCCGCTACATTAACATTGTTGGATTAAAATCAATTGAGATTTGTAGCTCTTTTTGCATTTCTGCTTGATAATGTTCATTTACCATTTTGAGCACGTTCTTTAAGTTTGGTTCCCGTTTGTATTTTATCATGCATTGATAACGATATCTATCTTTTATCCTTGGAATCGCTGAAGCAACTGGTCCTAGCACCATTGTTTGCTGTGAGCAATGCGTTCGTAAATACGAGGCAATTTTTTCCGTCACTTGTACCGCTTTTAATAATTCAGGATGAGATACAGTTACGAGTACAACATAGTAATATGGGGGATATTGTCTTGTTCGTCTCATTTGCATTTCTTGGTCAAAAAACACATCATATTGTTGGTTCTTCGCTAACTCTATACTGTAATGTTCTGGCGTATACGTTTGAATCACAACTTCCCCTGGCAATTCATGTCTACCCGCTCGTCCACTTACTTGCGTCAATAGCTGATATGTCTTTTCACTCGCCCGAAAATCAGGTAAGTGAAGCATCGTATCTGCAGTTAACACCCCAACGAGCGTTACTTTCGGAAAATCTAATCCTTTAGCAATCATTTGTGTTCCGAGTAATATATCTGCTTTTTCTTCCCCGAACGCCTTTAATAATTTTTCATGCATTCCTTTTCGACTTGTCGTATCTACATCCATTCGAATGACTCGTGCCTCTGGAAATAGTTTTGTAATTTCTTCTTCTACCTTTTGTGTACCTGTACCAAAGAAACGAATGTATGTACTTTGACAAGCTGGACACTCAGTTGGCATATTCTCTTCGTAACTACAATAATGACATTTTAAACGATGATTCATTTTATGATATGTCAATGAAATATCACAATGCGGACATTGAACAACATACCCACAATCACGGCACATAACAAATGTAGAATGACCTCTTCTATTTAAAAAGAGTACCATTTGTTCTTTCTTTTCTAATCGATCTGCTATTTTTTCATGCAGCGCCTTAGAAAACATTGATCGATTCCCGTCACGAAGTTCTTCTCGCATGTCAACAATCTCTACCGTTGGTAAAGCTTGTTCATTCATACGTTTTTCCATTGTTAATAGTTCATAAACACCTTTTTTCGCCCTTGCAAACGATTCAAGTGTTGGTGTCGCACTACCAAGAACGATAGGACATTTATGATATTGTCCTCTCCAGACAGCTACATCTCTTGCATGATACCTCGGATTATCTTCTTGTTTGTAACTTGATTCATGCTCTTCATCAATAATAATAATCCCTAAATTCTCAAAAGGCGCAAAAACAGCTGAACGCGCACCAACTACAACTTTCACTTCTTTTCTTAAAATCTTACGCCACTCGTCATACTTTTCTCCAACAGACAACGCACTATGAAGAACTGCAACTTGTGAGCCAAACCTACCTTTAAAACGATCCACCATTTGGGGCGTTAGTGCAATTTCAGGAACAAGAACGATAGCTTCTTTTCCTTTCTTGAGCACTGCTGCTATAGATTGTAAATATACTTCTGTCTTTCCACTTCCTGTAACACCATATAGTAAAAATGGATTATAAGTTTCATTTGTAATTGATGATAAAATCGGTGTAATAACTTGTTTTTGTTCCTCCGTAAGTGGAAATGGTTTTGTTTGTTCAAAATCATCATCGTCATACGGATTTCGGTATACTTCCACATACTTTTCTGAAATGAATCCCTTTTTAACAAGTGCTTTTATTGGAGCATCTGTTATTTGTAACTCTTCTGTAATTACTTTCAACGGTGCACTTTTATAATTTTCCACAAAATAATAAAGTACATCTTGTTGTTTTTTACTTTTCAGTTCAAATGCCGCTAATTCCAATTTATCTTCTGGCAACTCCGGCTGAACCACTCTTTGCTTCTTCTTTTGTACTTTATCTTTCACTTGATAAACGACTTCAACCGTACCATTTTTAATTTCTTGTTGAATAGTTCGGTATAAATGTGGCTGTTGCTCGATTACTTCAAAATCAATTGCTTCTTTATCCTGAAATAAATATAGTATTTCAGGTGCTATTTCTTCCTGTTTACAAAGTTGTAGACGTTTTTTATACGTTGCTTTTATCGCAGTTGGAAGCATCACTTGAAAAGCTGAAATCATGTAGCATAACGTTTCACTTGTAAGCCAATATCCAAGCTTTAATAATTCATCATTTAAAACCGGTGTTACATCTAATATTTCATGGATTGTCTTTAACTTCTTACTTTCTACATCCACCGAATCTTTAATCCCAATAATAAAACCTTGCAATTTTCTTGGGCCAAACGGAACTACTACACGCATTCCTGTCTGTACAATATCTTCCCATTTTTTAGGGATAATGTAATCAAATGGTCGATCTGTCTGACGGGCAGGTACATCAACAATTACACTTGCAAATTTCATAAACGATCATCTTCTAACATCATTTCAATTTGCTTCAATATTTCACGAGCTACCTCTTTTTTCATTAAAATTGGCAACTCAATAACTTTTCCATCTTTTCTATACATTGTTACAATATTCGTATCCGTGCCAAATCCAGCTCCTTGCGCTTTTACATCATTCGCGACAATCATATCTGCATTTTTCTCACGTAGTTTTTTCGTTGCATATTCCTCTACATTTGTCGTTTCAGCAGCAAAACCGATAAGTAACTGTTTATCCTTTTTCTGACCTAACGTTTTTAAAATATCCACCGTTCTTTCAAGTTCAATGACAGCATCACCATTTTGCTTTTTCATTTTATTCTCATGAACATATTTCGGACGATAATCTGCAACTGCTGCTGTTTTAATGACAACGTCTACGTTTTGATAATGTTGAAGAACCGCTTCTAACATATCTTGTGCAGATTCCACTTGCACTGTCGTTACATGTAACGGTGGATTTAATGCTGTCGGTCCTGAAACGAGTATAACATCAGCGCCTAAATTCGCTGCCACTTCCGCAATCGCATACCCCATTTTTCCAGAAGAAAAATTTGTCATAAAGCGAACTGGATCAACCTTTTCACGTGTTGGGCCAGCAGTTATTAATATTCTTTTTCCCTGCAATGGTTTGTGTTCTGAGAAAGCTTCCTCTAACCGTGCAATAATTGCTTCAGGTTCTTCTAGTCGTCCCTTCGCTACATATCCACATGCTAAAAAGCCTTCCCCAGGCTCAATAAATGTATATCCTAGCGTTTTCAATGTCATCATATTTTTTTGAACTATTTTATTTTCATACATATGCACATTCATAGCAGGCGCAATCCATACCGGAGCTGTAGTAGCTAACAAAGTAGTTGTAATCATATCATCTGCAATACCACCAGCTAACTTTCCAATACAATTGGCAGTAGCAGGTGCGACAAGTACAACATCCGCCCAATCTGCTAAATCAATATGAGCAATAACAGCTGAGTCTTTCTCATCAAATGTATCCGTATATACATCATGGCGAGAAAGCGCTTGGAATGTAAGAGGCGTAACAAACTTCATTGCCGACTCACTCATCATTACTTTTACAATCGCGCCAGATTGTGTCAATTTACTCGTTAACGCAGCTGCTTTAAAAACCGCAATGCCTCCTGTTACACATAGAAGTATCTTTTTCCCTTTTAGCATATGACTCGTCCTCTTTCTTTTTCAAACTTATAATACTGAAATAGAATTCTCAGCTCGTCAGTACCAATATTTCATTCCTTTCGTAAAAAAATAACAACCTACTTGTAAATAGGTTGTTACCGTTACATAGAAAATTATAAAGTCTATGTTTTATTTTGTCGAAGGCAAAGGCTTATTCAGCTACTTTATCTTCACTTGGTACGTAGCTTAATGCTTCTGCATCGATTTCTTCTAATGCTTTACCTACACATTTATGAGAAACAGGTTTTTCTACAACACAGTTATTAGCAAGTTGCATTTCACGCGCGCGTTTTGCAGCTACTGTTACTAATGTGTACTTAGAATCGATTTTTTGTAGTAATGAGTCAATTGATGGATTTAACATAATTATAGACCCTCCGTCATTTCTTTATAATATTTTGCTACCCTTTCGCGGCGGCAATGTTCGCCAACCACAATTGCTTTAATTCTATCACAAGCTAATTCAACTTGATCGTTTTCTACTACATAGTCGTAAGCGTCCATCATCTCGATTTCTTCTTTCGCTACAGTTAAACGATTTTCAATAACATCTTCAGTCTCTGTACCACGTCCGACAATACGGCTCTTTAGTTCAGATAAACTTGGAGGTGCTAAGAAAATAAATACACCTTCTGGGAAAGCTTTCTTAACTTGAATTGCTCCTTGCACTTCAATTTCTAAGAATACATCTTTTCCTTCTTGTAATGTTTTTTCAACATAGTCAATCGGTGTTCCGTAATAATTACCTACGAACTCAGCCCACTCAAGTAATTTTTCATTACGAATCATTTCCTCGAATTCTTCTCTTTCTTTAAAGAAATAATCCACACCATCTACTTCACCTTCACGCGGCTTACGTGTCGTTACTGAAATAGAGTACTGAAAACGTGTATCCTCATGGCTAAACAGCTCTTTACGAACCGTCCCTTTTCCAACCCCAGAAGGCCCTGAAAGAACGATGAGCAATCCTCTTCTACTTCTCATAAATATGTAAAACCTACCCTTCCTCACTTAAATCTTCTTTATTATTCAAACGATGTGCAATCGTCTCTGGTTGAATTGGACTTAATACAACATGCCCATCATCCATAACAATAACCGCCCTTGTTTTTCTCCCATACGTAGCATCAAGCAAAGCATTATGTTCGCGTGCTTCCTGTACTGTCCGTTTAATAGGAGCTGACTCCGGACTTACAATAGCAATAATTCGATGAGCAGATACAATATTTCCGTATCCAATATTTAAAAACCGCATGGCCATAGTTTGCGCCTCCTAGTAAGTCTATCCGATTTCTCCACCACGTATAACTTTATATATTTTTTGAAAGCTACTCAATATTTTGTACTTGTTCACGAATTTTTTCAAGGTTATTTTTCATTTCTACAACATATTTTGAAATTGTTAAGTCATTTGCCTTAGAACCAATCGTATTAATTTCTCTATGCATCTCTTGCACGATGAAATCCATTTTCCTTCCAACAGGCTCTTCAATCTGCAATGTTTCACGAAATTGCTCTAAATGACTTTGCAAACGAACTAACTCTTCATGAATATCACAACGCTCTGCAAAGATTGCGACTTCTGTTAGCAATCTTTGTTCATCTAGATCTTGATTATGTAATTCTTTTAAGCGATTTTCTAATCGTTCACGATATTTTTGTGTAACAATTGGTGCATGTGGAATAATTGCATTTACACAGTTGCTAATCTCTTGTAAACGATACGCTATATCTTTATGTAATCGTTCTCCTTCGCCATCTCTCATCGTTTTCAACATATGAGCAGCTTGACGAACAGCCTCATATAAACTGTTCTCAAAATGTTCATTTACATTTTCTATTTCTTCAATTGCTGTTACTTCTGGCATTGCCATTAATTGCTGAAGTGTAATAGAATCTTGTAATTGAAATTTTCCTTTTATATCTTCCATCATCGATTGGTACTGCTCAAGAAGTGACCAATTCACACTTAATTTTCTTTCAACAAGTCCTTCACCCGCTATACTAATAGACACTTCAATGCGTCCACGTCGAACTTGCTGTGCAATTATTTTACGAATTTTGTCCTCAAATACCATCATTTGCTTAGGAAGTCGAATACTCATCTCTAAAAAACGGTGGTTCACCGATTTCATTTCTACTGTAATTTGAAAAGTATCACTTTCTACTTTCGATCTTCCAAACCCTGTCATACTAGAAATCATTTTTATCACATCCAAGCCATAAAATAACTCAATGAAAAAGGTAATAGAGACAAGGCTCTACTACCTTCTGTAAATTATATCACATTTTCATAACATTGACTATTTCAAGTTTAATCCCTTCTTATATAATATCGGCTTTTTCTTCTTAGCCTTTTTCCCTGTTAATAAAGAACCTACTAGTAAGAAAGTCGGAATTGATGACAAACCTCCAATTAATAACCAATCTCTTGCTTGTATCGGCATTGTGCTAAAGATTGGTTGTAACGGTGGATAATATATAACCACTAGCATGAGTAGTAACGAAATAATAACCGCCCCTACTAAATACACGTTCCCAAATGGATTACGGTGAAAGACAGAATGCTCACTACGACAATCAAATACATGAATAAGCTGAGCAAGTACCAACGTCGCGAACGCTACAGTTTGTGCATATTTCAGTTCATTTGGATGTTGGTTATACGCAATAATAAACGCCACTAACGTCACTGCTCCAATTAAAAACCCTCGACTTATTATTTTCCACGCAAGCCCTCTAGCGAATACCCCTTCTTTCGGGTGACGCGGTGTTCTCTTCATCACATCTCCTTCAGCCTTATCCAAACCTAATGCCATCGCTGGTAAACCATCAGTAACTAAGTTCACCCATAAAATTTGAATAGGAACCATCGGCAGTGGTAATGCAAGTAACATCGCAAATAACATAACTAAAATTTCTCCAACATTTGACGCCAATAAGTAGCGAATGAACTTACGTATGTTCTCATATATATTTCTTCCTTCTTTAATTGCTGATTTAATTGTAGCAAAATTATCGTCTAGTAAAACAAGTGAAGAGGCTTCTTTCGCAACATCTGTCCCTGTAATTCCCATCGCTATCCCAATATCCGCTGTTTTTATCGCTGGAGCATCGTTCACTCCATCACCTGTCATCGCTACTATATGTCCTTGATTTTGCAGTGCCTTAACAATTTTCAATTTATGCTCAGGTGATACACGAGCGAATACATACGTATCTTCTACAACATTTTCTAATTCCTCCACATCCATATTCGCGAGTTCTACTCCTTCAACAACGCGTCCATCTGGTGGTAAAACTCCTAATTGTTCAGCAATCGCCATTGCTGTCACTTTATGATCACCTGTAATCATTACTGTTCGAATACCAGCTTCTTTACACTCTTTTACCGCCTGCGCCACTTCTGGCCTTGGCGGGTCAATCATACCTTGTATTCCAACCAACATAAAATCTTTTTCAACGTCTCTTTCATGTTCAATAGAATCCGTGACTTTTAAAGGTTTAAACGCAACTGCAATTGTTCGAAGCGCTTGACTACCTAAGCTATGAATAGCCGCCTGTACTTCTTTTCTATATAGCTCACTTAACGGCTGCTGCTTATCCCCCCATAAGATTGTTTGACTCAGTTGCAAAAGAACATCCGGTGCTCCTTTCGTAACAATAAACTTTTTCCCCTCTCGATCTCGTACAATAACACTCATCATTTTTCGAGTTGAATCAAAGGGGAATTCACGAATAATTTCAAATTTCCCTTTTAATGCCTCACGTGTTATCCCAGCTTTCATTGCTGCAGCTACAAGCGCTCCCTCTGTCGGATCTCCATCTAATACGTACGCCTTTTTCTTTTGAATAATATTTGCATTGTTACATAGTGAACCAAATGTAAGTAGCTGATAAAGTGATTTTGTCTTAGCTGGATTCACTTCTTTTTCACCTTTCATAAAAGAGCCATTAGGTTCATATCCTTGCCCTGTCACTTTCCACAATTCTCCGCCTGACCACATATGTGTTACCATCATTTTGTTTTGCGTCATTGTTCCCGTTTTATCAGAGCATATAACAGAAGCGCAGCCTAACGTTTCTACGGCCGGTAACTTCCTTACAATTGCTCTCTTTTTTATCATACGCTGTACACCAAGTGATAAAGCTACTGTAACAATTGCTGGCAATCCTTCTGGAATAGCCGCAACAGCTAGCGATACGCCAGCTAAAAACATATGATATACTTCATTCCCTTGATACACACCAGCCAATACAACGAGCGCTGTCAAAATAAGAGCTACAATAATTAATATTTTTCCGAGCTGTTCTAACCTTCTTTGCAGTGGCGTTTCCATTTGCTCTGCATTTTGCAACATATTTGCAATTTGCCCCATCGCTGTATTCATACCAGTTGCTACAACAACTCCTGTACCAGACCCTCGCGTAATCATTGTCCCCATAAAAGCCATATTTTTTTGATCCCCAATTGCAACATCTTGCCCTTGCAATGCTTCTACCTTCTTTTGTACAGGTACGGACTCCCCTGTCAAAGCAGACTCTTCAATATATAAACTTGATGCCTCAACAAGACGCACATCAGCCCCAATACGATCACCACTGGAAAACTTAATAATATCCCCTAAAACAAGTGCTTTAGATGGTGCTTTTACCCACTTTCCATTCCGCATTACAGTAACTTGCGGAGCGGCTAGTTCCTTTAAAGCTTCCAATGATTTTTCAGCTTTTCTTTCTTGAAAAAAGCCGAGAATACCATTGATAATAACAATGGCAACAATAGCAATAGAATCAATGTATTCACCTAAAAACGCAGAAACAATTGTTGCTCCAAACAAAACGAGTACCATGAAATCTTTAAACTGTGCTAAAAATACCATTAGTGCAGAAGGCCTTTTTGCTTCTTCTAATTCATTAGTACCAAATTTCTTTACTCGCCCTTCTGCTTCTTTCTCTGTAAGTCCAACCTTTACATTCGTATTCGTTCTTTCTTCCACTTCATGTGCTCGCATTCCATACCAGTTCATCCTGCTATCGACCTCCTGATTCCAGACATACTCTATTGAAAGCTTATTCAGCCTCGTCCAAAAAAATGCTATAATTAACATTTAGTTAGAAAGGAGTGTTCATTTATGGCATTCGATGGATTATTTACAAGAGCGATTACACATGAAATTGAAAATTCTCTTTACACAGGAAGAATTTCCAAAATATATCAACCTTCAAAATACGAGATTTTATTACATATTCGAGCGAATGGAAAGAACCAAAAACTAATTCTTTCATCTCATCCTACATATGCGCGTATGCACTTAACGAATCAAAACTACGATTCGCCAGCAATACCGCCGATGTTCTGTATGCTTCTTCGCAAACATTTAGAAGGTGGATTTATTGAAAAAATTGAACAAATCGACTTAGAACGCATTATTCAAATTACAGTTCGCAGTCGTAATGAAATCGGAGACGAATCATTAAAAACATTAGTAATTGAAATAATGGGACGACATAGTAACATTATCTTATTAGATACGAAAACAAACGTGATTTTAGATAGCTTAAAACACGTTTCATTAGCCGTAAACCGTCACCGAACTGTATATGCTGGTGCTGAGTACGTCGCGCCACCAGCCCAACATAAAATCAATCCTCTGCAAATTGAAACCGCAGATGATTTTATTAGACCGCTAGACTTTCTATCTGGAAATATGGATAAACAACTCGTCGGTGCTTTCATGGGAATATCCCCATTATTTGCAAAAGAAGTAGTAAAGAAAGCCGGTATGGCAAACGAGAAAGCATTATCAGAAGCATTTTTCTCTATACAAACACCATTACTATCTCATGCATATACACCTACAATGATTACTGCAAATGGAAAAGAATTCTTTTATCTTTTCCCTCTTACACACTTGCAAGGAGAAGAAAAAACATTCTCATCAGTGAGCGAATTGTTAGATCGTTTCTTCTTTGGCAAAGCAGAACGTGATCGTGTAAAACAACAAGCTCATGATTTAGAACGCTTTATGCAAAACGAAAAAAATAAAAACGAGAAAAAACTCATTAAACTCGAAAAAACACTGCAAGATGCTGGAAAAGCAGATAAATATCAACTATTTGGAGAGCTACTTACAGCCAATATGTACGCTTTAAAAAAGGGCGATAAAGATATTGAGGTCGTTAATTATTACGATGAGAATGGTGGAACTGTAAAAATTACATTAGATCCTTTAAAAACACCATCTGAAAATGCACAACGCTATTTCCAAAAGTATCAAAAAGCAAAAAATTCAGTTGTTGTTGTAGAAGAACAAATCGAAAAAACAAATGAAGAAATTCTTTATTTTGATAGCTTACTTCAACAAATGGAAGCTGCTTCTTCAAAAGATATTGAAGAAATTCGTGAGGAATTAGCTGAAGAAGGTTATGTGCGCAATCGCAAAACGAAAAACGCAAAGAAAAAGCCTACTAAACCAGTATTAGATAAATATGTAGCAAGTGATGGCACAGAGATTTTCGTTGGTAAAAACAATAAACAAAATGATTATTTAACAACGAAGTTTGCCCGCCGTGATGAAATTTGGTTACATACGAAAGACATACCTGGCTCTCACGTTGTCATTCGTTCTTTAGAGCCTGCTGAAGAAACTTTACTAGAAGCTGCCAAAATTGCTGCCTATTACAGTAAAGCGAAAGAGTCTAGCTCTGTACCTGTTGATTTCACCAAAATACGCCATGTCAAAAAACCGAGTGGTGCAAAACTTGGTTTTGTTACGTACGACAATCAGCAAACCGTATATGTAACACCAGATGCTGATATTGTAATGAAATTAAAAGCGTAAATAAAAAATGCGTTGCTTATAAGCAACGCATTTTTTTATATTCGTTCACACTAATTCATATACCCATTTACTAATTCATAACACCTTGCTTTTGTCATCTTATATTTCTCTTCTGAGGCTTCGATACGCCTCATCGTTCCGTTATTTGTATCAGTACCAATTGCTTTAACTTTACTTTCTTTTTCTTTAACCCACGCAATTTGTTTCGTTTTTAACGACTGGAACGCATCAGCTGACATCGTACTTTTTAATGTACTGTAAATTTCATTTAGTTTATTATCCCACAGTTCATAATTTCCTTCTATTTCATTTACTATATCATTGGTTGACATAGCATTCGTATGTTTTTCTTGTTTATCTATAGCAGCTAATTCGCTTAAAACATTTGCTCTATCTATCTTTGAAGAAGATTCTTTTTGCGATTGTTTCTCGTCTTTTGAGCCTGTATACGCACTGGAATCCTTTCTCTTTACTTGTTCTGTTTCTTGAATATTTCTTTCGTTACTTTTTCATACCTATTTTCATCTACATTGTATGAAATAAGAGATGTTTTCGCATTTACAGTAATTAATCCGTTACTATCTTTGAATATATATTTCTTATCGCCACTATTTTCTTCACTTACAAATGACACATTCTTATCGTCTGGCATTTGTAAAATTCTATTTGCTTCTTCTTTTGTAAGTTTTAAATCTTCAGGAAAAACGAATGACCATTTATCCATTAACCATTCCCCTTCTTTATACACCAAATGAAATTCCCATTCTTGGGCCGCATGACCTATTTCATCTTCTAAACTTAATGTATGTACCGTTAAATTTTCTTTATCTTGTGAAGAAGAAAATCTTATTTCAGATTGAAAATAATTTGGGAATGGTAACATATCAGTCTCTCTCGATCTATTAAAGTTATTAAGCAATTCAGGAAGCTGATTCTCTACAAACTTTTTTGAAACTAATCCCTTAACTCCTTTTTTAACTGTCTCTAAATCCCCAGGATTATTTCGGCTCCATCCATTTTCTTTTTCCATCTCACTAAACGCGTTTGCTATTCCATCTACACTCTTTCTTACAATCTTTTTTGCTTCTTTTTCTGTCACTTCTGGCGCTTCATCAAGCTGGTCAATCATTTTATTCACTTGAACTTTGTTTTCACTTGTTTCACACCCCGTTATAACAAGCATACTAGCGGCCAAACAAAATGACATTACTTTACTTAATTTCTTCATACATTCACATTCCTTAACCCAATTTTTTCGTTACATCTCTTTACCTACAAAAAACGTAACAATCCCTTATTATACCAATTTTTTAATTTATTTATACAAAAAATATAATATTTAAATTAAAAAGATTTTGTTTGCAAGTTTACATTATTGTTCATTCACATAAAAACTTACTGTAAAAATTTTATATATATTTATTTTACATCCGTCTAGTTTTTTTGACACACAGCTACCCTCTTCTCTTTTATTCTAAATAAATATATTGGCACAATTCTTGCTTTATTAATGTAAAAAGGAGGAATTAAAATGAATATAAGAATAACTAACATCCAAAAACAACTACATAATTACGGAATCGACGGGTTACTTATTACAAAGAAAGAAAACCGTCAATACGCAACAGGCTTTACAGGTAGCGCTGGCGTCGTCTTAATCTCTGCCGATCAAGCTGTTTTTATCACTGATTTCCGCTATGTAGATCAAGCGAAATCACAAATAAAAGATGCTGAAATTATTATGCATAAAAGAAATTTAGAAAAAGAAATTGCACATCAAGTATCGAAATTAAACATTCAAAAACTTGGAATTGAAGAAAACAACATGACATTGCAACAATATAAAAACTTGCAAAAATACGTACAGGCGGAAATGATTCAAGTGTGCGAAATTATCGAAAATATTCGTATCATTAAAGACACGCCTGAAATAGAAACAATGAAAATTGCAGCTAATATCGCGGACGAAGCATTTCACCACATTCTTACGTTTCTAAAACCAGGAATAAGTGAAAATGCTGTACGAGATGAATTAGAATTTTTCATGCGAAAAAAAGGGGCTACATCTTCTTCATTCCAAATTATTGTAGCCTCAGGCGTTCGTTCTTCACTTCCCCATGGAGTTGCATCAAATAAAATAATCGAACGAGGGGATATCGTTACATTAGACTTCGGTGCACTTTACGACGGATATTGTTCCGATATAACACGTACTGTAGCAATAGGGGAACCATCGGAAGAATTCAAAAAAATATACAATGTTGTACGAGAAGCGTTAAAACGTGGGACTGAAGCGATTAAGCCTGGAGAAACTGCGAAAAGTATCGATGATATAACGAGGGATTACATTACAGAACATGGATACGGTCAATACTTTGGCCACTCTACTGGGCACGGTCTTGGGTTAGAAATACATGAACCGCTTCGCCTATCCCAAGAAAGTAAGGTAACTTTACAAGAAGGTATGGTTGTTACAGTTGAGCCGGGCATTTACATACCGAACTGGGGCGGTTGTAGAATTGAAGACGATATCGTCATTACAAAAGAAGGCTATGAAGTTATTACAAAATCAAATCGGGAACTAATTGTTATTCCTTGTTGAAATCATAGAAAAAAATGCCACCGAATAAGGTGGCATTTTCTTTTATTCATTAACGAATAACTTTTCGTTTACTTTTTTAACGATTACCACTACCGACATTAATATACATATTAAATACAGCATTTTCGCAATAAATAACCACCCTTAAAACATTACAATTCCATCTATTATCTCATTTCCTTTCAATAGCAAAAACGGATTTGTGCTAATAATAATGACAAACTCGATACTGAAAACAAATTTCTTTTTTCGGCTATATGCTTTCCATTCATTCCAACGATACATAGATGCAAAAATCAATACTCCTATACATAATATAGCTGGTACCCAGTCACTGTTAAGGAATTGTCCTGAAATAACTGATAATAGTAAACAAACGAGCACACCATAATATCCTATTTTCTCTCTCATTCGTACTCCCCCATTCTACTTCTCCTTTAATACGTAACTTGCTATGCTTATAATAATTCTTAGAAAAATAACAGCTATAATTACAATATAAAGACCTTTTGCAGACGACATCCATTCTTGAAAAATAGACGTTTTCTCTATTTGTTTCTGCCCTTCTATTAAAATAAACCCTACGAAAAATGAGCAAACAACAATGACACCTATCATAATTCCGATACTTTTCTTACTATATTGTTTCATATCATCCCAGTTATATAACAGTATAAAAACAAAGCCGAAAACAGGTATGATACTGATCCATTCATTGTTTGTAAACAAATTTAAAGTGATTAATAGACTACAAGATATGGTAAATCCCCAAAACCCAATTTTTTTGCACATAAGTTCTCCTTCAATTCCATTTTTAGGATTTTTTGTATTGTAACACCCATTTATCATTCTTACCATTACAGTACATGAAATTTCATTTTTTCTTTTTCCTATACTCACATACTTTCACTGCTTTCATACAATACACTACACGAATGCCTAAAGGATGTGAATGTTATGGGAGTTGAATTAACGCTATTACACGCTCTCTACATTATTTGTTTACTCACTATTATTACCTTTTTTATTCTCCGAAAAGATACGACTATCATTTGTATCGTTTTTATCTTTTTATTAGCATTAACTGCAACAAGTTCTATCCCTCTTGCCATTAGCGGAATTTTTCAAAGTTTCATTTACGCCATTACTGAGCTATTACCAACTATATTAATCATCTCCATTATCGTATCAATGAGCAATTTACTCGTTCATACTGGCATAAATGATACGATGATTTCACCATTTACAAAAATGATTCGTACACCTACACTCGCCTACTGGATTATCGGCCTTTTAATGATGACCATTTCTTTCTTCTTTTGGCCTTCTCCAGCTGTCGCCTTAATGGGAGCTATTTTATTACCGGTTGCTGTACGTGTCGGCCTTCCTCCAATTGGGGTTGCAATTGCTATGAACTTATTTGGACACGGCATCGCCTTATCTGGAGACTTCGTTATTCAAGGTGCACCGAAATTAACTGCAGACGCGGCTGGTCTCCCTGTTTCCAGCATCGTATCTGCAAGTGTTCCACTCGTTATCGTTATGGGCATTGTGACAACTTCTGTCGCTTTTTTCTTCTTACGAAAAGAGTTTCATACAGGCTTATCTATACAAGAAGCTATTCCATCAACTGAGTCTTCTAAAACGCTCACTTCATTATCTTCTCGCATAAAAAAATGGCTCGCTATTTGTATCCCTATCATATATATCATTGATATCCTTTGCATGATTCAATTTAAATTACAAGGAAGCGACGCAACTGCACTTATCGGCGGAACGACTGTTATTATGATTATCATCATTTCCCTCATCGCCTACAAAGGAAATGGACTGAATAAAACGACCGATTATTTCATAGAAGGGCTCCAATTTGGCTTTAAAATTTTCGGACCAGTTATTCCTATCGCTGCACTCTTTTATTTAGGAGATAGTGGATTTGTAAAAATTATCGGGGACTATTTACCGAAAGGTTCACACGGAATCATTAACGACTTAGGCATCGCTTTATCTCAAACTGTTCCTTTAAATCAATATGTATCGGCAGGGACATTAACCATCGTTGGTGTCATTACCGGCTTAGATGGATCAGGTTTTTCAGGTATATCACTTGCTGGTTCCATTGCCAATCTTTTTGGAACAGCACTTGGCCATGGAACAGCTACATTAACAGCACTCGGGCAAATTGCAGCTATATGGACCGGGGGCGGGACGTTAATTCCTTGGGCACTTATTCCTGCTGCTGCGATTTGTAAAGTCGATCCATTTGAACTTGCACGCCGAAACTTTTTACCGGTTGTTATCGGTTTAATTGTCACCACGATCGTTGCGATGTTTATTCTATAACGTAAGCAAGTGTTCTCTTGCTTACGTTTTTTGCTTGTAAAATTCATCATGAATTATCAGTTTTCAAGAGGGATTCGTTATTACTTAGCGAAATTATATTAGGAGAGTAATTATTTCAAAACGTTTACGAGAAACAGATTACTGCAATTAGAAAAGGGGACATACCTATGAATGAATTGATTTTCGTCTTATTAATTTGTCCATTACTTATCTTTATCGTTTCTGTTATTGGAACGCGCAAGACGAAAACGTATTACGTAATGCCGATTGTAACGTTTGCTAGTTTTTTAATAATAGGTGTTATCGCCTTTACTCCAAAATTTTTCTTTTGGGTTGGCATGTACAGCATCTTCTCATTTATTGTTTCTTATATGACTTTATTGTTTGTAAGAGGATATGAGCTTGCAGAAAGCGCTAAGTAGTTAAGGAGATTGTAATATGATTTTCTTTGATATTGATGGAACTTTACTTGATTATGAGGCTGCAGAAAGAAATGGTATTATAGATTTTTTTCAAATATATAATACTATTTTTTCAGGCAATGAATTAGAGGCAACGAAAGTCTGGCATGAATTATCAGAAGAATATTTCAACAAATTTTTGTCCAAAGAATTATCTTTTCAGGAACAACAAAGGATGCGAATGTATCATTTATTTAAAGCATATGGAGTAAACTTATCCCCCGAGGAATCTCAGCATAAATTCAATCAATATATAGAACTATATAAGAACAACTGGACCGCATTTGAAGATGTAAACTATACATTACAGACCTTGCAGGAAAAAGGGTACTCATTAGGTATCATTAGTAATGGTGAATATGAGCAACAAGTCGAAAAGTTAACTACTCTAAACATTCTACAATATTTCAAATATATATTTACTTCTAGTGAACTTGGGATATCGAAACCAGATCCTGAAATTTTTCACAGAAGTGTATTACAATCGAATCTTGAAATGAAAGATTGCTATTATATTGGCGATCGATTAGAGACTGATGCGATTAGTAGTACAGCAGCTGGGATGCAAGGGATATGGTTGAATCGGGATAACTCACAAATCAAGTACGATATTCCTACTATCTGTTCGTTACATGAAATTATAACAATGATATAAAAAAACGACCGCGTTCCCCCGCGGTCGTCTTTTTTCGTGTTACGCTGTGATCCAAGCTTCGTTAGCTGGATTTTTACGCCACTCTTGTAATTTCTTCGTTTCAGCTTGTCCAATCATACCTTTTTCTGCTGCAACTTCAGTTAATGCACTGTAATCACTTAAAGAATATGATGCTACGTTCGCTGCTTCTAACTTTTCTTTTCCTGCTTCTAGCTCGTATGTGAAGATTGATACGATCCCTAATACTTCACAGCCAGCTTCGCGAAGTGCTTCTACACATGTAATTGCACTACCGCCAGTTGAAATTAGGTCCTCTACTACTACTACTTTTTGACCTTTTTCAGCTTTTCCTTCGATTTGGTTCCCTTTACCGTGACCTTTTGCTTTACTACGTACGTAGCACATTGGTAAATCCATACGATCGCTTACCCATGCAGCGTGCGCAATACCAGCAGTTGCTGTTCCTGCAATAACTTCTACAGTTGGGAAGTGCTCTTTAATCAACTCTTCTAATCCAGCTGCAATCGCTTGACGTACTTTTGGATAAGATAAAGTTAAACGGTTATCACAATAAATTGGTGATTTCATACCTGAAGACCATGTGAATGGATCGTTCGGTTGTAAAAATACTGCTCCAATTTCTAATAAATGCGATGCGATTTCTTTTTTCATACTGTTACACCTTCCCACTGTTGTTTTACTGTTTTATACGCTTCAAGCGGATTTTCTGCTTTTGTAATACTACGTCCAACTACGATGTAGCTTGAGCCAAGTTCCCTCGCACGTTTCGGTGTTGCTACGCGCACCTGGTCATTTACATCATCGCTTGCAAGACGAATCCCCGGTGTTACTGTTACAAATTCATTTCCGCATACTTCACGTAATTTTGGAACTTCAAGTGTTGAACAAACAACGCCATCAAGTCCACTTTCTTTCGTTAGTTTTGCATAATGAGCAACCGCTTCTTCTAACGTTTTCTCAATGCCGATCTCTTTTTTCATCATAGCTTCCGAAGTGCTTGTTAGTTGTGTAACTGCAATACAAATCGGTCTCTCTTTTCCTTCTTGCTTACCTTCCTCTAATCCCTCAATCGCAGCTTTCATCATACTGCTTCCCCCTGCAGCATGAACATTTACCATATCAACATCTAGACTAGCTAGGCTACGCATAGCGCTTTTTACTGTATTCGGAATATCATGAAGTTTTAAATCTAGAAAAATCTTATGTCCTTTTTCTTTTAAGTACGTAATAATCGCAGGGCCTTCTTTGTAAAATAACTCCATACCAACTTTGACAAATAACTCTTCCCCTTCAAAGTGGCGCAAGAATTGTTCTACATCTTGTTTCCCTGGAAAATCTAATGCAACGATTAACGACTGTGACATGTTTGCTTCCAGCTCCTTCCTTGACATTCCGAAATGTGATCAAATCCTAATTCATCTAGTAATGCTGGTAACTCTTCAATAATTGTCGGACATACGAACGGATCAATAAAGTTCGCTGTACCTACTGCAACTGCGCTTGCGCCAGCATAGAAGAATTCAATTACATCTTCCGCTGTCTCAATACCACCCATTCCGATAATCGGAATGTTTACCGCTTGGCTTACTTCATGTACCATACGAATTGCTACTGGCTTAATCGCAGGACCTGATAATCCACCTGTACGGTTTGCTAAAATTGGTTTAGCTGTTTTTAAATCTAGACGCATACCAAGCAATGTATTAATCATCGTTAAACCATCTGCACCTGCATTTTCAATCGCTTTTGCAATTTCCACAATGTTTGCCACGTTCGGTGACAACTTCACGTATACAGGTACTTCAGAAACCTCTTTTACTCGCTTCGTTAAATCAGCAGCAATTTCAGGATTTGTACCAAAGGCGATACCACCTGTTTTTACGTTCGGACAAGAAATATTTAATTCTAGTGCATGGACATTAGGCGCTTTAGAAATTTCCTTCGCAACCGCTACGTAATCCTCAGCTTGTGAGCCTGCAACGTTTGCAATAATTGGAAGGTCAAATTGTTCTAACCATGGTAATTCCGAATTCATTACTTTGTCTAATCCCGGGTTTTGAAGTCCGATTGCATTTAGCATGCCGCCTGGTGTTTCAGCAACACGAGGCGTCGGATTTCCATAACGTGGTTGTTCTGTCGTCGCTTTAATCATGATTGATCCTAATACACTTAAATCGTAAAACTGTGCATATTCACGACCAAACCCAAAGCATCCAGATGCCGGTATAATTGGATTTTTTAATGATAATCCTGGTAATTCAACTTGCAATCTGTTCATAGTACAACCTCCCCGATTGGAAATACTGGTCCGTCGCTACACACCTTCTTGTAAGAATGTCCACTTGGATCTTCTTGTAAGTGGCATACACATGCGAAACAAGCTCCAATACCACAGCCCATACGTTCTTCTAATGAAATATAGGCTTTTTTCTCTTTGTAACGTCCTTCTAATGCACGAAGCATCGCTAACGGACCACATGAATAAAGAATATCAAAGTCAATTCCGTAATTATCAATTACATCTGTGACAAATCCTTTTGTACCGTGTGTACCGTCTACTGTTGCAACGTACGTATCACCAAGTTCTGCAAATTTTTCTTCATAGAAAACTACATCTTTCGTTTGAAAGCCTAAGATGTGAATAACACGTACACCTTTTGCAACGAGGCGCTGTGATAATTCATAAAGTGGTGGTACACCAATTCCCCCGCCTACTAGTAAAGCTGTTTGACCAGCTTCTGCTTCTTCTACAGGAAAACCGTGTCCTAATGGTCCTAGTACATCTACCATTTCACCTTGTTTTCTAGTTGCTAATGTTTTTGTCCCTTGTCCTTCGGCACGATATAGCATTGTAAATTCGTTCTTCTCTTGATCTACATTACAAATACTAATTGGGCGGCGCAGAAGGGGCGCAATGCCCTCTGCTACCTTAATGTGTACAAACTGCCCTGGTTCGTTCATTTGCTGTACTAACGTTCCTTGAAGCACTAATTCGTAAATATTTTTTGCGATTTCTTTTTGATTAACGACGATCATATTTTGCTTTTGCATCATGCATGTACCACCTCGTGACGCTTTGTTTGCGTAATTTCTTTCATTGAATGAGCTGAGAATGTCATAGATTCTAATACTCGTAAGATTGCTCTCGTTGTATCAAGTGATGTTAAGCAAGCCACACCATTTTCTACTGATTCACGGCGAATGCGGAAACCATCACGCGCTGGTTGTTTACCTTTTGTTAATGTGTTAATTACAAACTGTGCTTTTCCTTGACGGATAATATCTAGTAAGTTGTAGTCTTCAGAATCAATTTTGTTTACAACTTGTACTGGGATATTTTGCTCTTCTAATGATTGTGCTGTTCCAGCTGTTGCTAATAAGTTATAGCCGATTTCGTGGAAACGTTTTGCAATTTCCATCGCTTCTTCTTTATCTTTATCAGCTACAGTAATGATTACTGAGCCGTGCGTTGGGATGTTAATTCCAGAAGCAACTAATCCTTTATATAATGCTTTTTCAAGCGTTAAGTCTTTACCCATTACTTCCCCTGTTGATTTCATTTCAGGTCCTAATGTTGTATCAACTGAGCGTAGTTTCGCGAATGAGAATACCGGAGCTTTTACATATACTTCTTTCTCTTCTGGGTGATAGCCAGTTCCGTATCCTTGCTCTACTAGGTCTTGCCCTAAAATAACTTTCGTTGCAACATTCGCCATCGGTACGCCTGTAATTTTACTTAAGAACGGTACTGTACGGCTTGCACGTGGATTTACTTCAATTACGTACACTTGATCTTTGAATACTACAAACTGGATATTTAGTAATCCAACAATGTTTAATCCTTTTCCAAGTGCAATTGTATGTTCAATGATTTGTTCTTTTAGTTTTTCAGATAAACTTTGTGGTGGATATACTCCAATTGAGTCACCAGAGTGAACTCCAGCGCGTTCAATATGTTCCATAATACCTGGAATGAATACATTCTCACCATCCGAAATTGCATCTACTTCAATTTCTTTACCAACCATGTAACGGTCGATTAATACTGGGTGATCTGCATGAACTTTAACTGCATTTTTCATGTAGTGCAGCAGTTCTTCTTGACGATATACGATTTCCATTGCACGTCCACCTAGTACGTAAGATGGTCTTACTAATACTGGGTAACCAATTTCTTCTGCGATTGCTACCGCTTGTTCTACAGTCGTTGCTGTTTTACCAACTGGTTGCGGGATGCCAAGTTTTGTTAAAGCAGCTTCGAATTTATCACGATCTTCTGCACGGTCTAAGTCTTCAAGTGATGTTCCTAAAATTTTCACACCGTGTTCTTCTAGTTTCGCTGCTAAGTTAATTGCCGTTTGTCCACCGAACTGAACGATAACACCTTCTGGTTTTTCTAAATCGATAATGTGCATTACATCTTCAATCGTTAATGGTTCAAAGTATAATTTGTCAGAAATACTGAAGTCTGTTGAAACTGTTTCTGGGTTGTTGTTAATGATAATTGCTTCATATCCAGCTTCTTTAATTGCCCATACTGAGTGAACTGTTGCGTAATCAAACTCAACACCTTGACCAATTCGGATCGGACCAGATCCTAGAACTACTACACTCTTACGATCTGTTACAATCGATTCATTTTCGTCCGCATATGTGCTGTAGTAATATGGCGTTGCAGATTCAAACTCTGCCGCACAAGTATCTACCATTTTGAATACTGGCATCATATTATTTTCTTTACGCATATCGTAAATTTCGCGCTCCGTTTTGTTCCAAGCTGCTGCAATGTAGTGATCGCTGAAGCCCATTTCTTTTGCAGTTTGTAGTACTTCTATATTTCCTACATTCGCTTTTACTTCACGTTCCATATTTACGATGTTTTCAACTTTTTGTAAGAAGAAGAAGTCCATTTCACACCATTCATTGATTTCTTCTTTCGTTACACCTTGGCGAATTGCTTCTGCTACAATAAACAGTCGTTCATCATCCGCTTTAATGATACGTTTTTTCATCGTTTCTTTATCAAGTTCTTTTAAGTGGTCTAATTCTAAGTGATAAATGCCAAGCTCTAAAGAACGAACTGCTTTTAGTAATGATTCTTCTAAGTTACGTCCGATTGACATAACTTCACCAGTTGCTTTCATTTGTGTTCCAAGCGTTCTGTTCGCTGATTCAAACTTATCAAACGGCCAACGTGGAATTTTTGAAACAACATAGTCTAACGCTGGCTCGAAGCAAGCGTAAGTTTTTTGTGTTACTGGGTTTACAATTTCATCTAACGTTAAGCCGACTGCAATTTTTGCTGCTAATTTCGCAATTGGATATCCAGTTGCTTTAGATGCTAGTGCAGATGAACGACTTACACGTGGATTTACTTCGATTACATAGTATTGGAAGCTATATGGATCAAGCGCAAGCTGAACGTTACATCCACCTTCAATTCCTAGTGCACGAATAATTCGTAATGAAGTGTTACGTAACATTTGATATTCACGGTCGCTTAGCGTTTGGCTCGGTGCTACTACAATCGAATCACCTGTGTGAACACCAACTGGATCGATGTTTTCCATGTTACATACTACAATCGCGTTATCATTTGAATCACGCATTACTTCATATTCAATTTCCTTACAGCCAGCAATACTTTTCTCTAATAAACATTGTGTTACTGGACTATGTTTTAAACCACTTGTTACGATTTCAATTAGCTCTTCTTCGTTATGGCAAATTCCGCCGCCCGTTCCTCCTAATGTGAACGCTGGTCGAACGATTACTGGATAACCAATTTCATTTACAAATCCATATGCTTCATCAAGGTTATGAATAATTTCACTTGGTGGTGTTGGTTCATTTAAATCTTGCATTAATGTACGGAATAAATCACGATCTTCCGCTTGCTCGATTGCTGATAATTTTGTTCCTAAAATTTCAACTCCGCACTCGTCAAGTACGCCTGATTTTGCAAGTTCAACAGCCATGTTTAAACCTGTTTGACCACCTAATGTTGGTAGGATTGCATCAGGACGTTCTTTACGAATAATACGGCTTACGAATTCTAATGTTAATGGCTCGATGTATACTTTATCTGCTGTTGCAGTATCCGTCATAATTGTTGCTGGGTTAGAGTTAACAAGGATTACTTTGTAACCTTCCTCTTTAAGAGATTGACAAGCTTGTGTACCAGAGTAGTCAAACTCCGCTGCTTGCCCAATTACAATTGGTCCTGATCCGATTACTAAAATTGTGTTAATGTCTAGGCGTTTTGGCATAACTCTTCCCCTTCTTTCTTGAAGTTTTCAATCATTGTTAAGAAATCTTCGAATAAATCATTTGCATCTTCTGGTCCCGCTGAAGCTTCTGGATGGTATTGTACTGTAAATGCTGGGAACTTCTTATGACGAAGACCTTCTACCGTTCCATCGTTTAAAGCAACATGTGTAATTTCAAGATCTGTATTTTCAACTGATTCTTCTTCTACTGCGTATCCGTGGTTTTGAGATGTAATTGCTACTTTTCCAGTTGCAAGATTTTTTACTGGATGGTTTAAACCACGGTGACCAAATTTCAACTTACTTGTATTTGCACCTGATGCTAGAGCGAACAATTGATGTCCTAGGCAAATTCCGAATAAAGGAACTTTACCGATAATGTCTTTTAACATTTCAATTGCTTCTGATACATCTTTCGGATCTCCAGGTCCATTACTTAACATAATTCCATCTGGGCTAAGGCGTAAAATTTCTTCTGCTGTTGTGTTGTAAGGAACTACAATTACATCACAGTCACGCTTATTTAATTCTCGTAAAATACCATGTTTCATACCGAAGTCTACTAGTACAACTCGGTGACCACGACCTGGGCTTGGGTATGGATCTTTCGTTGATACGCGTTTTACATGATCTGTAAATACTGTCGCTTTTAATTGACTTACAATGTACTCTACATCTGCATCCATATTACAAAGGCGTCCGCGTAATGTACCGTATTGACGAATTTTTCTCGTTAATTTTCTCGTATCAATCCCTGCTAATCCTGGGATATTTCTTTCTTTCAAGTAATCATTTAACGAAATTTCATTACGGAAGTTTGATGGATGATCACAAATTTCGTTTACGATTAAACCATTTACAGATGGGTGAATGGATTCAAAATCGTCACGGTTAATGCCGTAGTTTCCGATTAATGGGTACGTAAATGTTACGATTTGACCGCAATATGATGGATCAGATAATGTTTCTTGATATCCAGTCATTCCTGTTGTAAATACAACCTCACCTGACTTTTCGATTTCGCCTCCGAAACCTGTTCCAATTAATACTGTTCCATCTTCTAAGATAAGTTGTCTTTTCATACTAATGCACTCTCCTTTTGCCATGCGATCTTACCACCAACGATTGTCATTACCGGCCATCCTTGGCATTTCCAACCTGCGAATGGTGTATTTTTTCCTTTTGATAAGAATGTTGTTGGGTCAATCTCTTCTTCTTGTTCTAAATCAATGATTGTAATATCAGCTGCTCTACCTTCTTTTAGGCGACCTGCTTCTAAGCCGAATGTATCAGCTGGCTTTTCTGTTAAGAATTGAATTAACTGTTCTAGCGTAATAACTCCCTTTTTCACAAGGTTTGTGTATAGAAGCGGGAATGCTGTTTCAAAACCAGTAATTCCAAACGGTGCTCTTTCAATTCCTTGTGCTTTCTCTTCCGCTGTATGCGGTGCATGGTCAGTTGCAATCATATCGATCGTTCCATCTAATAAACCTTCAATTAATGCTGCATGGTCTTCTTTTCCACGAAGCGGTGGGTTCATTTTAAAGTTAGGATCAGCTGATGGGATATCATCTTCACATAACACTAGGTGATGCGGTGTTACTTCTGCTGTTACTTTAATTCCAGCGCGTTTCGCATCACGGATTACACGTACCGAACCTTTCGTACTTACATGACATACGTGATAGTGGCAATCTGCTGCTTCAGCAAGCAGTATATCCCTTGCAATATGTACAGATTCACATACTGATGGGATACCGTTTAATCCGTGTTTCTCAGAAAACTTCCCTTCATGTACACAACCTTTATTAATAAGCGTATTCTCTTCACAGTGCGCAACTACTGCCATATCTAATTTTGCTGCACGTTTCATAGCCGCTAACATCATGCTCGCATCTTGTACGCCTACGCCGTCATCTGTGAAAGCAAATGCTCCAAGTTCTTTTAATGTTTCGAAATCTGTCATTTCAGAACCAGCTTGACGTACTGTAATTGCTCCGTATGGTAGTACGTTAACATGAGCTTTTTCTTCAATACGTTTTTGCAAGTCTTCCATATGTTCTCTGCAATCTGGTACCGGGCGTGTATTTGGCATTGCGCAAATTGTAGTGAATCCACCTTTTGCCGCTGCTAGTGTACCTGTTTCAATTGTTTCTTTATGTTCACCACCTGGTTCACGAAGATGTACGTGTACATCTACTAATCCAGGTGCGATTAACTTTCCGTTCACATCGATTACTTCAGCATTATCTGCCGTAATATTTTCTGCTACCTTAGCGATTTTACCGTCTTGTACGAGAAGATCCGTTGCTACGATTTTTCCTTCTTCATTCATATAACGACCATTTTTAAACAAATAATTCATGTTTCATTCCTCCTAATACATTTGGTAAGGCGCGTTTTAGTACAGCCATTCTTACGTAAACTCCATTTTCCATTTGTTTAAATATGCGTGAACGCTCACACTCAACAAGTTCACTTGCAATTTCAACATCACGGTTTACAGGAGCTGGATGCATAATAATGCTTCCTTCTTTCATACGCTTTTCTCTTTCTACTGTTAATCCGTGTTTCTCATGATATTCTTTCATAATGTCTGTTTCATAATGATCATGACGCTCATGTTGTACACGGAGTAACATCATTACATCAACTTCTGGAACAAGTTCATCTAATGGTTTGTATGTTCCAAATGTGTTGTCTTCATCTTTCCACTCTTCTGGACTTGCAAAGTAAATTGTTGCACCAAGCTTCGTTAATGCTTCTGCATTAGAACGTGCTACTCGGCTATGACGAACATCTCCTACTATTGCAATCTTCAAACCTTCAAATCTTCCAAACTCTTGTTTAATTGTAAGAAGATCGAGTAGGCACTGCGTTGGGTGGTTTCCGCATCCATCTCCAGCGTTTAAGATTGGAATATTCACCTGATCTTTTAGTTCATCGAAGTAGCGATCTTGCTCGTGGCGGATGACCACTGCTTTTGTTCCGATTGATTCTAGTGTTCTTATCGTATCGTATAAAGTTTCTCCTTTTTGTACGCTAGATGCATCAGCTGAAAAGTTTAAAACATCAAGTCCTAATCTCTTCTCAGCAACTTCAAAGCTAAGTCTCGTTCTCGTACTATTCTCAAAGAACAAGTTCGCAACAAAAGTTTGCTCTGTCGTTTTGCTCTCTTTTCCATTCGCAAAATCTTCTGCATCTTTTAGGATTTCTGAAATTTCTACTTCCGATAATTCACTCATCGTTAACAAATGGCTCATCGTCATCCCTCATCTTTCTGATTTTTATGTTACCACTTTTGAATTTTTATAACAACCTTTGCATAAAAATACCCTAGTCATGTGAGACTAGGGTGCAAGAAAGAAGCCACCCTTTCCGGTCTCACAGGACTGAATTAAAAGGTTATTATGAAGCAATCTGCTTAGATTGTTTTATTTGTTTCGTTTCCGGTAGTAGTAGATTTAACAGTACACCTACAATTGCTGCTAGTGCCATTCCTTCTACTTGGAATGATTCTCCTACGTGAAGTACCGCTCCACCAATACCGATTACTAATATTACTGATGCAATCATTAAGTTTCGTTTGTCACTTAAATCTGTTTTATCATCTACCATCATGCGTAATCCGCTTGATGCGATTACACCGAATAGTAAGATTGATACACCACCCATAACTGGTGTTGGGATCGAATGAATCAGTGCAGAAATCTTACCGATAAACCCGAACATGATTGCGAATACTGCTGAACCGATGAATAAGTATACACTGTATGCTCTCGTAATTGCTAGCACACCGATGTTTTCACCATACGTTGTATTCGGTGGCCCACCGATTAGTGACGCAATTAATGTTGCTACTCCGTCACCGAAGATTGAACGGTGTAAACCTGGTTTTTCAATTAAATCTCTTTTAATAACATTTCCAAGAACAATTTGATGTCCGATATGTTCTGATATTGTTACTAGTGCAACTGGTACCATCAAGAGTACAATCTTCCATGAAAACTCTGGTGTATATGTTACAAATGGTACTGTGAAATCTGGTACAACAAACCATTTTGCCTCAGCTACCGGCTTTAAGTCTACTAGCCCTTGGAAGTAAGCGAAGATATATCCGCCGATAATGCCAAGTAACACTGGTATTATACTGAAAAATCCTCTTCCAAATATCGAGCATATAATGGTAATTGCTAATGTTACTAATGCTACTGAAAAGTGTGTAAAGCTATATTTGCCATCCGCACCGTTCATCGCCATGTTAACTGCTGTATGTGCTAAAGCTAGACCGATTACCATTACTACTGGACCAACTACGATTGGTGGTAGTAATTTCATAATCCACTCTGATCCTGATTTCTTAATTCCGAGTGAGATTAAGATGTACACAAGTCCTGCTAGCAAACCACCAAGCATTGCTGCTCCCGGTCCACCTGCCGTTTTCGCTGTTATAATCGGTGCGATAAAGGCGAATGATGATCCTAGATAGGCAGGTACTTGACCTTTCGTTATAAGAAGGAACGCTAACGTTCCTAATCCACTTGATATTAATGCTACTGATGGATTCAATCCTGTTAAAAACGGAACAAGCACTGTTGATCCAAACATCGCGAACAAATGTTGTATACTTAAAAATAACCATTTTCCCGGTTTCGGTACTTCATTAACGTCTAACACTGGCTTTTGTTCCATTGTTACATCCTCCTTCAGTTTAAATCTTTGCAATAAAAAAACTCTTTGTGCCTGTGCACAAAGAGTCCTACACTTTCGTATGCCAAATTTGACATATGAAAGCCAAGACCCTTTGGCAGCCTCACAGGACTACATTTAAAAGGGCTTTACTTATCGTATATGCTTACTCGATCTTGTTGATCTGTCTCTTGCAAATCAACTTCGATACGCTCTTCACTTGATGTTGGAATGTTCTTCCCTACATAATCAGCGCGAATTGGTAATTCGCGATGACCTCTATCAACAAGAACCGCCAATTGGATTTGAGATGGTCTACCTAAATCCATAAGAGCATCCATTGCTGCTCGAACTGTTCTTCCTGTATATAATACGTCATCCACAAGGATAACTTTCTTCTTCGTAATATCTACAGGGATATCAGAACCTTTTACAAGTGGTTCTTTATTTTTCGATTGTAGTGTTAAATCATCACGATATAACGTAATGTCTAACTCTCCAACTTCCATTTCTTTTCCTTCAATTTGACCAATTCGTTCTGCCAAACGTTGTGCAATAAAAATTCCACGAGTTTTAATTCCGACAAGAACACAATTATCGACACCTTTATTTCGTTCCACGATTTCATGACTAATTCGTGTTAAAGCGCGGCGAATCATTTGGTCATCTAAAACGACAGCTTTCTCTTGCATGCTCTACACCTCCAAGCTTTTTTCTTGCGTGAGAGTAATGGTATAAAAAAAGTCCTCTCAGCGTGTGCGAGAGGACTTTTGAAAAAAGGGTACAACATACCCTAAGTATTTCAAACCGTTACCTTCTCAACCTCACGGGGCTGTGTTAAAGGATCATTATTTAACTGTTGTCAGTATCTCAGTTTTCTTATGATTTGTCAATACTATTTTCGTAAAATATTTAATACGTCTTCAAACACTTCTGGAATCGGTGCCTCAAACTGAATATATTCACCAGTACGAGGATGATCAAAGCCTAAAATACCCGCATGAAGTGCTTGTCCATTCATATCTAACGTTTTCTTCGGACCATACTTCGGATCTCCTGCAAGTGGATAGCCAATATATTTCATATGAACACGAATTTGGTGCGTACGTCCCGTTTCTAAGCGACATTCTACAAGCGTAAAGTCTTTAAAGCGTTCTAACACTTGGAAGTGCGTAACAGCGTTCTTACCATTTTCATCAACTGTCATACTTTGACGCTCTTTCTTATCACGAGCAATCGGAGCATCAATCGTTCCCTTATCATGCGGAATCACACCGTGTACAATCGCTTTGTAACGTCTCGTTACTGTTTTTGCTACAAGCTGATTTACAAGCGATTCATGTGCCATATCATTTTTAGCAACCATTAATAGTCCAGATGTATCTTTATCAATACGATGCACGATACCTGGACGCATTACACCGTTAATGCCTGATAAGTCTGTACAATGGTGCATAAGGCCGTTTACAAGTGTACCACTTGTATGCCCTGGTGCTGGATGTACAACCATACCACGTGGCTTATTTACAACAAGCACATCTGCATCTTCATAATAAATTTCTAAATTTAAATCCTCTGGTTGAATATCTAACTCTTCTGGTTCAGGAATTGTTACTGTAATTTCATCTTCTTCTTTTACTTTATAATTCCCTTTTACCGCTTTTCCGTTTACTGTCACAACGTCATCTTTAATCCATTGCTGCACTTGCGTACGTGACCATTCGTTATTTATCCCTGCAACGAATTTATCAATTCGCTCGTTTTTTTGCTCTGCTGCAACTGTTACTTGTACTACTTCACTCATTCAATTACTCCTTCGCTTTCTTGCCTTCTAATAATGTTTGAATAATAATTAATACAACACCAATACATAATGCTGAATCAGCTATATTGAATACTGGATAGTTGTACGAGAAAATATACACGTGAATGAAATCCACTACTTCTTGTCTAAATACACGATCAATAAAGTTACCAATTGCCCCGCCCAAAATTAGGCTTAACGAAATACCTAGAAGCTTGTCTGTTTTCGCATACTTTTTCATATAAAATACAATAAACACTACAAAAACAACTGTAATAATGTAGAAGAACCACATTTTATTTTCTAAAATACCCCAAGCAGCGCCTCTATTTCGATGTGATGTTATGTATAATACATTGTCGATAATCGGAATACTCGTACCCAATTCCATGTTCTTTACAATTAACCACTTCGATATTTGATCGATAGCAATGACGAATAACGCTATTACATAATATATCATTTTCATTTCCCCCACAAAGACAGTGTACCTCAAAATTTTAGCATAGCTGCTACCTTTTCACAATGAACCTTTATAGAAGAATAAAATAAATTAAAAAAAGGTAATATAATATCGTTGTGCGTATTCATACATTTACCTTTTCGTAGAAGAATTCATGAATCGTACGGGCAGTCGGCATTGTCTTCATTTGCTTTGTCGAAATTAATCTCCCCGTCTCTTCACAAATACCATACATGTCTATTTCCATTTTAAATAATGCGCGTTCTACATCCTTTAAATCCTCTTTTATATCATGTAATAGCAATTTTTTCTTTATCTCTTCCTTAATTTCATATCCAAGCTCTTGGCTGAACTCGACATCATATTTGTGCATTACTTCTTTAGCTAGTCTCTCTTGCAACTCTTTTCTCATCAATTGCAATTCTTCTTTTATTTCCATGTAAATTTCATTCACGTGTACATTCCTCCTAGCTGTAATGTACAGTTAGTGTGTCCGAAATTTATTTGCTTACCTCACACACATTTTTCCTTCACAGGAAAGAGTCTGAAAGTGATCTTGATATACCATCAACAAAAAAACTGACCGCATCAATAGCAGTCAGTTTTTTATTATTTTACATAGTTTTCTTTAACAACTGTTGCACAACGCTCACATAATGTTTCATGTTCAGCATCTTTACCAATTGTTTCTGAAACTACCCAACAACGTTCACATGTTTCACCAGTTGCTTGAACAACAACAACCGCTGTATGTTCATACTTCGGTGCATCTGCTGGCGCTTCATCCATCATACCACCAAGTTTATACTCAGAAACGATGAATAATTGCTTTAAGTCTTCGCTAATAGACTCTAACATAGCTTTCATTTCTGCAGTTGGATATAGCGTAATGCTTGCATTTAATGACTTACCGATTACTTTTTCATTACGAGCTACTTCTAGTGCTTTTAACACGTCATCACGTAATGTCATAAATGCATCCCATTTTGTTTTTAACGCTTCCGCGTCATCTAATTGTACAGCTTCTGGCATATCAGTTAATTGTACACTTTCTTCTGTTACGCCTGGAATATATGGCCATACTTCATCAGCTGTGTGCGGTAAGATTGGTGTTACAAGTTTCGTTAACGCAACAAGAACATCATATAATACAGTTTGAATTGCACGACGATCTTCGTGGTTTGCACCTTCAATGTATAAGATGTCTTTTGCAAAGTCTAAGTAGAATGAACTTAAATCAATTGTACAGAAGTTATGAATTGCATGATACACAGCAGCGAAATCGTATGTCTCATATGCTTCTTTAACTTTTGTAATTAAGTCATTTAATTTTACTAACATGTAACGATCTACTTCACGAAGTTCAGCTACAGCTACTGCATTTTCACTTGGCTTAAAGTCGTCTAAGTTTCCTAATAAGAAACGGAATGTGTTACGGATTTTACGATACACTTCTGCTACTTGTTTTAAAATATCATCTGAAATACGTACGTCAGATTGATAGTCAACAGAAGATACCCATAAGCGTAAAATGTCTCCGCCTAATTGATCCATGATTTTCTTCGGTACGACGATGTTTCCAATCGACTTACTCATTTTACGTCCTTCACCATCTAGTACGAAACCGTGGCTTAGTACGCCTTTATATGGAGCTTTACCTGTTACAGCAACTGCTGTTGATAATGAAGAGTTAAACCAACCACGATACTGGTCAGATCCTTCTAAATATAAATCAGCTGGACGCTGTAAATCTTCGCGCTCTTCTAATACCGCTTGGTGAGAAGAACCTGAATCGAACCATACATCCATGATGTCTGTTTCTTTACGGAATTCACCATTTGGGCTACCTGGATGTGTAAATCCTTCTGGTAATAGATCTTTCGCTTCACGCTCGAACCATACGTTAGAACCGTGTTCACGGAATAAATCTGCTACATGGTTAATTGTTTCATCCGTAATAATTGGATCACCATTCTCAGCATAGAATACCGGAATTGGCACACCCCATGCACGCTGACGAGAAATACACCAGTCACCACGGTCACGAACCATATTATGAAGACGAGTTTCTCCCCATGCTGGTACCCACTTTGTTTCTGCTACAGCTTCTATTAATTCTTTACGGAATGCTTCAATAGATGCAAACCACTGTGCTGTCGCACGGAAAATAATTGGTTTTTTCGTTCTCCAATCATGTGGGTATGAATGTGTAATGAATGTTAGTTTCAGTAACGCGCCTACTTCTTCTAATTTTTCTGTAATTGGTTTGTTAGCTTTATCATAGAATAAGCCTTCAAATCCAGGTGCCTCATTTGTTAATACACCTTTATCATCGACTGGGCAAAGTACTTCTAATCCATACTTTTTACCAACAACGAAGTCATCTTCCCCGTGTCCTGGTGCTGTATGAACACAACCTGTACCTGCATCTGTTGTTACGTGATCTCCTAGCATAACTAATGAATCACGATCGTAGAATGGATGTTTTGCAACTGTATACTCAAGTTCGCTACCTTTTACTGTTTTCACAACTTCAGCATTTTCCCACTCTAACGTTTTTGCAACTGTCTCAAACAGCTCAGAAGCAATGATATATTTCTCATCATTTACTTTTACAATGCTATATTCAAGCTCTGGATGAACAGAAATACCTAAGTTTGCAGGTAATGTCCAAGGTGTTGTTGTCCAAATGATGTACTTTTCATCACCTTCTAATACGTTCTTTCCATCTTTTACAGGGAATGCTACGTAAATAGATGCTGATTTTTTATCTTGATATTCAATTTCAGCTTCCGCTAAAGCAGATTCACTCGTTGGAGACCAGTAAACTGGTTTTTGACCTTTATAGATATAACCTTTTTTCGCCATGTCACCAAACACTTTAATTTGTTGTGCTTCATAAGCTGGCTCTAAAGTAATATATGGATTATCCCAATCTGCACGTACACCTAGACGCTTAAATTGTTCACGTTGACGTTCTACTTGTTCATATGCATACTCTGCACATAACTTACGGAACTCAGCAACTGTCATTTCTTTACGTTTTACACCTTTATTTGTTAAAGCTTGTTCAATTGGTAAACCGTGCGTATCCCATCCCGGAACATATGGCGCACTAAAACCAGTCATTGATTTATAACGAACAATAAAGTCTTTTAATACTTTATTTAATGCATGTCCCATATGAATGTCACCATTCGCATATGGAGGTCCATCATGCAATACAAATAAAGGACGACCTTTTGTATGTTCTTGTACTTTTTCGTAAATATTCATTTCAGCCCATTTTTCTTGCATTGCAGGCTCACGTTTTGGTAAATTCCCACGCATTGGGAACTCTGTTTTTGGCATCAGTAATGTATTTTTGTACTCCATGCTCAATTCCTCCTTACATGTATAAAAGAAATACTTAAAAAACGGAATAAAAAAGAGACCTTCTCATCCCCAAAAGGGACGAGAAAGTCTCCCGCGGTACCACCCTAGTAGATTATATACATATGTATAGAATCCTCTTTATATTCTTAACGCGAATACACGCCTACGCTTACTCTATTTGTTCAGCGCGGAACTCCAGGGTGATATTCCCACTATCTCCTTATCCTGAGCTTACACCATCCTCAGTTCGCTATATAAGGTTTGAAAAGGTACTTATCCCTATCTTCGTTTTTCTTAATAAATATGTTGTTTAAAATTATATGTAATAATGAGAAAAACGTCAAGCTTACACTGTTTCTTCTTTTTTCAACAGTTCATCTACTTCGTCTTCTAATTCAATTAGTTTATCCCAATCATCGTTGTTTAACATCTCAAGCTGTGTTTCTAATAACATACGGAAACGAGTTCGGAATACTTTCGCTTGTTTCTTTAGCTCTTCAATATCAAAAGCAACTTTTCTTGATTTTACTAATGCTTCGTTAATAATACGATCAGCATTCTTTTCAGCTTCACGCACAATTAATTTCGCTTCTTTTTGCGCATTACGTTTTACTTCTTCCGCTGCTTCTTGTGCAACAACGATAGATTTGTTTAACGTATCTTCAATATTAGAGAAATGATCTAACTTCCCTTCTAACTGCGCAACTTTTTCTTCTAAAGCTTTTTTCTCACGAATGACCAATTCATAATCTTTGATAATTTGATCAAGAAACTCATTTACTTGATCTTCATCATAGCCACGGAATCCGCGACCAAATTCTTTGTTATGAATATCTAATGGTGTTAACGGCACAACGCCACCTCCAAGTAGTTATCTAAATTTCCTCTTTCAATTATATCTTTTCTTCGACAAAATAGGAGGATTTCCTTCTAAAAAACCAATCATTTTAGTATACCATACAAAATTCTCCATTTGTCGCGTTTTGTTCTACCTTCTACAGAAAATAATTTACTTCGGCCATATCCTCTAACAGAAAAAACATCTCCTGGATAACATTCATAAGAAGTTTGCTCCACTGTTTTCCAATTGACTTTTACTAAACCATTTTTTATGAAAGGTTGTACTTTCTGTCTAGATAAATGTAACATTTCAGCTAACATAACATCTAAACGAAGTGAAGAAACCGTTCCAGATTTCTCTCCCCACGTTTCATGTATCTGTAGAATTTGTTCTCCTTGCACTGACGCTAAAGAGACTTTTACTTTCCCTATTGATTGTAAGTTCATCTCAATATACGATACAATTTCTTTCGCAACTACAATTTGGGCACGATTTTCTTGCAGCAAAATATCACCACATTTTTCTCTTGTTAAACCAAGAGACATAAATGTACCTAATATTTGCCTATGTTCTAGCGTATAAAACTTGGAAGGATAGTCAATTTCTAATACTTCTACTTGAAATTCTTCTTCATTTAATTCTAGATAGTCTGGATAAATAAGTGCTCTTTTACGCTCTGCATTAGGCGTTGCACCACCAAATTGCACAGCAACATCACCTTGTCCTATTACCATAGAAACAATTTGTTGTTGCCTAGGATCGAGAAAATCCGTTAACTTCACTTGATGGTACTCCGCCGCTCGCTTCCACTCTAGCACTTTATCCACAAAGACCTCCTCATCAGGCCTAAAATGTTCGTAGATGCTCATGTATTTACCTTCTTACTATAAGAAATAGCTTAATAAACTGAACAAACCAGTTTTAGCAAGTTTCAACGCAAAGATCGCAACGATTGGAGAAATATCAATCATTCCAAGCGGCGGAATAAAGCGGCGGAATGGTTCTAAATACGGTTCACAAATACGTGCCAGGAACTCTCCAAAAGATGATTCCTTTGCACCAGGAAACCATGATAGGAGAATGTAAATAATAAGTGCCCACGAGTAAATCTCGATAGCATAACTTAACACTATAAAAACTGTTGTCATGGCGTATTACCACCTCTTTATATTTGTTTCTTCTTCTTCACCGAATAACTCTGAAATCGCACCAACAATATCTACATTTTCAGGTGTACACATAAATGTTTTCGGCCCTATTTTTTGAATGTCCCCGCCTATAGCGTATACAGTACCACTTAAAAAGTCAACGATACGTACCGCTTGATCAGTAGACATTCTCTGCAAATTAATTACAACAGCTCGTCTACCTTTTAAGTGGTCCGCAATCCCTTGTGCTTCCGAATATGTGCGTGGTTCTAATAAAACAACTTTTGAAGATTGTTTTGCTGTTTCAATACTCACAACATTTTGCTTCGGTTGCGCTTTCGGAAACGTAACGTCTTGTTGTTCTGGTGGATCTTGCTGCTTTTTCATGTCTGTTTGCTCCTTTTCATAACCATATTGAGCTGCTTCTTTTTCTTCCGGTGTATCAAAAAAGAAGTATTTTACTTTTGACCAACTCATAATAAGATTCTCCTTCCTTTTACGCTTTTCCTACTAAAATCGTTCCCAAACGAATATATGTAGCCCCTTCTTCAATTGCAATCTTGTAATCGTTGGACATTCCCATTGATAATTCTTTACATGGCGCATGTAATAACTCTAGCTCCTGCACCTCTGTTTGCAGCATACGTAATTCCTTAAAACAGCGTCTGATTTCTTCCTCTTCTTCTGTAAATGGAGCCATCGTCATTAGTCCAACCACTTCAATTTTATCGAATTCTTGCAAACTTTGAATAAAAGAAACAACCTCTTCTATTGCCAATCCTTGCTTCGATTCTTCAGATGAGGTTTTCACTTGAATAAAGCATTTCACTTTCTTATCAGCACGTTTCTGAATTTCTTTCGCCAGTGAAAGACGATCTAACGAATGTAAATAATCAATTTCATTAATGATTTCTTTTACTTTTCTCGTTTGTAATGAGCCAATAAAGTGCCAATTAACTTTCTTACAGAAATGCTCGTATTTCTGTAAGAAACCTTCATTTCTATTTTCACCTAAATCGATAACTCCAGCTTCAATTACTTCGTTTGTTTTTTCAATCCCTACAGTTTTTGTAACTGCAACAAGTTTAATATCTTGCAACGAACGTCCAGCTCGAGCGCAAGATTCTTTAATAGCTTCGTTTACAATTACTAAATTTTCTTGTACTGTCACTTGCTTTCTTCCTCCTTAAAACCTATGAAACTCAACATTCTTCCTGTCTTACCTTGATCACGACGATGAGAGAAAAATAGTTGCTCTTCACAGCTTGTACAAAGAGATGACATTACAATATGCTCTTCTTTTATGCCTGCTTGTACACATAATATACGATTAATTTCTTTTAAATTAATTGCGTACTGCCCGTCAGAAATTTTTTGATGAGGAACAGCACCCCTAACTACTTCCTGTGCTGCTGTTAATACACGATCATCCACAACATAACAACAAGATCCGATCGACGGCCCAATTGCAACATGAATTTCATCACTTGAAATACCTTCTGCATTCCACTTTTGAATCATTTCCTTTGCAATCTCTTGTACAGTGCCTTTCCATCCAGCATGCGCAAGTCCTATCATACCATGTGATGGTGCATAAAAATAGAGCGGAACACAATCCGCGTAACAAGACGTTAACAGAACATCTTCATTACTCGTATAAATGCCATCTGTTTTTGAAATGCCGTCCTCATATGAATAGACACCACTTCCCTTTTCCTGTTGCCCTACTTTTTCAACATGATGAGCATGAACTTGTTCAGAGCAAATCCAATTTTCTAATGGTTTTTGTAACTTATTTGCTAAAATGCGTCTGTTTTCATGAACGTTCTCCACGATATCATTCACATGTAATCCTAAATTCATCGCATGAAAGGAGCCCGTACTTATCCCACCATCTTTTGTCGTAAATCCAGCAGTAATGTTTCCAAGTTCTTTCCACGCTTGTAAATACAGTATACCGTCCACATATTTAAATGGTTCTCTCATAATAAAGCGGCTCCTTTTAATTAAAATAACAGAAAAAAGCATGGTACTTCCTGTCTATTTTACCATACTTTTATTTTTTCATAATCCTAACAGAAAAAAAAGAGGAATTTGTAATATTCTTTATGAAATTGTCGGTGTTTGTATTGATTCTGTTACAGAATTAACAGGATTTACTCTTACAAGTATGACATCTTCCCCAATTTTCACAATTTCCTTCCAAGGAATTACAATCTCAACATCTTTTCCAAAAATACCTAGCATACGTGTCTGTTTGGAAATAATAACAGAACAAATTTTCCCTGTGTTCATATCAATTTCAATATCTCCAATATTCCCAATCCTTTTTCCATCTGAAATATTTATAACATCCTTCATCTGTAACTCTGAAATTCGTATCACCATTTTTATCCTCTCCCTTATATGACAAATTGGAAACTGTTTCTCATATTTACAGGAAGCCACCTACACGAAACACCATGCTAGTTTCATTATATGAACACAAATCCCCTACTATGAGCACAAACCATATTACATATAAAAAGGTCTCACCATAATTGGTGAGACCTTATCCTTGAATCGTTTTATTCATTTGTTTAATGGCTGACTTCTCTAAACGTGATACTTGCGCTTGGGAAATCCCAATTTCTTCTGCAACTTCCATCTGTGTCTTTCCTTGGAAGAAACGTTTTCTAATAATCATTTTCTCTCTATCATTTAAACGCTTCATTCCTTCTTTCAATGCTAATTCTTCAACCCACTGCTCGTCCTTTTGTTTTTCATCACTTAACTGATCCATAACAAAGATAGGATCTCCCCCATCATTATAAATCGGTTCAAATAATGAAACTGGATCTTGAATTGCATCTAAAGCAAATACTATCTCTTCATGAGTTACTTCTAGCACTTTTGCAATATCCATTGCTGTTGGTTCTTTTGAATTTTCTGCAATCAACTTTTCTCTTACTTGCAAAGCTTTATACGCAATATCTCGCAATGAGCGCGATACGCGAATCGGATTATTATCACGCAAATATCTGCGTATTTCCCCAATAATCATCGGCACAGCATACGTTGAAAATTTTACATTTTGGCCTAAATCAAAATTATCAATTGATTTCATAAGTCCGATGCAACCAACTTGAAATAAATCGTCAACATATTCTCCTCTGTTATTAAATCTTTGGATGACGCTCAGTACAAGACGTAAGTTTCCATTCACTAATTTTTCTCTTGCGCTTATCTCTCCACTTTGCATTTCACGAAATAATTTACGCATCTCTTCATTTTTTAATACTGGAAGTTTAGCTGTATCAACACCGCAAATTTCTACTTTGTTTCTCGTCAAAGTGTTCCCTCCTATCGGGAGTTGCTGTACAGTGTAAAGTATTTCCTTTGAAGGGGATTTTATGCATGTGGTTTTTTCACGATTTGTTATTTAAATTATCTTTCCTAATACAACTAAATAGAATAAGACCAGCCTACATAACGGCTGGTCTTATTCTTTACACCATTTTATTAAATTCTTTTCGTAATCTTTTTATAATTCTTTTTTCTAAACGCGAAATGTATGACTGTGAAATCCCAAGCATATCAGCCACATCTTTTTGCGTCTTTTCCTCTCCTCCAGCAAGCCCAAACCGAAGTTCCATAATTTGTTTTTCACGATCATTTAATTGGTGTAATGCTTTCATTAAAAGGTGACGATCTACAGTAGCTTCTAAATCTTTTGTAATAATATCATCATCTGTACCTAACACGTCAGACAATAACAGTTCATTCCCATCCCAATCAATGTTTAGTGGTTCATCAAAAGAAACTTCCGAACGATTTTTGTTATTTCGACGTAAATGCATTAAAATTTCATTTTCTATACAACGCGATGCATATGTTGCTAATTTTATTTTCTTTTCTGGATTAAATGTATTTACCGCTTTAATAAGGCCGATTGTTCCTATACTAATCAAATCTTCAATATTTATCCCTGTATTTTCAAACTTTCTTGCTATATATACAACGAGCCTTAAGTTACGTTCAATAAGTAATGACCTTGCTGCCTGATCTCCTTTTGGCAATTTATTCAAAAGAACTTCCTCTTCTTCTTTTGTTAACGGTGGTGGCAACGCTTCACTTCCACCAATATAATAAATTTCATCGGTCTTAATTCCTAATTTCAGCAATACTTTATACCAAAGGTATACTAAATAAAATTTTAATTTCATCATATTATCCCGCCTCTCATTATTAAGCGATTACCATTTTTTGCGAAATCAACATTTTTGGATGCACAATACATTGATACTCCCCATTAGTAGAAAGCTGTTGTGTATTTAATCCAATTAATACTTTGTTTACAACAATAGAACTACCTTCATGGTCAACTTGCACACTGTCAGGCTTAATTGCCCACAAAAGTTGACTCTCTACTCCTACTGCACGGAAAGGAATTAAGCGTAATTTTGTCGCCCAACCAGAATCATTTTCTGGTATTTGAGGAATTTCTGTTTTGGAATAAATTTGTTCTGTTAACCAAGATGGTAAGCAATGTTCTAATGATGAAACATGCATAATCATAACGGGTGTTTTTGTTAATGGGTCATAAAGTTGGTTCCCACTGTCAATAAGACCTGCCAGTTCTAGTTCTTCTTCTGCTAATTGAATTTTTACTTTCACAATTTGATCATAGTGTATTTTCGTGACCTCTACGCTTTCAATACGCTTTTTAGAAAAATAATAAATTACTGGAAAACCAAAAATAACAAATAACCAACTAATTGGATCACCGTAAGAAATTGACTGAGATTGAACCAATCCATTTACCATTTCATTCGTTTGCAAAAAGAAATGAGTTCCAATTAATCCTCCGCCAACCATAAAGGTTACAAAGTAAAAAGTAAAAACAGTTTGTGCATAATTTCCAAATGTTGTAAACCCAAATGCTGCATACACAATAAGTAACGAGTACAGTAGTTTCATAATTGGATGTGTCATCATAGAAGCAAAAGGAGTAAAGGCAAAAATAACAATAGTTGAACCTATAAATGCCCCTAACACAAGCCTCCATTTTTTGATTTTCTTTTTTAACACGGTAGCTGTTAATAAAAGCAAAAGAAAATCAATGCAGGCGTTTAACAACCAAACAACGTCGGCGTAAACAACCAAACAATTCACCTCTTTTTTCAAGTTGAGACTAGTATAATGCATATCCAATAGGAAAGTGTGTCAATTTGCGGAGGTGTTTTTTTGTTATTTTGTGATTTCTAGACATAATCTGTCGGTAAAAAATAAAAGTACAAATTCATAGAATGATATACTCTTATTTTCACCAACAAAATATACCAAATAAAAAAAAAGACCTGCTTAGCAGGTCTATTCCATTTAAAAAACAAAAAAGGAGCATGAAAGCTCCTTTTTTTATCGTCTACGACGGTTACGTAAAAATGCTGGAATATCGATATCATCTGAATCTGAATGACGCTCATGTACAACTGGCTCTTCACGCTTCATTTCACGTTTTACTTCACGTTGTTTTGAAGGTTGAGCTACTGGTTGTTGCTGTTGTTGCGTGTGGTTCGCATTCGGACGAATAATTGGTTTTGGTGGTTGAGTTGCAATGCTATCATCAAAACCAGTTGCAATTACAGTTACAACGATATCATCTTTTAATCCTTCGTTAATAACAGAACCGAAGATCATATTTACTTCTGGATCTGAAGCTGAAGCTACGATATCTGCCGCTTCTTGTACTTCATATAAGCTTAAGTTAGCGCCACCCGTAATGTTCATGATAACACCTTGAGCTCCATCAATAGATGTTTCTAGTAATGGACTAGAAATCGCTTTTTTCGCAGCTTCTGCAGCACGATTTTCCCCGTTACCAGAACCAATACCCATTAAAGCAGAACCTCTATTAGACATAATTGTCTTTACGTCTGCAAAGTCTAAGTTAATTAAACCTGGCGTTGCAATTAAATCCGAAATACCTTGAACACCTTGACGTAATACGTTATCAGCTTCACGGAATGCTTCTAACATTGGCGTATTTTTATCAACAATCTCTAATAAGCGATCGTTTGGAATTACAATAAGAGTATCTACATTTTCTTTAAATGCTGCAATACCAGATGCTGCTTGCGTCGCACGCTTACGTCCTTCAAAAGTAAATGGACGTGTTACAACACCAACTGTTAAAGCACCTAATTCTTTTGCAACTTGAGCAACAACTGGAGCTGCACCAGTTCCAGTTCCACCGCCCATACCGGCAGTTACGAAGACCATATCCGCACCACGAAGTGCTTCTTGGATCTGTTCTTTACTTTCTTCTGCAGCTTTTTTCCCTACTTCAGGGTTTGCGCCTGCACCAAGTCCACGCGTTAATTTTCCACCAATTTGCATTTTTGTTTCAGCTTTTGATAGATTTAATGCTTGTGCATCAGTGTTCACAGCGATAAAGTCTACACCTTGTACACCGTGTTCAATCATACGGTTTACAGCATTGTTTCCGCCACCGCCGACACCGATAACTTTTATATTCGCTAATTGATCTTGAGTAGTATCAAACTCTAACATGTCGAAATCCCCCTAGAACCTCATTTTTCGTGTCCAATTTTAATCCCATAAATAACGGAATACACGTTTTACTTTTGACATCATGCGGTCATCATTTTGATTATTATTGTTTTGATTACGAGTTTTTTGTTTCGCGGGTTGCTGTTGTACCGGCGTTGGTGCTGGTGCTGGTACTGGTTCAAAATGCTCTTGCTTTTCCTGCACATTTTTCCCACGTAATTTAGCTTTTTGATAAGAATGTTTAATTAATCCAACTCCACTTGTATATTGGGGCTCACGCACACCAATATAATCAGGAGTTGCTACACGAACATTTTCATGTAAAATATCATATGCAAGATCAAGAACACCTGGCATAGAAGCAATTCCGCCAGTTAGTACATAACCAGAAGCCACTTGCTTTACTCCTAACTTACGCACTTCATCTTGAACAAACATTAAAATTTCCTCTACACGAGCCTCTATTATATCCGATAATTCCAACTGAGAATATTGTTCTGTTTGATCACTTCCCATAATAGGAACCGTAAACATCTCTTCTTCAGATGCTGTATCATAAAAAGCATGTCCATATTTCAACTTAATTTGATCTGCATTTTCTGTTGAAGTTTTCAACCCAATCGCAATATCTTTCGTTATATGGTCTCCACCTAATGGTAATACGCTCGTCGCTTGTAACTCTCCATCTTTAAAAATAGATAAAGTTGTAGATCCTCCCCCCATATCAACAAGGGCTACTCCTCTATTTTTTTCATCTGAAGATATAGCAACTGTTGCAGCCGCTAAAGGTTGAAGACAAATATCAACAATTTCAAGACCTGCTTTTTCTACACAACGAAGTAGGTTATGTAGTAAAGTTCTCGAGCCTGTAATAAGTGTACCTTCCATTTCTAATCTTACACCGATCATCCCGCGTGGATCGTTAATCTCGTCAAGACCGTCTACGATGAACTGTCGAGGTACCACATCAATAAACTCACGCTCTGGAGCAATTGACACAACTTGTGCTGCATCTAGAACGCGTAAGACATCTTCATTCCCGATTTCACGATCTTCATTTGAAACAGCGACTACTCCGTGACAAGGAAGTAGCTGTACCTGGTTTGCATTGACACCTACTACAACTTGCTCAATGTGGATTCCCACCATGCGCTCAGCTTGTTCAATTGCTTTTTTAATTGATCGAACAGTCTCGTCTATATCAACTATCGATCCCTTCTTTAAACCATTTGATTTTACATTTCCAACACCAATAATGTTTAAGCTGTCATTAACCATTTCACCAATGATGACTTTAACATTGGATGTACCGATGTCAAGACTAACATATATTTCATTGCTGTTCATTCTTTGGCACCTCCTTCTTTATTTATACCATACAACTCAATATATGGAACAACAATCGCAACTTTACTATTTATAAGAAAAATATTCAACGTCTTTATACGTTTCCCTTTTTTAACCCTATATTTTTCTTATTTTTATTTAGCATTCAATTAAGAATATCGCAGTAAACTATGAATAACTGCTTATCTTGAAATAATTCTATTTCCAGTGTAAAGTTTACCGCCAAGTATAAGTCTACACTAAGATGTACTCATAGAAAAGTGAAACTTGTACCAATACTAGTATGAATCTAAGAATTTTTACATATTTTTCATCAAATGAACCATTCTTCTAAATTCGTATACATATAATAGAACATTCGTTTCGTTTTTTCTGCTACAAGCAACGAAAACTACCATTCTATTCTTTTTTGTCTTCCGCACCTAATTCTTTCGTATATGCACCTACTTCTAAGTCAATTAATACCTTCTTACCTGGCTCAATTGTTTTTAAAATAAGTGGATAGGCTTCCATACGTTTTGCGAAATTTTGAATCGTAGTGCTCACTTCATAACCTTCATTCATATATAAAGTAAGATGATCTTCATTCGCATTCGTTGGTGAATAGCGAATCTCCGAAATAGATTTTAAAATAGCTGGTGTTAATTTTTCTAGTTCAGCGATTAACTCCTTCATTTTCTCTTCTTTAAAAGGTTCGAAAATCGGTGCTGCAACAGGAAGTTTTCCATTAGGTAGTACATCAAGCGTTTTTCCATTTTCTAATAACGGTTGTAGTTTTCCCTCTTTATTTATATAACCAATCGTTAAATATTCTTCGATATGAATATCAATCTTGTTTGGAAAACGTTTTTTTACATTTACTGCTTTAATTTCTTTTCGCTTCGTTAAGTTTTCTTCAGCTTTATGTGCTGTCACTCGGAAATAACTTGTATCATATGTCACGCCTGAATCCTTCATTACTTGCTCATCCGTCATATAGTGATTTCCAAACACACTAATCTTTTTTATATTACTAAGCGGAGACCGAAAATAAATTAAAAAGAGCACTAATAAAAATAAAATTGATATGTATAAAATCAATCGATGATTAACATTTTTTTTGTTTTTTTTCTTTTGATTTTTCAATTTTGGTACACGATCTTGTAGTTTAATCACTTTACTATTATTCATGTACGATCCCCCTATGTAACATAAAGAACGGCATGTTCCTCATGCCGTTCTTATCTTCTTATTATAACATAAATGATAATGAGCGGAACGAATAACCGTTATCTTCCAATGATTTCTACTTCTGTGTGCATATCTACATCAAATTTATCCTTAATTGTATGTTTTATTAATTCAATTAAAGACAATACATCTTGCGCTGAAGCTCCCCCGGTATTAACAATAAAATTGCCATGCATTTCAGAAATTTGAGCTCCACCAATCCTATAACCACGAAGCCCTGCTTTTTCTACTAAATCTCCTGCAAAATGTGGGATTGGATTCCGAAATATACTTCCTGCACACGGATGATTCCATGGTTGCGTTTCACGGCGGTAGTCTTTATTATTTTGCATGCTACGTACAATTTCTTCACGTTTTCCCGCCTGTAATTGAAACTCCGCTTCTAAAACAATACCAGGACGTTTCGTTTGCAATACAGATGACCGATAAGAAAACTCCAGTTCTTTATTCGTTAACCAGGCAATTGTACCGTCTTCAAACAGAATGAGAGCCTTCGATAATACACTCGATATATCCGATTTATGTGCACCTGCATTCATATATACTGCACCACCGACACTTCCTGGAATACCGCTCGCAAACTCCAATCCAGCTAACCCTTGACGACTAAGTAAAGTTGACAATTTAATAAGAGGATATCCACTACCAACTCTTACCTTATGTTTTTCGACCTCTAAGTGATCTAATCCTTCTCCTAAACGAATAACAACACCTTCTATGCCTTGATCAGATACAAGAAGGTTTGAACCGCGACCAATTACAGTCCACTTCGTTTTGTATTGCTTTACTAACTGTAATGTTTTTTCAATACCGGCTACATGCTTTGGCACAATTAAAATGTCCGCTGGTCCACCTATTTTCATAGTTGTATAACGTGCTAACGGCTCGTTAACTAAAACACGACCAACGTCTGCTTCTATAAGCTCATTTACTAATTGTTCCATAGACAATCTCCCCCATATTAAGTCTCCTTATGACAATAATATGCAGGGCGTTCATCTAACGTTATCCCGCTATTTACGGGCAGTACAGCTCTTAAATCAAAATTCGGCGATAACAAAGAAATTAGGCGGAATCAGGATGTCAGTAAACATCCGATTAGTGAAAGATAATAATCAACGAGAGAGAATCACTCCCCACTGATTAGAGCCTCACTTTATTTTTTTACAAGCTTATTCATTACTTCATACAGCTTATTTGCTGCATCTGGAATACCTAGTTGCTTAGCCGCTAGCTTCATATTTTGTAATGTTTGTGCATTCAATAAAATCTCATCAATATCACGAATAAGCGTTTCAGCTGTTAAGTCTTTTTCAAGTAACATTTTTGCCGCTCCTTTATCAACAACTGAACGTGCATTCTTTTCCTGATGATTATTTGTTACATATGGACTCGGTATTAACACACTTGGTTTTCCTAACGCTGTTAATTCTGCAAGTGTTGTTGCCCCAGCCCTTGAAACAACAAGGTCTACACCAGTTAGTACCTCTGGCATATTATGAATGAACGGCTTAATAATAACATTGCTTGGGTTCCCTTTTTGCTTCACGGCTTCCATCACTTTATCATAATGTACTTCACCCGTTACATATAGTATTTCGTAGCTTTTGTTCCCAAACTGTTCAATTGCTTCAACGAAGGCATCGTTAATCGGTCTAGCCCCACGACTTCCACCAAATATAAGTACAGACTTTTTAGGAAGAGAAAGCCCAACTGAACGTTTCCCCTTCATTCCATTTTGATCCATTACCTCTGATGCTCGTGGATTACCTGTCATTACCACTTTTGACTCTGGAAAATGCTCTATAGCTGCTTCAAAACAAACAGCAACTTTATCAACATAACGGCTTAAAAACTTGTTCGTTACACCTGGTACACTATTTTGTTCATGTACAATAGTTGGAATACCTAATTTGGCTGCAGCGTATACAACTGGTCCACATACATATCCACCCGTTCCAATTACAATATCCGGATTAAAACGACGAATATATCGTTTACTATCCTGTACACCTTTTAGAAAACGCATTACTGTTTTCACATTATCTAATGATATTTTTCGTTTAAATCCACTTATAACAATAGATTGAAATGGTATACCTGCTTTTGGAACGATTGTACTCTCTAGTCCATTTTCCGTACCAATATATAAAAATCTTGCTTCTGGATTTAACTTTTTTATTTCTCTAATTAAAGCAAGAGCTGGATAAATATGACCACCAGTACCCCCACCACTCACTAATACACGCACTACTAACTCCTCCGCTTCTCTTTTCTTATTTCCATTATATTTATTTCTATATACATATTGCATTTTTACACACATACGAAAAACCCTGTCTTATAAACAGGGTTTAGTAGCGAGAATGGCGACTTATATTTAATAATACACCTACTGCCATTAACATTAATGTCAAACTTGATCCACCATAACTTAAAAACGGCAAGGTAATACCCGTAACAGGCATCAGTCCTGTTACAACACCAACATTAATCATTACTTGAATCGCAATCATCGCCACAATACCTACTGCTAAAAACGTACCATATAAATCTGGCGCTCCTAATGCGATACGAATCCCGCGCCATAATAATAGACTAAATAATAATAACACAAATGAACCACCAATAAAACCTAATTCCTCGGATAAGATCGCAAATATAAAGTCAGTTTGCGGTTCAGGTAAATAAAGAAATTTTTGTCTACTTTGTCCAAGTCCAAGCCCAAATAATCCACCAGGTCCAATTGCAAGTAATGATTGGATAATTTGAAATCCACTTCCGAGCGGATCTGACCACGGATCTAAATATGATGTAATGCGTTTCATTCGATACGGTGCTGATGCAATTAACCCTACAAATCCTGCTACACCAATCAAACCAAACATTGCAAAGTGAAAGACCCTCGCTCCCGAAATGAATATCATAATGATACATGTCCCAACCATTACCGTTCCTGTCCCAAGGTCTGGCTGTAACATAATCATCCCAAAAGCAAGAAAAACAAAACTAAGAGCCGGTAATAAACCACGTTTAAAAGATGTAATCAATTTTTGACGTTCTGCTAAAAACTTTGCCAAGAAAATAATCATCGCAAACTTCATAAATTCTGACGGTTGAATCGAAAATGCTCCGATTCCAATCCAACTTCGTGCTCCTCCTCGAACAAGACCTACTCCAGGAATAAGAACGAGAATAAGAAGAATGAAGCAAACTAGCAAAATCACTTTTGAATACGTACGCCACACCCAATAATCAATTTTCATAATAAAAAACATAGCTACTACACCAAGACCCGCAAACAGTAATTGTCTTTTTGCAAAAAAGAATGAGTCCCCCATTTTATAAGAGGCCCAAACTGCACTCGCACTATAAACCATAATCATTCCGATTGTCAACAATGAAAGTGTTACGATGATGAGAATAAAATCAGGCGTTTTCTTCATTACCCACAAACACCACCTCTTTAGGCAGAACCTTTTGCCCTATGTAACAAAACATCAGTAGGTGTTAGCCTACTGATGTTTTGATTTACTTTATATAAGTTTATGCACAGCTTGTATAAAAATGTCTCCTCTTTCTTCAAATGTTTTAAATTGATCCCAGCTTGCACACGCTGGAGAAAGAAGAACGACATCGCCATCTTTAGAATGAGCATAAGCCTTCACCACTGCTTCATCTAAAGTATCGACACTTTCAATTATATCTAATCCCGCTTTTTCTGCCGCTCTTACTAGTTTGGGAGCTGTTTGTCCAAATGTTACAATCGCTTTTACATTTTTGAAATACGGAATTAAATCATCGAATTCATTTCCGCGATCAAGCCCACCTGCTAGTAACACAATCGGTTGTGTAAACGCAGATAGTGCTTTCTCAGTCGCTAACATATTCGTTGCTTTTGAATCGTTATAAAACTTACGGTTGTTAATCGTTGTTACATATTCTAAACGATGTTTTACACCCGTAAAACGTTTTAACACGACCGTAATTGCTTCATTAGAAGTACCTAATAATTTCGCAATACTCATCGCAGCTAAAATATTTTCTAGATTATGTTGACCAGGTAAAACGATATCGCTTACTTCAACAACTTTTTCACCTTTGAAATAAAGAGCGTTATCTTTTATACACGCGCCATCTTCAATTTCTTTCGTTGTCGAAAACAGGATTTTTTGACCTTTAGAATACGCAGACAAAGCCATCACATCTGCATCATCCGCATTTATTACACTATAATCATTTTCTGTTTGGTTTTTAAAAATATTTGCTTTCGCTAAACCATATTCTTTCTTCGTCCCATGATAATCTAAGTGGGCCTCAAATAAATTTAAAAACGCAGCAATTTTAGGTTGGAACAATTCTACTCCCATCAATTGAAACGATGAAAGTTCTGTAACTACAACTTCATTTTCTTTTGCATCCTGTGCTACTTCACACGCTACAGTTCCAATGTTCCCTGCAATTACAGGATGCTTTTGTCCTTCTTTTAGCATTTCAAATGTCAGCATTGTCGTCGTCGTTTTACCGTTAGACCCCGTAATCCCAACAAATGGTGCTTCTGAAATACGATATGCTAATTCAACTTCCGTAACAATCGGAATTTGCTTTTCTTTCGCAGCAACTAATATTGGATTAGAATACGGGATTCCTGGATTTTTTACTACAAGAGAAATATTTCTCTCTAATAATTCTAAAGGATGACCACCGCATACAACGTCCATTCCTTTTGCCTGTAATTCTGCAGCAAGTACATTCTCTGCTAAAGGCTTTCCGTCATTTACAATAACATTTGCCCCTAACTTTTGTAACAATGTAGCTGCTGCATAACCACTTTTTGCAATGCCTAATACAAGAATATTCTTATTTTGAAATTCAGTTACAGTTTTCAATTACATCCACACCCCGATATAAATTCCTAACACAGCTAATAAAAATCCTGCAGACCAAAACGTCACAACAACACGCCACTCTGACCAACCACATAATTCATAATGATGGTGTAATGGACTCATTTTAAAGACACGTTTTCCTGTTGTTTTAAATGAAATGACCTGAATGATAACCGATAAAGTTTCCATTACGAATACTCCGCCGATAATTACAAGTAGCAATTCTTGTTTTAATAAAATCGCTACAGCTGCAATGGCTCCACCTAAAGCTAATGAACCTGTATCTCCCATAAACACTTTTGCTGGATTCGCATTGAATACTAAAAATCCAAGTACAGCTCCTACAACTGCCATACAGAATATCGCCACTCCAAATTGCTCTTGTGCCACAGCAATAATACTAAATGCTCCAAATGCAATAGCAGCTGTTCCTGATAATAAACCATCTAAACCGTCAGTTAAGTTAACTGCATTTGATCCACCAATAAGCATAAATAGTACAAGTACGAAATACGCCCAACCTAATTCAAACTTAACATCCGTTCCCGGAATCATGATGTATGTGTGGAACGCTTGCCCTTTTCCAATTAAAAAGAATGCAATAGCAATAACAAGCTGACCTACTAATTTTTGTTTTGATGTTAAACCAAGATTTCTCTTCTTAACTACCTTTATGTAGTCATCTAAAAATCCAATCAAGCCGTAACCAAACGTCACTAATAGTAATAACGAAACCTCTGCACCTAAATAATTAAACTTAATCGCCATAATAAGTGAAGTTACCATCATAGATACGTATATGACGATACCACCCATTGTCGGTGTCCCTGATTTTTTTTGATGTGACTTTGGTCCCTCATCACGAATACTCTGTCCGAACTTTAATTTTCTTAAAAATGGAATAAACAATGGCGAAAGGGCAACAGAAATTAAGAATGCTACCCCAGCCGTTACTAATAAACCTTGCTCAAGCACATGTAGTCCTCCTCTCACGTTGTTACTCTTCGTTGCTTAAACGCCCTTTAATTGCTTCTTTAGCAACTTCACGATCATCAAAATGATGAACTTCTTTACCAATAATTTGATACGTTTCATGACCCTTACCAGCAATAATAATGATATCATCTGCTTTCGCTTTAGTGATTGCATGGTGTATCGCTTCTTTTCTATCAATAATCACTTCATAATTTTTCCCACTTGCACCATGTACCATATCATCTAAAATAGCCGCTGGATCTTCACTTCTTGGATTATCTGATGTGTAAATTGCATGAGTTGCATATTTTGTTGCAACACTTGCCATTATCGGTCTCTTCGTTCGGTCCCTATCGCCGCCACAACCAACGATACAATACACATCACCTTTTGCAAATTGTTTTGCAGTTTTTAATACATTTTCTAAACTATCCGGCGTATGTGCGTAATCAACAATAACTGTATAATTTTGTCCTCCATCAACAACTTCAAAACGCCCTGGAACCCCAGCTAGTTCTTTTATAACAGCAATGATTGTTTCTAATTTCACACCCGAAACAAGTCCTGCTGCTGTTGCTGCAAGTACGTTATATACATTAAATTTACCTATTAATTTCATCGTAACATTTACACTTTCATATGGTGTGACAAGCGTAAATGTAGTCCCGCCACTCGTCATAACGATATTTTTTGCCATAATGTCACTTGTTGTATCAATACCATATGTTACAACTGTTGCTGCAGTACTTCTCATATACTCTTCTGTTACATTATCATCGCTATTCAGCACAGCGTACTTTTCACGATTATGATTATAACTATTGCCAAGCTGTGCAAATAGTAACCCTTTTGCATGTTTATATTCTTCCATCGTTTTATGATAGTCTAAATGATCTTGTGTTAAATTCGTAAACACCGCTACATCGTAATCACATCCGTGTACACGACCAAGATCTAACGCATGTGACGAAACTTCCATTACCGTGCTGTCCACACCTTGTTCAACCATTTTTGAAAACGTCTGTTGAAGTGTTAGTGCATCTGGTGTTGTATTTTTCACCTCAAATGTTTCATCACCGATTTTCATATTAATCGTTCCAATTAGCCCTGTTTTATGACCATGTGCTCGCATAATCTCATCCATAATATGCGATGTTGTTGTCTTTCCATTTGTACCTGTAATTCCGATTAAATGTAACTTGTGTGTCGGTTGACCATAAAAATAATCAGCTAAAACCGCTAACGAACGAAAAGTATTTTTCACAAGTACAACTGGAACGTCAACATCAATTGGTCTTTCCGCAACAATAGCAGCCGCTCCTTGTGCCGCTGCTTGCTTAGCAAAATCATGGCTATCAACCGTATATCCTTTCATACATACAAATAAGCTTCCCTCTTTCACTTTACGTGAATCAGCTTCTATAGATGTGATTTCTGGATTTTCTTTTGGAACAACTGGAAAATCATGCAAACATGATACAAGTGTATGCAACTTCATTTCACTAAACCCTCTCTACATTGTTTATTTATCTTTTTTCAGTAAGCAACACATTACCTCCTATATAAGGAGGTAAGTGCTACTGACCTATTTATGAATGAGACACTTACTGTCTCAAATTAAGTAACTGTTCTATAAAGAACTCACTTCCACCAATTGTACCATAAAACGTACTATGTTACCTTTAATTCCCGAAGTAAATTCTAATTTTTGAGCCTTCTTTTACTTTAGCTCCCGCTTCTGGTGATTGTTTAATTACTTTCTCTCCATCTCCACTTATATCAAGCTTCAAATCGACGAGTTGTGTTTGTAAGTCTTTCTTTTTCATTCCAATTAAATTCGGAACTTCCACAGTTGGTGTATCGCCCCATTTATATTCTTTCTCAACTTGTTCTTTTCTCGGTTTCACTCCCATAACAGGAAGCGCATCTCGAAGGATATTCCCGACAATCGGAGCTGCTACCACTCCACCAAACTGTGTAACCCCTTTTGGATTATCAACAGCTACATACACAACAATCTCTGGATCATCCGCTGGAGCAAATCCGATAAAAGATACTATATAATTATTCTCTAAATATTTACCATCCTTCACCTTTTGAGCAGTACCCGTTTTTCCACCTACGCGATATCCATCAATATAAGCACCTTTACCAGAACCTTTCGCTACAACATTCTCTAATGCATAACGAACTTTTTCTGAAGTTTCCTTGGAAATAACTTTTCTTTTCTCAACAGGTGTCTTTTTACTAACAACTTGATTATTTTTCGGATCAATAAACTCCTTAGCTATATACGGCTGATACAATGTTCCACCATTTACAGCCGCCGCTACAGCTGCTACTTGTTGAATCGGCGTAACAGAAACTCCTTGGCCGAATGAAGTTGTTGCTTGCTCTACTGGACCAACTTTATCTAAATTAAATAAAATCCCACTGCCTTCACCTTGCAAGTCAATTCCAGTCTTCTGCCCAAAACCAAAATTACGAATGTATTTAAATAATCGGTCTTTACCAAGGCGATCACCAAGTTCAATAAATCCCGGGTTACATGAGTTTTGAACGACTTCTAAAAACGTTTGACTGCCATGACCTCCTGCTTTCCAGCATTTCAATCTAGCTCCACCTACTTCAGCTGCTCCATCATCATAAAACGTATCCTTCTCTAAGTCTACTAAATTTTCATTCAATGCTGCAGCTAATGTAATGATCTTAAATGTTGAACCAGGCTCATACGTACTCCATACAGGTAGATTTCTGTTATACACTTCTGGAGAGACACTTTGAAAATCCGCTGGGTCAAAACTCGGTCGACTAGACATCCCTAAAACTTCACCATTTTTAGGGTTCATTGCAATCGCAATCATACCGTCAGGATTATAAGTTGACTCCGCAATATTCATTTCTCTTTCCATAATCCTTGTAATACGCGCATCGATTGTTAATCCTAAATTTAAACCGGCTTCTGGCTTTTTGAAATCATCACCAACATTAGGCATCCTTTGTCCTTTCGCATCTGCAAAAAAACGCACATGACCTTTGTCCCCATTTAGCTCTTTATCATAATATTTTTCTAGTCCCATAAGACCTTGGTTATCGCTACCTGCAAAACCTAATACATGTGATAAAAAGTTTCCAAATGGATAGTACCGGATAGAATCCTCTGCGATATACACGCCCTTCAGACTTAATCCTCGTACTTCTTTCGCTTTGTCATGTGATATTTTCCTTCCGCCTTTATCTAACCTTACAATCGATTCTTTTTTTGTAATCCTTTTATAAATCTCATCTTTTTCCACACCTAATACTGCAGCTAACTTCTCTGCAGTCTCCGCTGGTTTTTCAATTTGCCTCGGTACAACAAAGACAGTTGGAGCACTTTTATTCGTGGCAAGTTCCACACCATTTCGGTCTAAAATTTTCCCACGTTCGGGTTCGAAAGTAATATTACGACTCCATGAATCTTTCGCACGATCCGTTAACATATTCCCAAGAAAAAATTGCACATATCCAAGACGAATATCGATAATCGTGAAAATAAGTATACCTGATATAAGTATAAAAATAAGTCGTTTTCTAACTGTTACATTTGATACACGCATATTGGAACAAGCCTCCCTTACGCCTAGCTTGTTCCAATATATGCTTGTACTTATTTAATTAGAACTTATTCTCTTTTACCATTACGGCTTTTCTGCTTCTTGCTGTGGTTCGAGTGGCGGTACGAGTGTGACACCTAATTCTGTACCAGGTTGTAATAATGTTCCTTCCGCCACACTTTGTTCTGTTACGTATCCTGTACCAGAAGGTTTCAAGTTAAGCTGTAATGTCTTCGCTAAATTCATAACATCACGCAGTGCCCATCCTTGTATATTTGGCATTGTAGGCTTATCTCCTACCAAGAAGACTCGGTCGCCTTTTAATGTTTGTTCAGTCGCTTTTGGTACTTGTTGCTGTACTTTCCCTTCACCTAGCACGATTGGACGAAGTTTTGCTTTATCAATCGCTTTCCCCGCTTCAGCCATCGTTTTACCATTTACATCCGGAACAGTAGTTTGTTGTTCTTTCAGATGTTTTTTCGGATCTTTAACTTCATTTGGCTTAATCTTTAAATACTCTAAACTATTTTTTGTTACATATTTAAAAATATCAGCTAACGGTTGTGCACCGTTCTCATCATCTTTTAATTTAGGCTGTTTAACAGCTACATACACAACAAGTTGTGGATCGTCCATTGGTGCCATACCTAAGAATGAGAATATATAATTCTGTCTTCCTGTCATATAGCCGCCTTTTCCATCCGGAATTTGCGCTGTACCTGTTTTACCACCAACTGAATATCCATCAATTTTATAAGCTGTCCCTGTACCTTTCGGAGATGTAACAACACGTTCTAATAATTGTCTTACTTGCGCTGCTGTTTCCTTTGTAACAGGTTTTCCTACTTCTTCTGGCTTATGTTCTAATTTTACTTTGTCTGTTATCGGATCTACAATTTTATCAATTGCATAAGGTTTCATCATTTTCCCATCATTTGCAATGGCCGTTGCAGCTTGTACAAGCTGAATTGGTGTTACAGTGGAACCTTGTCCAAAAGCTGTTGTCACTTGTTGTATTTGCTGATCAAATAAAATTGTATTCGATCCTTCACCTGATAAATCAATGTTCGTTTTTTCATCTAATCCAAAACTATGAATATATTTTCGGAAACGTTCTGGACCAAGTTTTTGATCTCCTAAAATTGCAAACGCTACGTTTGAAGAACGCTCTACCCCTTCATCAAACGTGATAGAGCCCCAACCAGCACCACCGTTATGATCTTTTATTTTCCTATTTCCGACTTGATATGTCCCGGACTGATAATAATCTTGGCCTTTGTACACACCTTCATTAATAGCTGCCGCTAACGTGAAAATTTTCATTGTTGATCCAGGTTCAAATGCATTGGCAATTGCGTCATTATAAAAGTATTTATTATTCTCTATGTTCGGATCATAACTAGGTTTACTAGACATTGCTAATATTTTCCCCGTTTTCGGATCCGCCACAATTCCAATTAAACTTTCCGGCTCATAATGTTGACTCGCCGATTTCATCGCGTCTTCTAAATAACTTTGAATACGTTGATCCATTGTCAAATATACATTATCTCCATTTTTAGGTGCCTTCACATTCACTTTCCCACCGTCAAGAGATACCCCCCTACGATCACCTGTATAAGCTACCTCTCCATTTGAAGCTCCTAAATATTTATCCAAACTTTTTTCTAATCCAAATTGACCTACTGCAATTCCATCTTCATTCGGTTTCGCATGCCCTATAACATAAGATGCGAAATCACCATTTGGATAAACTCTCGCATTTTCCGTAATAAAAGAAACCCCTGGCAATTTCAATGCTTCTATTTGTTCTTTCTTTTCTTTCGTCAAGCCCTTACCTATCTTCCCAAATTCCACTTGACTTTTATCTTTATTTAACGTCGCTAAAATATCCTCTTCGCCTTTTCCAAGTACTCCTGCAATTTTCTTTGCAGTATCTTCTTTATTCTCAACTGAGTTAGCACCTTTTAGTGCAGCTACCATTTTGTAAGAGTTTGCGTCTTGCGCTAACACATGACCGTTTTGATCATAAATGGTTCCTCGGTTCGCTTCAAGAACTCCTTTTTTACTATGCTTTTGTTTAGCAAGTGCATCTAAATCCTGATTATGAACTGTTCCTGTTGATTGTATGTAAAAAAATCGGGCTAATAACAGCAAAAAGAGCAGGAGGAAAAATATCATAAAATAACCTGCTCCCTTATTGGTATGAAATTTAGTCATATTCTTCTTCATCGTTCCTTCACACCTATTGCCTTATTTGAGGCCTTTCACATTATTCGCATTAATTTCTAGCCCGTGTTTTTTTGCAACTTCAGCGATTCGTTCATAGCGACTTAACTTCTCTACTTCAGCTTGTAATTCTTGATTTTCTTTTTGCTGCTGTACAATTTTTTCTTCTATCGTCGCTGCTTCTACATTAACTTGATAAAGGCCTGCTTTATTTCCAATAAACGCGACACAGGCATACAATAAAAAGCCAATAAACGCTACATACAACAGTTTTTCGATTCTTGTAATTTTCGCTTTAACCTTCGGCTTAGCCATCTGCTGTGGGGGCGTTTGAATTTGCACCTCTTCTTGCGCTTGTTGTTTGTACTTTACAGCTAAATTAGTCATACCTCTCTCTCCCTTTTATCGTTTTTCAGCGATTCTCAACTTCGCAGAACGCGCACGATTATTTTCTTCTAGCTCTATATCAGAAGGTAAAATCGGTTTTCTTGTAATAAGCTTTAATTTCGGCTTAAATTCATCAGGAATAATCGGTAATCCTGGCGGCAATTGTGGCGTTGTACTATTTCGCTTAAACGTTGTTTTACAAATACGATCTTCTAATGAATGGAATGTTATAACACTAACTCTTCCACCTGGCTTAACCATCTCAATAGCAGATTCCAATGCTTCTTCAAATACTTTTAATTCATCATTTACAGCTATACGAATTGCCTGAAACACTCGCTTAGCAGGATGCCCACCCGTTCTACGAGCTGGAGCCGGAATACCTTCTTTAATTAGCTCTACTAATTCTCCTGTCGTTTCAATAGCTTTATTCTCACGATAAGCTTCAATTTTTCTTGCAATTTGTTTTGAAAATTTCTCTTCACCGTATTGGAAGAAAATCCTTACAAGTTGTTCATATGACCAGCTATTTACAACATCATACGCTGTTAATGGGGCATCTTGATCCATCCGCATATCTAGCGGTGCATCATGATGATAACTAAAGCCTCGTTCTGGTGTATCTAATTGTGGGGATGAAACACCTAAATCAAATAAAATACCATCTACTTCTGTTATACCTATTTCCTGCAGTTTTTCAGCTAAATAACGGAAGTTACTCTTTACTGTTATAAACTGTTCACCGTATGAAGAGAACTTTTCTTTCGCGTTTTGAATCGCTATCTCATCTTGATCAAACGCTATTAATTTTCCACCTTCAGTTAATTGGGATAATAAATAAGAACTATGTCCTCCTCCCCCCAGTGTACAATCTACATATGTACCATCTGGCTTTATATCTAAGCCGTCTACTGTTTCCTTTAAAAGCACTGTTACGTGTTTAAACATTGTTGCACCTACTCTTTTTCCAATTAATTATGTTGAATGTATCCCTTCCTCTAAACACATATTTCACGCTTAGAGAATGAAATAATACGAAAGAACGACTCATTTAACTTACCAACAAAGGCAACATACTATACAAATCGCTATTTTCTTTTATTATATACTAAATTTTATCATCTTTTGCGGGAATTTAAATAAAAAACTGTCGAAAAAGCGAATAATACGTTTACATTTTGTGCTATTTTGTCATATATTTAAGTATCCAACACAATTGCCATATCTAACATTTTTTGATTGATAATTCAGAAAAAAAATCACTTCACAGTAAATTCAACGGAATAAAAATAAAATCCTGCTCCAAAGAGCAAGATTTTATAGTTTTATAACATGATGTTTTCCGTCCCAAGAAAAAGGGTTTTCCATTACACGATCAACGAAATCCAAACCAAACTGATTTAAATAATAACATACATTCCACACACGTTCTTGCGGCGCACCTAATGGACGAAGTGCGAATTGTATACGGCGGAATTTATTTAGCTGAACCTCATACTTTTTCTCAACATTTCTTTTCAACATTCTTTCCAACAGTTCAATTTGTTCATTAATTTTCAATTCGTTTTTCCCTGCAAACGCACCTAACCCTGGCTCTATTTTCTTTACAAATTGCTGTAAAGATGTATGAATATCGGCAATTTCTTTTTTCGCCTTTTCAAAATGATCATCAATCGGTTCCTCTATTTGATTAGACAACCAGTTTTCACGCAGTTTATCGACATCATTTAAAAACGGATCAATTTCTCTCAATTGCAGATCGAATAAATCTGTCGCTATATCTCTCTCCACATAAGTAATTGTAAGACGAGGAACGACAGGTGGCATTTGAAAACCGACAGTATGGAATACTTGTTGTAATTCACTCCAATAAGCTAATTCCCCTGGACCTCCAATAAATGCGAGCGTAGGAAATACATACTCTTGCATAAGAGGACGTGTTACAACATTATTACTAAAACGTGCCGGATTTCTCTCCATCTCTTCAATCAACTCTTCGTATGAAAAGGAATGCGCCCCATCCTTTCCAACAAACTTACCTTGATGCTCTTCAAGCAATACTCGTTCATTATCTATTTCCATGAATATATGCACTGCATGAGACTTCGTTTCAATAATCGGTTTGTATCCTAGTTCTTTAATTACTTCCTGCTGATTACGAAGGCCCTCTTGTACCTCTTTATACTTACTTATAATTCGCTTGAAAAATGGAATTTCTAACTTTCTTAATTCAGGATGATGTGAATCAACAAGGATTAAACCAGAATTAGCAAAGATTTTCGTAATAAGATGAGCAAAGAAATCTACATACGTATTCGATTTTTTCAAAGCATCATCAACAAATTTTAATACATCTTTTGTAAAATTTGTTTCTGGGTATGTTTTAAAAATCTCTTCAATCCAATTTCTACAATCTTCAACAGAAAGTTCAGACTCAGAAGCACTTGCCTTTTTCGGATTACGGTCATAAAAAATAGTTTTTTTCATCTTTTTATTTTTCGCTACAAAAGTATGATTAATCTCATCCATATCATGGTCTTCACCCGCAATCCAGAAGACAGGGACAACTTTAACTCCTAAACTTTCTTCCTTTTCCTTTGCAAGCTGTAAAATTGAAATAACTTTATGAATTGTATAAAGCGGTCCAGTTAATAACCCCGCTTGTTGTCCAGCTATAACAACATATGTATTTTCATCTCCAAGCGCTTTTACATTTTGAAGTGTAGATTCTCCCGCTTGTAATTTTGTATTATATTCTAATAAATGCGCTACTAAATCTTGGCGGAAAAACTCCCTTTCACGCAAATCATGTAAACGTTGTTTAAAAGCATCTTCTGTTAACATATAATCAAAACATGACTGTATCTCTTTTTTACCGTTCATATAGTCCGCTACAATACCTTGTTGCGGAACAGAGATTTCTTTTATCTCCATATAATTCTTCCTTTCGTATCCAGTTCTCTCACCAATCCACATTGTAGTCAATGTTTCACGTAAAAGCAAAGAATAACACTTATACTCTTGTTTCTAAACCTTTTATTGCATCGAACAAAAATTGAAGTGTCGGAACTGGTCGTTGCTGTTTCTTAGCTTCTTCTAATACATATCCAACAATCGCATTAATTTCCGTCTTTCTACTCGCTCTTACATCCGCTAGCATAGAAGATGTATTACGAGACGTTCCTTCACACACATTTCGTACCATTTGCCATACCATTTCTTTTTCTCCTCTAATAAGAAATGCTGCCTCCTGAAACACTTGCTCCATCATTTGATAAAAAAAACGATTCGTGATTAATTCACCATTCTTAACTCCCAATAGTGCTGTCAACGGATTGATACATACATTTACTACTAATTTTTTATGCATAATCTCTTCCCAATCCGTTTCTATTTGAACTGGAAAATAAGCAACAGGAAAATAATTGAATATTTTTTTAAAATGTATAGATTGACCACAAACCACTCCAAATTTTGTTACCCCTATCCCAGTATGATGAACGATATGCCCTCCCTCTTTTTTCGCACCATGTTCTACAATACCAACAGCTATATTTTTACTCCCTATGTTCAGCATCTTTTGAAGATGCGACATTCCGTTTTGCAAAAAGATTAATGATGATGCCCCTTCCACAAACGGTAGTACGTCATCTATATGATATTGCTTCACAGCAATAAATATATAATCTAAATTTTGCGCTACCATACTTTCTATCGGTAAAACAGATGGATATACTGTTTCACATCTTCCATCTCTAATACAAGTTACACCTGTTTCATTTAATTCTTCAGCTTGCTTAGCTGTTCTTGTAAACAACGTAACATCTTGGTTATTTTTTTGTAAATAAAATGTATACAATAGACCAATAGCACCTGGTCCGACAATTCCAATTTTCATTTTCACACAAGGAATTCACACTAAGTGCCCTTGCCTTCCCCCCTTTATATCTTTTTAAAGCACCTGAGCACGCCCTATAATTCCGCTGTCCTCTGCCCAACAAATATACTCTCATTTTTCACTATGTATGTACCACCTATTAATACGCTTCTACTCTTAGTTTAGCAAATCCTCAAAAAAATAAAAAAAGAAATATACTATCTTCTTCATAAAAATAAAAAAATGAGTTATACTATTATTATAAATATTTTTACTTTTCTGCATTCAACGAGACAAGAAAAGGATGTGATGTAATGGGATTCCCAAAAGTTGAGCGCTTGCTCATCAATTATAAAACGTTAGATGAATTCAAAAAATTTAAAGGGTGCGGAGCCCAGGAACTATCTATGCTGGAAGAATTACAAGCAAACATTATTGAAAACGACAGTGAATCTCCATTTTACGGTATTTATTATGGCGGATCACTAATCGCACGTATGAGTCTATATATGAAAAGAAACGGCGGAGAACCATTCGAAATTACAGGTCCCTACCTAGAACTTTATAAACTTGAAGTATTACCAACTTTTCAAAAACAAGGATTCGGGCAAATGCTTGTAAATCATGCGAAACAAATGCAATTTCCTATTAAAACGATAGCACGTATTCATTCAGCTGGTTTTTGGGATAAATTAAATTTCAACCCCGTATCAGTAACTGATGGAGATTTTTATATTTGGCATCCAGAAGCAAATTTGAATACGGTTACAAACGAAGAATCGGCTTAAGAAATAAAAAAACAGCTGTATAACAGCTGTTTTTTATTTCTTAAGCTTCTCTAACTTCTCATTCGAGCGAGCATTGTTTCTTTCCGCTACCATTACACTTCTTTTTTGATCGATATAATCAAGTAGTGTTCTATACTCTTCTTCATATACTGATAATCGCTCCAGAAGACGCTCTCTTTCTGTTTGTAATGATTCAACTTGTTGTTGCAACACCGTTAAAGAGTTTTCATCTTTATAATTTTGCAAGAAATCAATAACATCATTCAACGTAATTGACGTAGGTTCTAACACCTTTGTCTCTTTCACTTCATAATTTTCTACTTTACGAAGTTGCTTTGCTTCCTCAATACGTTCTTTATATTGCTTTCTTACGTAAGAATTCCATCTAAACCCACATGCTGCTGGTGTACGAGATAAATTTTTCCCCACTTCCTTAAAGGCAGAAAGTTGTGTTCCACCTTCTCGAATATGCCGGAGTACTACTTCTGCCAGAAGCAAATCTTCATCATCAGTCCAAGCATCTTGTCTTGTTGTCGCCATCTCTCTAGTCCTCCCTATGCATTTTTTATTAAGCATATGCAGTTACTAGAAAAGATAGAATACAACAACTAAAGATTAAGACAAAAAAAATAAACGCAGAAGATATCTTCTGCGTTTATTTTCCCGCAATTACTTGCTGATTACTTCTTTACCTTTGTAAGTACCGCATGCTTTACATACACGGTGAGCTAATTTCGCTTCACCACAGCTTGGGCACTCTACCATACCAGGTACTGATAATTTGAAATGCGTACGACGCTTTCTTTTTACTGTTTTAGAAGTTCTTCTAAAAGGTACAGCCATTCTTCCCACCTCCTTAAAAGAAATAGTTATTTTCATATGAAGGCCTGAACCAGTCTTCCGATTATTTGTCAAAAAACTTTGCAAGTCCTGCCAATCTTGGATCAACAGTCTTTTCTTTGTCTTCTTCCGAAATCACTTGCCAGTCTTGACCTTGCGTCGGTGCTCCACCAGAAACATCATCACTGAAAATTTGCATTGGAATCTCCAAAAGTATATTTTCCTTGATTACGGGCAGTAAGTCAAGTACTTCTCCTTCTAAAGAATGAATTTCAGCTTCAGTTTCAAATTCTTCTTGTGAAGTTTGGAACACCTCAGTTGTTTTAATGTCAAATGGTAATGTCACATCTACTAAAGAGCGAGAACATGGTAAAACCATGCTTCCAGTTATATGTAGATGAAACGTAAACTTACCGGAGCCAAAATCAACTCTTCCCGTTACATGAACAGGATTAATTTCACGAATATCTTTCTCGACCTCTTTTAGCTCACTTACATCTACCATCTCATCCAATGTCAATCCTTTATTTCTCAATTTATTCAATTGATGGATGGACCATTTCATATCATATCACCTCAAGGCAACAAACAAAATTATAGCTAGCCATTTTATATTTGTCAATGTTTTTTCTTTACACTATAATGAAGTCATCATAGTAAATAATATATAGAGTATCACGTTTTTCAAAAAGATGCTACATCGAAAGGAGAGATTACCATAAAAGCTGGTGGTATTGTTGTTGAATATAACCCTTTTCATAACGGTCATCTTTATCATGTGCAACAGACAAAAAAGTTAACACAATCTGATATAATAATTGCCGTTATGAGTGGTCCTTTTTTACAGCGTGGTGAGCCCGCACTCATTTCCAAATGGTATCGCACTAAAATGGCCTTAGCAAACGGCGTAGACCTTGTTGTAGAGCTTCCATACATCTTTGCAACACAAAAGGCTGAAACCTTCGCAAATGGTGCTATTTCCATTTTAAATGCCCTACGTGTTTCTGAAATTTGTTTCGGTAGTGAGGATGGACAAATCGAAAATTTTTATAATACCATCTCCGTACAAAAAAACGAAGAAGAGACTTTTAACTACCTTGTAAAACAATTCATGGACGCTGGTAATAGTTATGCAAAAGCAACATCGGATGCTTTCTCACACATTTTAACATCTGAAAAAAACATAGATATGTCACAACCAAATAATATTTTAGGCTTCCAATATATGAAAGCAATTCTGTCACAAAATAGCTCTATACAAGCTCAAACTATAAAAAGATTTGCCTCTCATTATCATGATGAAACATTTAATGACCAACATATTGCAAGCGCGACAAGCATCCGAAAACAACTCTTTAGCGAAGAAGGATCATTTACAACAATTGAACCTTTTCTCCCACAGGCAACCACTTCGCTTTTAGCAAATTACAAACAAAATTACGGGATATTACATAATTGGGAACAATACTTTTCATTTTTTAAATATAGACTCATGACGATGTCTCCAGGGGACTTACGACATATATATGAAATAGAAGAAGGTTTAGAGCATCGTATTTTATCAAAAATACAAAACAGTTCCTCCTTCTATTCATTCATGGAAGCATTAAAAACAAAACGTTATACATGGACTAGATTACAAAGAGCTTGTACACACATTTTAACAAACACAACAAAAGAGGAAATACGTAGCGCAAATATAGAACAACACGCACCATATATTCGCCTGCTAGGTATGTCACAAAAAGGACAAACTTACCTTTCAAAAAACAAGAAAAAAATCGAACTTCCAATCCTTACTCATACAAAAACATTCGACCATGCCGCTTTAGATATAGAGAAAAAAGCAAACTCTGTATATTTCTCCATCATGCACGAACCGTTACGCACACAACTATTAAAACAGGATATAACACACCATCCTGTTCGCTATGATGAAACAACTACAAAATTCCTATAAAAAAACCTCTCTATTTCAGAGAGGTTTTTTCCTTATCCATCTTTTCTAAATATGTTAACGCATCATCCAGCGTATCTACTGGTACAATTTTCATTTTTGTTTTAATATCCTTTGCAGTCTCAAGTGCATCTTTATAGTTCGATTTCTCCGCACCTTTTTCATTTGGCGCAAAGAACACTTCAGCCCCGGCATCGCTAGCAGCCACCACTTTTTGATTTATACCACCAATTGGGCCCACTTCTCCTTTTTCATTAATTGTACCTGTTCCAGCTATTTCATGTCCTTTCGTTAAGTCTTCTTCCACAAGTTGATTATATATTTCTAATGTGAACATTAAACCTGCGGATGGTCCACCAATTTCATGAGAATTAATTTTCACTTTCGGATCGACCACTAATTCTCTTTCCGTAACGATAGAAACACCTATGCCGACACGCCCATTCCCATTAGGAATCGTCTTTACATTTAAATTCTCTTTCAATTGTTTTCCATTTCTCATGTACTCAATACTTACAGCATCGTTTTCTTTTTTCCCTGTCATATATTCAATAAATTGCTCCGTCTTTTCAAATGTTTTTCCGTCAACAGCTATAATAACATCACCAAGCTTAAGCTTTCCTTCTGACGGCATTCCTTTTGCCACACCAGCAACTAATACACCTTTATTTTCAAAAGATACTGAGCGATTTGCACGTTTATATGCATTATAAATTGCTGCATTTTGCGAATCTTTCATCGCATAATTTTGGCGAAATTGATATTCTTCATCACTCTCACCTTTTTGCAATATTTCTTCCGCTTTCGAAATATGTGTATATTTATTAAACTGTGCCGCTATTAAATTCACCACATTTGCTGGTCCCATTGAAACCGTAACAAGCATAAAATCACCAGATTCTTTCGTTCCACCCTCAACTTGAACATAAGGCTCTAATTTGGCAGCCATTCCTGGTTTTGTTATATAATACGGTAAACGTACGTAAACAAGTAACATCGCCAATATAACCCCTATTAAGATTGCATATATAAACCGAAAACGCTTAAACATTATGTTTCTCCTTCCACTGCTCAATTAATAAATAAATATTTGAAACATGTTTTTCTGCTTCTACTTCTCCAACTCGAATAATGTCTTCAATGTTTGTAAAAGCACGTGAACTAAATTGCTCTACAGCTGGTCGCATCATTAAATCCGATGCAATTTGCCGATTCATTACAAGCTCATGCTGCATAATTTCAATACTTTGCATGATTACGTCATAAATGGACGTAACATCGCCATTCACCTTAATTGGAGATACATCAACAGCGATAACAATATCGGCCCCTAACTCTTTCACAACCGATACTGGGATGCGATCAATGACTCCACCATCCACTAATAATCTTCCATCTATTTTTTCTGGTACAAACACTCCAGGAACAGATATGCTAGCCCTCACCGCATCTGCAACTGGCCCACTTGTAAAAACCACTTTTTCCCCCTTCAATATGTCAGTAGCCACAACAGCCGTCGGGATATCTAACTCTTCTAAATTTTTATTATATGTAAACATTTTAATCATATCTTTGACACGTTTTCCAGCAATAAATCCCATTTTCGGTACCGTGAAATCTAAATAATACTTCCGCTTAAAAACAGATGCCAATTTATACAATCTTTCAACGTTACTACTTGCCGCATAAAACGTACCTATTAGCGCCCCCATACTACTTCCTGCAATCATGTGAATAGGGATACCAGCTTCCCTTAAAACCTTTATTACACCAATATGAGCAAACCCTTTGGCTCCTCCAGACCCAAGTGCTAAACCAATCTTTGGTTCTTTCATTTTTCTCACCCTTTAATTTTTTTCATTCCTTTTTCATACTTATGGTCTAAATTCACTACGTATCCACGTATACTGAAATGAACGTTTTTTGGGACAAAGGGGGATTTACTTACATGTATGAAAAATGGAAAACCGCTTTCCTTACCATATCAACGCTATTTTTAACCTTTTCTCTTGTACTCCACCCCCAAGCCGCTTTGCAAGCTTCTATTCGCGGGTTAAATATATGGTGGGAAGTTGTATTCCCTTCACTACTACCGTTTTTCATCATTGCGGAACTTCTAATTAGTATCGGTGTTGTAAAATTTATTGGCGTTATATTAGAACCACTCATGCGCCCGCTTTTTCGCGTTCCAGGGATAGGCGGATTTGTTTGGGCGATGGGAATGGCTTCTGGTTTCCCTGCAGGCGCCAAATTAAGCGCTAGACTACGAAAAAGCAATCTTTTAACTCAGATTGAAGCAGAGCGCCTCGTTTCTTTCACAAATTCTTCTAATCCACTTTTTATTTTCGGTGCTGTGTCTATCGGTTTTTTTAATAATCCGAAATTAGGAATTATATTAGCCGCTGCCCATTATTTCAGTAACTTTGCTGTCGGATTAATTATGCGTTTTTACGGCGATAATACCGCTTACAAAAATAATACACACACTACAAAAAAACGTCGCTTTCAAAACCCTTTTTTAATTCTTCACGAGACACGCTTACAAGAAAAAAGACCAATTGGTAAATTACTTGGGGATGCCATTGTTTCTTCTATTCAAACATTACTTATGATTGGCGGATTTATTATTTTATTCTCTGTGTTAAATAAAATGATTACTGTATTCCACATTACAGCAGCTCTTTCTTTTATTATGCAACATATTTTATCATTCTTCCAACTAAGTACAGATTTTAGTATACCTATATTATCAGGTATTTTCGAAATGACACTCGGAAGCCAAATGATTAGTCAAATAAATGAAACACCGCTCTTACAACAAGCTATGGTAACAAGCTTCATTTTAGCATTTAGCGGTCTTTCTATTCAGGCACAAGTTGCTAGCATATTAGCTGAAACAGATATCCGATTTAAACCCTATTTTTTCGCACGAATTATTCAAAGTATTCTTGCCCCTATTTTTACATTTGTATTTTGGACACCATTTTATGAGAAAGTGAGTTCTTTCTCACCTATGCCAAAAGATATTCCTGTATTTTTATCCGAGCATCCTTCTATACTACATGAAATTTGGACATCTTTTATACATTATGGACCAATTTTTACATTATTTTGTCTATACTTATATGTTATTTTATTATTTTTGCGCACGTATAAAGAAAAACCCCGTTCACTTTAACGGGGTTTGAAACTTTTCTTTTAAAGCACGCTCTACAATAGGAGGTACAAGATCCACTACACTTCCTCCATACCTCGCAACTTCTTTTACAATACTCGAGCTTAAAAATGAATATTGGTTGTTTGTCATAATAAAAAATGTTTCAATATTTTCATCTAATTTTCGATTCATAGAAGTAATTTGCATCTCATATTCAAAATCAGAAACTGCTCGTAAACCACGTAATATTGCATTTGCATTACGCATTTTTGCATACTCTACTAATAGCCCACTATGCGAATCTACCTTTACATTCGGGATATCCTTTGTCGCTTCTCGAATTAGTTCTAATCGCTCTTCAACTGAAAAGAATGGTTTTTTTGATGAATTGTTTAAAACGACTACGTACACCTCATCAAATACTTTTGCTCCCCTTTTAATAATATCCAGATGCCCAAGGGTAATTGGATCAAAACTTCCTGAAGAAATAGCTATACTTGTCATTCTGTCCCCTCACCTTCATACTTATAAATCGATATTGCAGTAATCCCATAATTCTCAGCTCGTACTTTTACAAGCCTTCCTATTGAATTAGGTAAAACTACATCATTACCATGCTCTGCCATAATTAATCCATCACTATGTAGCAATCCATGTTGATCCATTACACTAATTAAAGATACAATTTTTTGCTCTTTATATGGAGGATCTATTAATATAAGATCGAATGACATTTCACGTTTTATTAACGCCTTTACTGCACGTTCAGCATCATTTCGATATACTTCAGCTTGTTCCTGTACTCTACAACTTTCTAAATTTTGATGAATTACTTTTATCGCTTTACTATCCCGATCAACAAAAATTGCTTTATCGATCCCTCTGCTCAAAGCCTCAATTCCAAGACCACCACTACCACCAAATAAATCAAGGGCGATACCACCATCAAAATAAGGACCTATCATATTAAAAATAGATTCTTTTACTTTATCTGTCGTTGGACGTGTTGTATTACCAGGAACCGCTTTAAGTGGGTGTCCTTTACATTTTCCTGAAACTACTCTCATCTGTTGTCACTACCTTTATTTCAATCTATCGAGCGATTATAGAAAGCCATTCCCACTTCGGTAACCGTTAACAAACCACATTCACCTAACTATAGAAAAACTCGGCCTCAAATAACCTCTCGTTATTTTTATGTATTCATCTCATCATTCACTAATATGAACCCAATATGTATATTAGTTCCACTTTATCTTTTTTATCCTATCACAAAATAAAAAAAAGAAAAATAAAAAGCCCAACATAAAATTTAATTTCATTATGTATATCTTCATTTAGATTGGACATAAATAATTATAACAACATCACCTTCGATGTTGTTGCCAACCGCGGAGAAGACTTACGTTTCCCCATAAGTTCTTCCTCCGGTTTCTCCTCTCCCTTTGCCTTCTTACTAGTACATGCTAGTATAAGAAGGGCCCTGCTATGCAGGGTTTTTTTTCTTTGTGTGCTTTTCATTTAAAAAGTGAAATGGTACAGTAAAAGAAAGAGGAGGAAAAGATATGATTCAACGCTTTATAGAACTTGGAGAAGGCTACTCTGATTTATATGAATTACTTGAAATTGCCAAAACAAATCAAGAACGTATAGCACATATGTTACAATTTGAAACGATAAAAAACGATAAAAAAGTGTGTTCGCTTGTTGTAATATTAAAACCAACTACTACTGGTGATTTCCAACCATTATACATATGTCGTGAAGGCATTCCTGTATTTGAAAATAAAAAAAGTAAACGTGTCATTTTATTTGAAGAAACGGCAGAACAACTCGGGAAAAAAGTGGCTACCTTTACTGTAAAACCATCTACAACTTTCCCAGAAAAAGAACTATTTTTTAATCATTTAATTGGTATTTTACGAATGAACAATTTCATTCCTCCGATGAAATAACACGTTATTTCAAGTGAAAAATCCCCCGCTAAATTTAGCAGGGGATTTTTTCTATTAGCTATAATCGTATTCTTTTGCTCGATCAGGACGGGAATTTTCAAATTCCGTTTTTAAATACGGGCGATACGACTGTTCTATCTTTTTCACAAAAGGAAGTTTGTTCAACTTATGCATCATATGCTCAATTTGTTCCATATCACAATATACTACAGCATATTTTAATCGTTTTGATATGTAATGTATGTTACCATATTTCCTTAAAATCTTGGCATGTTTCAATGAATGTAAATAAACAATCATACTTTGTCGTTGCCCGAACATAATCTTCTCCATCTTCTCCTTTTAAAAACATATATTTTATATTCTATGAAAACCAATCAGAAATTTATAACATTACAGGACAAACTCTGTATACGTTTTCTTCCAACTTCTAAAAAACGGGGTACATCACCCCGTTTTTTTACAACCACAACCTCCGCCAGTACCACAACCTCCACCACAGCCACCAGCATCAAAGAATGGATTTCCTGTTGGCACTTTAATGGAAGAAGACACTTCCGAACCGATTGCTACACTAACTTCGTCTAATAACTTCTGCAAAGCAGTTTCTGCTCTTTTAAAAGCTGCAACCTTATCATGTAAGTCCACAGAACGCTTTAATTCTCTCATTTTCATCGACACGGTAGTATAGTCAGGATGGTATTTTCCAAAACGCTGTACTTCCTCATACCGTTCTTTCATCGCTGTAAATTGCTGAATTAGCGTCTGAAGTTCCATATCTTCATGTAATTCTCTATAATACTTACGATAATCTTCTGCTATATCTGAACAGATAATCGCTTTTGCAAGCTGCTCTGCCTTATCTAATATTAATACGCTTTCTAGCGTCGCTACAATCATGAGAGACACCTCCGAGTATCCATCATACCACATTTAGATTAGAACTACTAATTGAAGTGACTTACTCAAAAGAAAGATATAACGTAACTATTTTTACACTATATCCGTACACACTTATACATTAATATGTTCCGCTATATTATATTTAAGAACATCCCATTTTCCACTATTTTGTTTCACATAACTAATACACGCATTTTTTAATGGTGTCTTAAATGTAATTTCATCTGGTTCAATGGCATGTAAAATCGCTTTTATCGCGTGTGAGTGAGCAACAATAATAATACGTTTGCCAAAATGAGTTGTCGCAACATCTTCTAAAGCAGCAAAGCAACGAGCTACAATCTCTTCATCTCGCTCCATACCTTCTACTTTACCCTCAGCAATCAACTCTCTAACAGCCGCAACCGGCTTCCCTGAAGCTTCTCCAAAATTCCGTTCAACAAATCGCTCATCTAATAAAATCGATTGTAATCCAACTGCCGTTGCGATTTCATTAGCCGTTTCTTGCGCTCTAATTAACGGGCTACTTATAATGATATCCCACGTTTCTTCTTGTAAAGCAGCTGCACTTTGACTCGCTTGCTTCTTACCAACTTCATTAAGCGGAATATCTTCTCGCCCCTGAATAATTTCTTGAAAATTCCAATCAGTTTGTCCATGTCGTACTAAACAAATTTCCGTCATGCTGCAACTCCTTTTTAAATAATCAACTTCTATTGTAACAAAAGTTCTGCATGACGGACATATTTTTCACTTCCAATTAGGTTGCGTTTTGTTGCTTCATATACTGAAACATATCAATCATGATCGAAGCAACGGCCAATTGATTTTGAAACTTTTCCACTTTATCTGGTATCGTTTTTTTGAAATGTTGCATCGCCGCTAACTCAAAAGCCTCTTTTTCTTCAGGATTTCGTGTTAATTTTCTATACCAGTACGGTTGCTCTCTAATATAACGAGATAAATCCTCATCAGCCTTTATAAACTCCATAATTTCTGCTCTCATCATCTTTCCCCCTAATCCTTTTGAAAGAAAAACGGGTTATTTTCTGAAGTACTTTGCTCTTGCTGCGTACGGTTACCTTGAAATTGCTGAATAACTTGTTGCACGCTCCCAATTGCACTCGTCACATTGGCTAAATGGTTCTGCATTTGTTCCACGTCCAACTTTTTAAAAAAAGAAAGCATTTGCCCCATCACATCAGCAGTTTTTTCCTCTTCAGTTCGATTATCTTTTTCTTTTTTATTTTCTTTTACCGAAGAAAAAGCAGGCGCTCCATCCGGTCTATAAGTTGCCCATATTGGATCTTCTTCACCAAGTAAGTACCATTCTTCATAAAATTGTTGCCATGTTTTATGACCACTTCTAACCTCATGAACCATTTTAGGGTGATGGTTTACAAATTCTTTAAACTGTTGAACCGATGGATGTAACGGTCCTTTTGTTGTTGGCATAATCCTCACCTCTCCATGTATATCTACTATATAGTAAGAAAAAAAAGGCGCATGGTTCGCCTATTTTTAGACGATTCATGCACCTTTTTTTCTGCTATTTGCATACGGTCAGATTCCCACCTACAATTCAGTGAATACGAAGTAACTAATTAGGTGATGTAACACCCCACCGCTTACAGTTTCGCTTTATTTTCGAATAAAGTTTTGTGTATAAAATTTATCGTATACACCAACACCTAATCCTGTAAATTGTTCATTTAATAAATTCTTTCTATGCCCCTCACTATTTAACCAACCTTGCACTGCCGCAATTCCATCACTATGTTGCGCCGCTATGTTCTCACCAGCAAGTTGAAATCCTACTTTCCCGCGCTGCAAACGATCTCCTAGTGTACCTAATGTAGGTGAGTCATGAGAAAAATAATTATTGTCTTTCATATCTTTACTGTGACCAACAGCAACATCTGCTGTTTCCTGATCCCATGTTAATAATGGTAATTTATGACGACTTCGAATGATATTTGTTAAATCAAAAATTTGTTGCATATTCCCATTTTCTACTTGTTTTATTTTTTCTGGAGTCAATGGTTGTTCTGCTATTAATTCACCTGAATAAACGAGCTGATACGGTCTTTGGCGTAATAAAGTTTCATCATCCATATAACGAACACCAACAAGCTCATGTGTAAATTGATCAAAATACAATTGCGCCCATCCATCTTCTACAGGTATTAACGGTTGTTCCATGACTTCGGTATCAGATAGCTCAAATTGATAACTATTTTTCCCTCTTTTTAATGAAATTTCATGCGAAAGCGGACTTTTTTTATATACTTCTTCATATTTTTCATTTATATAATAAGGTGGAACCTTAACTTGTTCACCAGCTGCGTATGCCGTTACAACTTTACGTTCAGAAACTCCAAATTGAACATACTGAGTTAAATCCTGGTTGTATACCCACCATTCATATCCGTATGCAGATGGCTCTATTCGAGAGGGTTCTCCCCACTTCGCTAATAGGTTTTCAGAGTCTTCACCAATCATATTTAAAACAGTGTCTGAGGAGTCTTCCTTAATTTGCTTTTTCTTTTTCACAATTTTATTTTCTTGCTTTGATTGAGATGGGGTTAATATATATTGTGAAACGAGTAATTTCCCGTATAAATCAACAGCTAAAATTAAAAATGTAATCATTACGATACGCAATAATTTCTTCAAACAATATACCTCCTGAACAAAACATAAAATTGAGATATACACAAATCCTTTTCTTTCTTTTTGTGTGTACCGTACTCTTTTCACTATATCATATTTTTGTGAAAAAAGTCTGGATTATCCCTTTTCTCTCAATATGAATTGCACTTTCTTATTATTCATACTATTATAAAAATAATGGTGTAACATTAAAAAAGGAGGTATTATATGCAATTTACAAATACGAAATTTAATGGAGCCGTCGTTGAATTAACTCTTTTAACTGAAATCATGGAAAACAACCACTTCGTACTTGCCGGACAGTGGGATTATGAACGAGTTACATACGATTATAAATTTGAAATATTAAAGGATGTTTATTATTTACGAGTGCAAGGAGTTGCTGTTGAAGGTGACATTGGCAGTAGACACGCTGAAGTAAAACTACTCCCCCCCTTATTAGGAAAACATTATTATCCTCACGGCGTTGAATATGGTGATGATGAGACTTTCCCAACGAATGTACTTCAAAAAAGCGAACAACTCCTACAAAATGTCGAAAAAGAGTTAAAAGAATTTCAAATTATTGATTAACAAAAACAAGCGCATCAATATGATGCGCTTGTTTCATTTCCCTTCCCTAAGAATGAATCGTTTTTTTTACTGGATATCCATAAATAGATCCATCTTTTACTTTAATCTCATCTTCCCAAGGTACCTTATATTTACCTTCAGCTAAATCTTTTACAAACGTATATGGATTTTCTTTCACCCCACCAGGAGTTGCTACATATCCTCTTGAACCTAGATTATATATATTATTTTCCAATCCCCATCCTAATCTAGCCTGATCTGCTAGTTCTGGATATACTTCAGCAGTAACAATCTCCCAAGGATTTCGATGACCCTGTACTAAAGTAGTCCCATCAAAATTACATACTTGTCCTTCACCAAAGTAATAAAATACACCATCATAACCCGCTAAGTTTACCGACAATGTATACATTAAATTTTGCCATGCATTTGAACGATTCGTTAGCATCCATTGTTCACTAACTTGTGTACTATATCCAGAAATACGAATTAAGACATTTGCACCTTTATAGGCCGCTTCACGAGCTACTTCAGGGAACATGCCATCATGACAAATACAAACAGCTAATTTACTTCCTCCAGGTCCATCACAAACAGGTAAGCCTAAATCTCCAGCTTTCCAAGGCTCGACTGGCACCCAAGGATTTAGCTTACGATACTTCAAAATCATTTATGATGATAGGTAAGGCTTTGATGCAATCTCCACCTTTTCCCCCACCTCACACCGTACGTGCTAGTTTC